>JBBRDQ010000025.1:0-36999 GCA_038203695.1 Chitinophagales bacterium
CCGGCCCCTTCAGCCAACATGACCCTGACCAGCAATCCCAATATTTGCGCCGGTGGCAGCGCGAGTTTTTCGGTAAATTTTTCCGGTACGGCACCTTATACGTTTACGTATTCGATAAACGGTACCAATCAAACCGTCACCACCAGTGCCAATCCTTATATCTTCTCCGTACCTGGGTTGACTGCGGATGCCACCATCACCGCCGTCAGTTTGACTACCGCCAGCAACTGCACCGTCAATGCGACGGGCAGCGCCAGTATTGTCGTAACACCCACGCCTACCGCTACATTGGTATCCGGAAATTCTTCCATTTGTGCCGGTCAGCCCTTCGATTTGACGGTCAACTTTAACGGAACCGGAACGTATACTTTTGTGTACCGTATCAATGGAATTGCACAGTCGCCCATTACTACCGTCGGGCCCTCTTACACGCTGATGGTTAATCCGGCGGCCGCGAGTACTGTTTATACCCTGGTAAGTGTAACCAGCAATACCTGTCCGGGCACCGTGAGCGGAACTTATACCGTGACGGTCAGTACCGCGCCCAATGCTGTGCTGAGTGGTGGCGGCATAATCTGCTCCGGGCAAAATTCACCGATCTCCGTGAACTTTACCGGTGGCGGCCCGTCGTATACCTTTGTCTATAGTATCGATGGTTCAGATCAGCCACCGGTTACTACCACCAACGACCCCTATAATTTCCCGCCTACTACATATAGTGCTACTACCACGATTGTACTGGAAAGTGTAACTTCCAACGGTTGTCCCGGTGGCGTATCGGGACAAGCCGTAATTACCGTTTCACCCAGCCCCACTGCGGCAATTTCCGGCACCACGACCGTCTGCGCAGGGCAAACCGCAAACCTGACCGTAACGTTTACCGGTGCGGCTCCTTACACCGTTAACTATACGGCTAATGGCGTAGCGCAGGCCCCCATCACAACGTCCAGCAATCCGTACACCCTGATGGTAACGCCTGCTGCCACAACGACTTATGTATTGACCGGCGTTTCAAATCCAGGATGTACCGGGACCGTTTCCGGATCGGCAATCGTAACCGTTGGCACCGGTCCGACGGCTGCACTTTCCGGTACCACGACTGTTTGTGCAGGACAAACCGCTAACCTGACCGTTACTTTTACCGGAACCGGACCATTCACCTTTAACTATACCGCCGGAGGAGTCGCGCAGGCTCCGATCACGACGTCCAGTAATCCGTACACGTTAATGGTAACGCCTGCTGCAACCACTACGTATGCGTTGACCAGCGTGAATGCGGGCAGTTGCAATGGCACCGTTTCCGGATCGGCAATCGTAACCGTTGGCACAGGTCCGACGGCTGCGCTTTCCGGCACCACGACCGTTTGTGCTGGACAAACCGCTAACCTGACCGTTACTTTTACCGGAACCGGACCATTTACCTTTAACTATACGGCAGGTGGAATTGCCCAAACGCCCATTACGACGTCCAGTAATCCGTACACGCTCATGGTAACGCCCGCTGCAACCAGTACGTATGCGCTGGCCAGCGTGAATGCGGGCAGTTGCAATGGCACCGTTTCCGGATCGGCAATCGTAACCGTTGGCACAGGCCCAACGGCCGCGCTTTCCGGTACCACCACTGCTTGTACCAATCAGAATGTTAACCTGACTGTGACTTTTACCGGGACCGGGCCATTCACGTTTGGCTATACCGCCGGAGGAGTCGCCCAAACGCCGGTCACGACCGCTACTAATCCGTACATCTTAGTCGTAACCCCTTCCACCACTACCACGTATGTACTGACTAATGTTAATACCGGTAGTTGTAACGGTACGGTGTCGGGATCAGCGACGGTCACAATCGGGGTTGCACCAACTGCGGCTATCGCCGGCACCACGGCTGTCTGTGCTGGACAAACCGCTAACCTGACCGTTACTTTTACTGGAACCGGACCATTCACGTTTGACTATACGGCCGGGGGAATTGCCCAAACCCCGATTACTACCACCAATAATCCGTATACCCTGATGGTAACCCCTGCTGCGACTACCGCTTATGTGCTGACCGGGGTAAGTGCCGGCAGTTGTAATGGCACCGTGTCGGGATCGGCGACGGTAACCGTCAACGCCGGACCGACCGCCACGCTGATAAGCGGTACCAATACCCTTTGCGCCGGACAAAGCCAGAATATGACCATCAACCTCAGCGGTGTCGGGCCTTATACGTTTGTTTATGCGATTAATGGCGTAAGTCAAACGCCGGTCACGACTTCCGTGTCCCAGTATACGCTGATGCTGACGCCCGCCAACGGTATCAATGTCATTACGCTGGTGAGTATAAGTACGCCAGGTTGTACGGGTGGAACAACCGGTGGCTCCTTTACGCTTAATGTAAATCCGGCACCGACGGCGGTTATCAGTGGCGACACTACGATATGTGGAATTGGCTCGGCTGCTATACGGGTTACTTTTACCGGGACTGCACCATTCACGTATGTATATGCGGTGGATGGCGTAGCACAGCCACCGATTACCACGAGCAGCAACCCCGATATACTGGCACCATTTCCTTTAGATACAACGGTTTATACGCTGGTAAGCGTTACGTCGGGAGGGTGCCCAGGCACCGTCTCAGGCGCCGCTACAGTAACGATCGTGCCTACGCTAACGGCCAACATTTCCGGCGGCGGACAAATCTGCCAGGGCAATTCCAGTGGTGCGAGCGTAACTATTTCGTTCCAGGGAATCGCTCCTTATACGTTTGTGTATAGCATTAATATGATGCCACAACCGCCCATTACGACTTCTTTAAATCCGTATATTCTGAACGTAAATCCCGGCGGCGGCACTATTTACAGGCTCGTCAGTGTTACCAACGCCACTTGTGTCGGCGCCGTGGGCGGACAAGCCAATGTTTTTGTATTTTCTCCGCCTACCGCCATTATGACGGGCACGCAGGCTTTTTGCAATACGGCGATGACCAATGTCTCCGTAGATTTTACCGGAACGGGGCCATTCACGATCACCTATACGAAAGACGGGATTCTGCAACCCGCCGACACTACTTTTGACGACCCGTACTTAATTCCGGTCAATACCACTGCCGCAACCACTACGTATGTACTCACCAGCGTGGGATCGCCCGGATGCGTGGGGGTGCCTGTGGGATCGGCCGTAATTACCGTGCATCCTACGCCTTCCTTTACGAACGTACAGCTCAATTGCAACCCGACGAATACGAATTATACCGTACAATTTAATATCGTTAACGGCACACCGCCTTATACCTTGGTTTCGGGCAGTGGCACTTTTACGGGTAACACCTTCACCAGCAGTACCTTACTCATTGCCCAAAACTACAATTTTGTTGTGCGCGATTTTTTCAACTGCGGGAATATCACGGTGAGTGGCGTGCCAACGTGCAACTGTACGACCGATGCCGGAACGATGAGCAATGCCTTGGTATCCGCCTGTGAAAACAGTGCTGTTACCGTGACGAATGCGGCAGGGCAGGTCTCGGATGCGGATGACCAATTGCGTTATATATTGCACAGTAATGTAGGATTACCGATTGGGACGATTTTTGCCTGGAGCAGCACCCCTACTTTTACCATTCAGCCAGGTATGGTGCCTGGCGTGACCTATTTTATTTCGGCCATAGCCGGCAACGCCAACGGCCCGACCATGGTTGACCTGACCGACCCGTGTTTGTCGGTGTCTCTGGGAACGCCCATTGTATTCCAGCCACAACCCACAGCTACCCTGACCAGTTTTATGGCAGACCTGTGCAAGGGCGATTCGCTGACCTTGACCGTAACCTTTACCGGCACCCCTCCTTTTTCATTTGCCGCAGCGATCGACGGCGTACCGCAAACTCCGGTGACAAATATTACCGGTACGACGTATTCCTGGCAGGTGAGTCCGATGCAAATGGTACTGATTACCCTGGATAGTGTAGCCGATCAGAACTGCTCGGACGGACTGGTTTCCGGCGTAGATATGATCACGGTGTACGGCCCACCAACTGTTACCAATGTGGTCACTACGTGCGATTTTGCGAGCGCCACTTACACTGTTTCTTTCACCGTATCCCCGGGTTATCCGCCTTTTGAGGTCGACAATCTAACCGGCACCTTCACGGGCAATAATTTCCTGAGCGATCCGATTCCCTTTGGCACACCGTATACAGCAACCGTACGCGATTCTTTTGTCTGCGGAGAAACGACCTTTAACGGCGTTTCAAACTGCACCTGTACGACCAATGCCGGAACGATGGTGACCACCACACTCTTACAATTCTGCCAGGTAACCGATGCCACAGCACCGCACAATGCCGATGAAGTCCTGGATGCAGACGACCTCCTGATTTTCGTACTGCACGATGGGACGTCAAGTACAGTCGGTACGATTCTGGCGACCAACACGACTCCGACTTTTGCGTTCATTCCTGGCACTACAGTCTTGGGGACCACCTATTACATCACAGCGATCGCGGGTACCAGCAACGGAGCAGGAGGGGTGGTTCCAAACGATCCATGTCTGAATATTGCGACCGGCACACCCGTTCGCTGGAATCCTCCGCCAACGGTTTCTTTAACCGGTACCTACGACGTATGCCGGGGTCTTTCGCAAATAATCCCCGTGACGTTTACTGGAATTCCGCCATATACTTTTACCTACACCAATAACGGCACGACCATAATTACGCCCGTCGCACAGAATACCTTTAATATTAGCGCGACCCTGCAAAATTCGGCCACGTTCATTCCAGTGGCCGTAACGGATGCAAATGGCTGTGTCGGTACGGTCAGCGGACAGGCGGTTGTCACGGTGCATCAGGCACCCGTGATCACCAATCCGACCGTCACCTGTTCGGCGGATTTCCAAACCTATACAGTTGAATTTGACCTATTAAATGTTTCCCCGGCACCTGGAAATGTAACCATAACGGGTACGGTACCAGGCACTCTGGATGGGACGGGGCACTTCATCAGCAACAGCATTGCAAGCACGCAACCCTACAACTTTGTGGTAACAGACAGTCAGTTCAATTGCGGTAAAGATACCGTGAGCGGAGTGTCCCTGTGTAATTGCGTCACCGACGCCGGGGTGATGAATACAACAGCATTAGTGCTTTGTGAAGGTCTGACCGCTACCTTCCCAGCTGCCACCGGTAGCGTGTTAGAGCCGAATGATTCGTTACTTTATATATTAGTGACCAGCACGAATCCGGCCAACTGGCTTATTCTGGCGATCAATAATATCCCTTCTTTTGCCTATAACCCAGCTACTACCCTACCGGGAACGACTTATTACGTGTTTGCTGTAGCCGGAAATAAAACCTCGATCGGCATTGACCCGAATGATCCATGCCTGTCGCTGGTTGCGGGACCAACCATAACCTGGGGTGTCGCGCCGACCGCGACGCTATCAGGTTCGGATAATCTCTGCTCCGGCGAGTCTGCCACGTTAAATGTGGCATTTACGGGTGCCGGACCCTTCAATTTTGTCTACACGGTAGGCGGCGTGCCGCAAAATGGCACCGGTGCTTCCAATAACGCCATTTTACTGGTCACGCCGACTACTACCACCAACTACGGGCTGGTCAGCGTAACTGGTGCCGGAGGTTGTCCCGGCACCGTCAGCGGTACGGCTATGGTTACGGTAAATCCACCGCCATCGGCTACTATCGCCGGTGATACGGCACTTTGTCTGGGTGGAAGCACTGCAATCGCCATTCAATTGGCCGGCACTGCGCCCTTCAAATTGGTATACGCAATCAATGGCATCGCACAACCGCAGATTACTTCCCCGCAGAGCACCTTCTTTATTTCTACCACGAACGTGCAGCAGACGCAAACCTTCACGCTGATTTCGGTCGCGGATGCCAACTGTACCGGGACAGTGAGCGGTATGGCTCAAGTGACCATTCAAGCGAGCCCGAGCGCCGGTTTGCAAAAAGATGCGACCATTTGTGCGGGGGATTCTATTACCTTGACGTTACAATTGAGCGGAGGTACTGCGTATGATGTAACCATTGGCGGAGGCACCTCGCCGGTACAACTGACCAATGTACAGAACGGCGCTACCGTAATGGTAAGTCCTGCTGCCACCACAACTTATACCGTTACCAACCTGGTAGCAACCGGTAATAATTGCCCCGTCATACCGGGCGCTACTGCTACGATAACGGTTTCGACCCTGACTGCCACCGCTACCGTTTCTAATTACGGCGGTTTCAATATCAGTTGCGCCGATGAAACGGACGGACAAATTACCCTGGCGGTGACTGGCACACCGCCTTATACCGCCAACTGGAATACTGGCGCGACCGGCTTGCAACTCAATAATCTCACGGATACCACGTATTCAGTGATGTTGATGGATGCGGCGGGTTGTACGTTCACCGATTCATTTACGCTGACTGCACCGCCTCCGTTGTTCCTTCGATTTACGGCACAAAAGCCGACTTGTTATGGTGATACGAATGGATCGATTACCATCAATACGATTTCCGGCGGCGCACAGCCCTACACCTTATTAGTGGATGGTCAGCCGACCCAAACCACTGGCACGTTCCCGATTACCTTGGGCGGTTTGGCGAGTGCCAATTACCAGTTATCGGTCGAAGACGTCAATGGCTGTACGACCGAACAAACTGCATTCGTGCCGGCACCGGCAGAATTACTGGTGCAGTTAGGCGCAGATACGACCATCAATTTTGGCGATAGTATTTTCCTTTCGCCCCAACATACTGCCGACCAACTCGGATCATTCACCTGGATTCAGGGACTGGAATTTTTGAGTTCGCCGACTATGTTGGAATCCTGGGCACGTCCGACGCGCACGCAGATTTTTGAAATTAATGTCACGGATACTTCCGGCTGCAAGGCCAGCGATCGGCGCTTGATCGTGGTGGCAAAAGCCAATCGCATTTATGTGCCAAATGTATTTAATCCGGATGTCGGCGATTTTAATGACGGTATCACTGTTTTTGCCGGGCCCGAAGTACGCTCGGTGAAACGACTGGAGATTTACGACCGCTGGGGAGAGCTCCTGTTCATCAATAAAAATTTCCTGCCGAATGATATACAACTGGGCTGGAATGGCCGCTCACGGGGCGACAAAGTCAATCCCGGCGTATATATCTACGTCACGGAAGTGGAATATTTCGACGGGACAACGGATATGTTCTCGGGAGACGTGACGGTGGTACGATAAAATAGTACGAGCAAAATTGGTTGTCAATTTCGCCTCTGATCCACTGACTGAAATTATTTTGCAACAGGTTTATTTACTGGGTGATTTGAAATCATCCGGTGAATAAACCTGTTGCAAAATAATTTCATTTGAGAAAAACAACGAATCTGCCATTGGAGGATTAGGCACCTACAACAAATACTTTTGCAATAACACGCCAACGCTCCATCCAACCATTGCCCCGATCATCGCGCCACCCAGTACGTCGCCCGGATAATGGACCCCCACATACACCTGAGAAAAGGCGATTATGCCGGCCCAAACCAACAAGGCCGGCCGTATCCACCGCGCCAGTGGGGACAGAAAAGGCAGTAAAAAAATGGCTACTGCAAAGTGATTAGCGGCATGGGAAGAAGTAAAACTATATCCACTGCCGCAGGAATCGATGCGCAATTGCACGATTTCGACCATAGCCGGATCATTACAAGGTCTTACGCGCTGCACGTTTTTCTTGATCAATTCGCTGCTGATGCCATCGGACAATGCCACCACCACCACGAGCCCGAGTAAAATCTGCCAGCCTTTCCTGCCAAAATTCAAGACCAGAAAAGCAACCGCAAAAGTGTAGAGCGGTGCCCAAAACAGTTTTTCCCGGAAAAGCGGAAGTAACAAATCGAAGACGGGATTCGCGCAGCGCTGGTTGATGCACTGAAAAACCTGCGCATCGACCTGATTGAGCAGCGTTAACCAACTCATGTGCTATGGATTTTTTCGGCAATTAAAATCAGCCGGCTGGAAGTTTTTTCATCAAACGGGCTCAATTGATAATCACCATAGGTCTGGCGAATGCGCAAGTTTGCGGCGGCAAAAAGCACTTGAAAGTCAGTCAACGTAAACAAACGCACCCGTTCCTGAAAATGATACGGTTGCCCGGTTAGGGTGAAGTCGACTGTTTTGTAAACAACCCCATCCTGAATCTCTTTTTGCAAGTGAAAATCTATCCCCTCGATCGTCTTTACCTGTTCGGGAATCAAATTTTGACAAACCGCCGTTGTATTGAAAAAGTCCAGCAGGAAAAGGCCGCCGGGTCGCAGCTGCTGGTATACATTTTTCAAAGTCACCAGGTGATCGTGATCGGTGTTGAAATAACCAAAACTGGTGAACATATTTAACACCGCATCGAAGTAATTGCTGCGAAACGGCTTGCGCATATCGTGCTGGTAGAACGCCAGTTGCTCCTGTTCGAACTGCCGGGCGTAAGAAATACTGGCTTCCGAAATATCCAGACCGGTTACATCAAAGCCTTTTTCCGCCAGGTATCGCGCATACCGGCCTTTACCACAGGCAAGGTCCAGCACTCGCGCGTCCGGTGCCAGGTCGAGTGGCTGCAGAAATGCATCGATGGCCAGGTGTGCTTCACTGTCGTCGTGACTGCGATATAAAACGTGATAATAGGGCGAATCAAACCACTCCAGAAACCATTCCTTTTTCATACAAACAGGCTTTGCAGGTCAAAGGTAATACTACCTTCGTGCAAAAATTAAAAGACTTCCACGCCATGCGCCTTTTACTCGTTGCCGCTACGCCGTTTGAAATTGCCCCGTTGTTATCTTGGTTTGAAACGGACTGGTCGGTACATCCGGAACAGGGTTTTGAAAAACACGGCGTGGTGGTTCAGCCGCTGATTACCGGGGTTGGGATGGTGGCTACGGCCTGGCAGTTGGGTGTTTGTTTCGCGGAAAACCGGCCCGATCTGGCCATCAATGCAGGTATTGCCGGTGCACTGGACCTGCACTTACAAATCGGCAATGTATTGAATGTCACCACCGAGCGCTTTGGCGATCTGGGTGTAGAAGAAGCGGACGGGCGTTTTACCGATCTGTTTGAACTGGGGTTGCAGGAACCGGATCACGCGCCTTTCCACCATGCCTTGCTGCAAAATCCGCAGGTAGCGCATGGCGGTTTTTTGCCCCAGGCCAGCGGACTGACCGTCCAGAAAGTCCATGGCAGCGCCCCTTCGATTGCCGCCATCCGCCAGAAATATCCGGATGCCCAGGTAGAATCTATGGAAGGAGCCGCCTTTTTCTACGCTTGTTTGCAGGCAAAAGTAGCGTTCTGGCAAATTCGCAGCATCTCCAATCTGGTGGAGCCGCGCAACCGCGAGGGCTGGGACTTGCCCCTGGCGATCCACAATTTGAACGAAACGCTGCGGCAGATGCTGGAGGCATTCATGCCGATTTAAAAACCGCATCGCGCTCCATAATCTACATGATGCGATAGGGTATAAACATTCCATTAACCAGTCACGCTCACTCCTCGTACTCCTCAAACTTCACCCCGTACTCCTCCAGTTCCTGCATAATTGGCTCGTACACTTCGGGCATAATGGGAATATTGACCCCGGTGGTGGAAATCTTATCCAGCATCAGGAGTTTCACAAAAATACCAAGTGGCAATCCGACCAGACGGGACATGGCGGTCTCGTTGCTATTTTCGCCTTTCATGACCAGCGTGGAAGTCAGTTTTTTCTTGCGGCGATTCAGATCGTATTCAAAGACGTGCTGCATGATCACCATGTCTTTTTCGCCGGGTTTCAGCGCCCATTTTTCCAGCAGCAGGTTTTCTAGGATCAACGACGGGGTAGCATTGTTGATTTTGATACGGCGTTTGCTAAACAAACCCAGCCACTCCAGTTTCTGCATAATTTCACTATCCGGTTCCGTTTCGATCAATTTCGCCATACGGTCTTTTACGGAACCCGTATGTTGGCTGATGCCGAGAAATGCCTCCATTAAGTCGTGGTAGGTCAATTGATCGGAGTCTACGATCGGAAATGTAGCGTCGGTCAGGCCGATGCGCACCAGCGCATTCCAGGCATCGCAAAAACCCCGGTGCCGGATGGTACCGCGAAAGAGCGTTTTGATATCCTGCAAACCGTAGGCTTCGCGGTACATCATCGAGTCGCGGTTGGCATAGACTTCCCATTGCCCCATTTTGGGAATATCGACAATTCGGTATTGGCGGAACAGTCGGCGATAGGGAATGTATTTGAGTTTATTGTCTTCGAGAAATTGTGCCGTACCCTGTCCGGCCAGCACCACATTGCGCGGGTTCCAACTGAACTTATAGTGCCACGGGTTATCATCGTTTTCCGGGGCCACCAGACCGCCGGTATACGAATAGAAAGCGGTAATTCGGCCGCCTTTCGCCTTGATTTGATGAATGCGTTGCATCGCGCTCATGTGGTCGATGCCTGGATCCAGACCCAGTTCATTCATAAAAACGAGGGCGCGCTGGCGGGCTTCGTCGCCCAGCCGGAATATCTGTTTGGAAACGTAACTCGCCGTAACCATGTGTTTGCCCAGCGAAATGCAGTCCTGCGCTACTTCCAGGTGCATTTGTGGCGGCAGCAGGGATACTACCACATCGTGGCGGCTGATGACCTCGCGGCGGTCGTTGGGTTTGGAAGCATCTAGCCAGATCGCCCGTCCGTGCGAGTGGTCGTTGATTTTTCGGCGGGCTTGCTCAATATCCGCATCGGCAACCGTGATAAAGAAATTATACTTGCGTGCTTGCTCCAGCGTATACTTAATTAAAGCGGTCGCGGAGCGCCCCGCTCCGATAATTAGGAGATTTTTCATCGTTTATTCAAGAATTTGTCCGGGGTGAAGGTAAGAATATTCATTTATCAAAGACATATCTCTCCTTCCAAATACCGTATTCATGGTGTTTAAACTATGGGGGAGCGGACATTTAAACTACTTATTTTTCACACTGCCTAAAATTAAAAAACTATAAATGTTTTATAATCAATTATTTAAAAATATAAAATGAATAAAAATGGAGGTTATAATTTTCACAAGTCATTAAATTTGTTGTTGGCGCTTGGCATTTCAGTTTTCACCTTTGCAACATCAAAAAACACAATCGCGCTGTTCAAACGTGAACGGCTATGTGTTTGGGATATGTTCATGGGATTTCAATATCACTGCGCAACAAACAGCGGAAAGTCGCTTCGCAAGAGCGGCTTTCTGTTGGCGTGGCGAGGCTGCAAGATTTCAAAATTTAATAAAAAAAGGTCAGCCCGTAAAGACTGACCCCCATTTCGCCTCGGAAATGTGCATGGGATTACAACGGGAAAATTGCCAGGATGGATTAAAATATGGCGAGTTAACATTCCAGGTTGTGTGGCATTCAGTGCGGCAATTCAGAACCATTTCCGTACCAAAGCGGGTCAAAAGTAGTTCGCAATTTTACCGCCCACCAAATTTTTAGATTAAAAAAATTCATAATTTTCATAATCAAACCTTACTGTCGGCACATGCGTACACCTGTTACAATCAAAATTCAAAACGGAACCCTTAGCATTGCGCAAGCAGGCTAAAACCGCAAAATCGGCCGAATAACCGCCCTACTGCTCCAAGCAGCCTTTTACTCGAAACAAGTACATGAGAATACATTGATTTCAGGTTCTGTCGTTCGCGGCAGAACCTTTTTTTGTGCCCCGTATCCTCCCCCCTTATATTTCCACTACTTTTGTAAAAATTTATCATTCAATGAAGCCCATTGCTCTTTGCCTCTTGTTTTTGTGCGTAATTTCGACCGCCATGTCTGGTCAGACCACCGCATCCATCGATACAACTATTTACAATGTAGTCGAAAACTGGCCATACGCCCTACTCAAAAGCTGCGCTCCCGGCCGTCATCCCGGCTGGACGGAAGACAGCACGCGCCGTTGCGCCGATGCGCAATTACTGGCGATCGTCACGCAAAATATGCGGTACCCCGAACCGGCCCGCGAAAATAATGTGGAAGGAACGGTCGTCACCTCTTTCGTGATCGAAAAATCGGGCCGGATGACCAATTTCAAACTGCTGAAAGACATCGGCAGTGGCTGCGGCGACGAGGCACTCCGCGTACTCAAGGCGCTGGATACGATCGGCTTGCGCTGGCAACCAGCACGCACCGGGGGCGCAGAAGTACGCATGCGCATGACGTTGCCGTTGCGTTTTAAATTGCAGGAAGCGCTCCCCTACTACCTGAGCGATAATGGCGATACGATTTATACGAATTATGAAGTTGCGCCGGCGTTTAAGCCGGGCAATGACTCCCTTGTCAGTTTTCTGATCAACCGGTTGGAATACCCCGCTGAATACAACGACAGTTGTAAAACCGGGATCATCGAAATGGCGGTTTTGATTCGTAACAACGGCGAATTACAGGTAGATAATCAGTTGGATTTCAGTAATTTAGGACTTGATTTTCAATTTCAGGCCCTGCGCCTGGTCAACCGCACGATGGGTTTGTGGATGCCCGCCCAATATCTCGGTCGCGGCGTAAGTACGACTTTGCCGCTGCGCGTCTTATTCAAGTCGGATGCGCCCAAATGCGCTGCGGTCAACCAAATATTTGACCAGACGATGGTGCTGGCTGACGAGGGTGCCGTATTGCTGGAAAAGAACGAACCGGAACAGGCCATTGCCAAGTGGACCGAAGCGATCAAGTTGAATCCGAACAACACCGAAATACTGTATTATCGCGGCACCGCCTTGCTCAATCTGAATCGCAAAGAGGAAGCATGCCAGGACTTTGGCGCTGTAAAAAAACTGTTGGGCGTGACCTGGTTTGAAGGGGTGCGGCGGCTGGTTTGTGGCTGGCAATGATAAACTGCCGGTACAAACTTTACAATTACTTAATCCATAGTTCAAAGCGGGCCGCGAATACTAACAGCTACCTTTGCGCAAAACAAATAAACAATGAAGGATAATGCGCCTGCGAAGAAAATCTTGATCGTGGATGATGAGCCGGACATCCTTGAATTCCTGCAATATAACCTTCGGAAGGAAGGCTACGATGTGGTAACTGCGAACGACGGGCGTCAAGCCCTGATTGTAGCCGAACAGACCAAGCCCAATCTGATCATCCTGGACATCATGATGCCCGAACTGGATGGCGTGGAAACCTGCCGTATCTTGCGTTCCAAAAAAGAATTCGCCGATACGCCGGTTGCTTTTCTGACCGCCCGCGATGAAGATTTTTCTCAGATTGCTGCGCTGGATGTTGGCGGCGACGATTACATCACCAAACCGATTAAACCGCGCGTGCTGTTGAGCCGGATTAACGCCCTGCTGCGCCGCAGTTCTCGGCAAAGCGATGAAGTAGTAGCGCAAATCGAACTGCATGATCTTATTATCGACCGCGAGAAAGTGCTGGTATTCCGGGGCAAGGAAACCGTTGAGTTGCCGCGTAAGGAATTTGAAATACTCTGGCTGTTAGCCTCCAAACCCGGCCGCGTTTTTACCCGGGAAGAAATATTTGATAAAATATGGGGCAGTGATGTGATCGTGGGCAATCGCACAATCGATGTGCACATCCGCAAACTGCGGGAACGCCTGGGCGAACAATACATCAAAACGATGAAGGGCATCGGCTACAAATTTGACTTTTAGGAAAAATGTTTAAAAACCAAACGCCGCAGCAACTCTCGTTTTCCATCGCTGCCGTTTCTGCTTCTGCTACTGCCATCCTGGCGCTGTTATGCAACGCCCTGCGCATATTAAGCCTTTCCTGGTTGGATATGTTACTGGTATTTACCCTGGCCTTTGTGGTGGTTTTTGTAGCTAATTTTTACATGATCCGCTATTATATTTTCCGGCGTATCAAGTTGATTTACAAAACGATACACCGGCATAAATTGCCGGCCGACTTCAAGGCCGGCAACCTGGATATGGGCAAAAACATCCTGGAAGAGGTAGAACTGGAAGTAGATGCATGGGCAAAACAATACGATCAGGATTTTGAAGAACTGGAACGACTGGCTGCGTACCGCCGGCGTTTTATCGGCGATGTATCGCACGAGTTGAAAACGCCGATTTTCAATATTCAGGGATTTATTTACACCCTGATTGACGGCGCCATCAATGATCCGGAAGTGAATATGCAGTATCTGCAACGTGCTGCGCGCAATATAGAGCGCTTGCAGACGATCGTGGAAGACCTGGAAACGATCAATAAACTGGAAGCAGGCCAGATGATTCTCGACCTGCGAGAATTTGATCTGCACGAACTCACCGACGAAGTTTTTGCCGACCTGGAGATGCGCGCACAAGAACGCAATGTCCGCCTTACCTATAAAGAAGGTGCCGGTCAGCATTACCGCATTCGGGCCGACAAAGAAAGTATCCGCCAGGTATTGATGAATCTATTGCATAACTCCATTAAATATGGACAGGAAGGCGGTGCAACGAAGGTCAGTTTCTATGATATGGAAAACTATGTGCTGATCGAGATCAGCGACAACGGCATCGGTATTAATCCCGAACACCTCAACCACGTCTTCGACCGTTTTTACCGGGTCGACAAAAGTCGCTCCCGCGATGCCGGTGGTACGGGCCTGGGCCTTTCGATTGTGAAACACATCGTGGAAGCCCACAAGCAAACCATCAATGTGCGCAGTAACGTAGGTCAGGGTTCTACCTTTGGCTTTACCTTGGAAAAGGCTTGATTGTTAGACAAACTAAAAGTAACCTTGCCGCGGAGGTGAACACCACAGGGATGTTCACCTCCGTTTTATTTGTCTTGACCCAATAGAAAAGACCCGGAGCATGATTGCCACGCCCGGGTCCATTTAATTGGCTATCCTCTATAGTGTTTGTTTAAAAACAGATTGTCACTTAAAGATGGTATAAGTTTTAAGTGTTGCAAACTCTGAACATCTAAACAACGCACAAAAGTATGCAGCATTTTTGAAAAAGCAAAAGAGTATGTAATAAATTTTTATGTTAATAAAATACAAAGTTTTAAGTTCCAAAAGGTCTCTTTCCGCTCTTTATTCTAAAAAACAAGCGTTTTAAAATCTAAAACCGTACAATCTTTTGCACAACATGTCTTCTGTTAGTTAAAATTATGTTCAGGTAATAAACCCCGGCAGCGGACGGCAAGGTAATTGAAGTGGCTGATTCAATTATTTTTAGGGTATTTCCGGCAGCATCCAAAATTTCAACTCGCTGGACCGGCAAGACTGTACTTACAACCTGCACTTTACCATCCATACATAATGTCGGAAAAACCCGAATACCGGTTTGTTTAGCCGTCTCATGACTGGCTACCGGCGATACGGAAAGATCGGCCAATACCTGTTGTGCAATAAGCACCGGGGCATTTTCAGCCGATTCAAACATCGCTTTAAAGGCATCAATCTCCGGCGATGAATACGCAAACATCGGCATTAGCCATTTCGGTGGCAGGCTTTGATACCACACCCGGGCAGTCACCGTCAGTGTACCGGTGTAACCCTGGGTTGGCAAAACATAATGTACGATATCACTTCCGCTGCCTTCTGTTCCGGCAATATCATGATTAAAGTCGGGGTCCTGCAGTGCGCCTCCGATAATCCGGGTCGTATCATACGCAGCATCGCTGCGATAAAACCCCTGCGGTACCAACCGGTTATCTTTCAAACCGGTGTCGCCGCGCTCTAATACACTGGTAAACACTCCATTTACATCGCCCGGCACCAATTCGTAGATCTGGACCTGCGCCTGGTTATTGATCGTATTGTAATGGGGTTCAAAGTTCGCATCTTCGTCCGCCAAAGTACGGTCCGCATTCATACGACCGGAATGGAAAATCGTTTGTCCGGACTGATTTTTTACTTCCAGTTCAATCCAGGCCCGGCGCGCCGGGTAACCGGATGGAAACTTATGCCCGGCTTTGTTGATCAGTTGAACCTCAAAGTGCAACGAATCGCCGTGTACAACTCCCGGCGTTACCGTCAGATCCAGCGTTTTTTGTTGCAACATGCGCACCGTGGCCGCAATGGTACTATCAAAATGCTCCGGTAGTGCGTTAATACCCAGTTGCTGTCGGTTATCGCGCAGCAGTTCAAGCATGGGCACATTTGCGCCGGCCATTTCGTGCAATCCGAACGGATACTTGGGCGTAAGAAACTGGTAATTGGCGGCAATAATAATTTCATCCTCCAGCGACGGAATGTGACAACCCTGACACGTTATGTTATCATGGTCTTCATCGTAGCGGGAATTCAGCCATTCGTGATAGGTGGCTTGCTCGACAAAGGTATTACCGGTAAAATCGCCGTTGAAATCGACGGTTTTAGTGATCAGCGTATGGCAACCGGCGCACACACCGGCATCCTGAATATGTTCTCCGAATTTGGGGGTAATCCCGATGAACTGTTGCATGGGCGGCACAAAAGCCATTTCATACGGACCGTAAGCGACCCTGATTTTGGTCGTGTCAAAATTCAGTTCGCCGGAAAAAAGATTGCCGATTTTCTCCGGTGCCTGCGCATGACACATCTGACAGTTTACCCCATCCAGTCCGAGCGTATCGGCGACAACGTCTGCCAGTGTATAGAACTGCTGATGGTTGTGTAGTTTCGCCTGGTAATGCCCGGCTGGCGCATGACAACTCGTACATTTATCCTGTAACTCCAGGCTGTGGGTGGGATTCACCAGAATTTCATGGCTCACTTTAGCCCGCCAGAACGGATCTTTGGCACTGTTGGCCATCATCGTGCTGCGCCAGTCGTCGTAAATATTCACATCTACACCACTGGTTGAAACCAGCGCATGATTGTTCGGATCGCGTCCGTGGCAACCGCCGCACACCTTGCCGGTCGGGAAAAGCACACTGGAGTCGATGGGCAACAATAACAACCCTTCCGGACTTTTAATATCCGACAGCGCCAGGTTACGGCTCTTAAAATAGGTCAATTCCACCTCGGTGTGAAAAGCCTCTTTATCATTGTTTACCGGAAAGAAAGCCAACGCGCCTACGATTGTCGGGATGATAAGGGCAAGCAGGGTAATTTTATTCATATTCTATTCATCATTATGCATTAATCATTAGCCGTTAATCTGTTATTCGCATTAATCATTAAAAAAGGCTTGGTACATACCGCACTACCCAGATCATGGCCAGGACGGAGGTGGCAATTACGATCCCGCGCATCGCCTGATCCCACCGGCGGCGGCGGTAAAGATTGAGTAAAAAAATATTGATGGCAATGGCGATAATACCCACGGTGCGTTCGCGAAAACCGGGGGAAAAGCCGGCGCTACTGGCCGCCCCCTTTGTTTCCAGCAAATTGAAAATTTCGTACAGCAATACAAAACTCATAATTGGCAACAGAAGCCCGGCGACCAGGCCGACCCAAAGTTCATTTCGGTTCATATTTTTTGTGTTAGGGCGGTTAATTTAAGCATCTTCCAGTTTGCGCAGTCCGTGCATGGCTTTGTAATTGGTTAAATCGTGCATGGCAGGCACCACCGATATATAACCGTTTTGCAGCGCCCATACATCGGTGTCTTCGGCACTGTCGTTGTTGACAAATTGGCCGGACAACCAGTAGTAAGGTTGTCCGCTCGGATCGCGGCCTTCGACAAATTTCTCGACCCAGCGCGCATCGGCCTGCCGGCAAACCCGCAGTCCCATCAGTTGATCCGCCGGTAGTTTCGGAATATTGACATTCAATAAGTTACCGCTTTCAAACGGTTGCGCGAGTGCATACGCCATAATGCGGCGGACCCAAAATTTGGCGGGTTCAAAATCGGCTTCAAAACTGAAATTGTCGAGCGAAAAACCCACGCTTTTAATGTCTTCCAGAGAGGCTTCCATCGCCGCGGAAAGCGTACCGGAATAAATAATATTAATGGACGCGTTGCTGCCGTGATTGATCCCGGAGACACACAGATCAATTTTCCGGTCTTTCAAAACGACATGTTTGGCGAGTTTTACGCAATCAACCGGTGTACCCGAACATTCCCAGGCTTCGATATGATCGAAGACTTTTACTTTTTTCAGGCGCAGGGGGTCATGGATCGTAATGGCGTGTCCTTTACCACTTTGGGGCGAATCAGGCGCTACGACGACCACTTCCCCCAATTCAGCGGCTACTTCTACTAATGCGCGGATACCGGGCGCGACGATCCCATCGTCGTTAGTTACTAAAATCAATGGCTTATTCATCGGGCAAAAATAGGGCATTCGCGGCGAATACAAATGCCAATTTAACTTCTACGGCGGTAAAAGATTTTTTCATGGTACGTATTTTTTATAAGAATAAAAAGAGCCCGATAAGTAAGTAGCCACCGCGTAAACATTTACCCAATAATTTTAAACGATTGAAAGGGCCGCTGTAAAGAAAACAAAAAATTAGTACTTTACGTAACTGTGTGGTCGTTTTTTTGCACAAATTCCTACAAAAAGTATGCAATTACAAAACAGGAAACCTGAAAAAATCATATTTTAAATACGATTTTGAATATTATCCTGATTTACAGCACGTTTATTCAAAAAATCCCCCTAACGTTGCGGGGAATTTTATGCCGAAAAACAACGTTTGACCTACCAGCAAAACAAAAATTCACCAACTGAACCCTTGTAATTTTCCACCAAACCGTCTGTTATGAAACAAATCCTTTTCTTATTTTTCGCCTTTTTTGCCATTGTTGATCTGAGCGCGCAAGCCCCGCCTTTCTATATTAATTTTACCCGCGATTGCATGGATCAATTGGAGTCGCGCTACACCTATAACAACGTCAATGTACTGGGGTATTCGCTCCATCCGAATGCCAACGAGCAATACCTGCTCACCGCCGGCACCAATAGCCTGACCTCTTCGGCGCTGCCCAAAGGCACTGTTAGTTGCGGAAAATTTACCATCAACGAAAGTTTTGTGAATGCCATCAACAAAAACACCCGTCAGGTTTACATCGTGCAGCAAACTGCCAACGGCGGTTATTTGCTGATGCCGGTGGTATCCGCGACACAGGTGGTGCGCTATGGTTCAATCTACCAATACAAAGCCCCGAATTATGCGTTCGCAGTGGACACCAATAATCTCGTTTACGGCCAGAATATCGCGTTGCCGGGCACCAACGCTTATATCTATTTTACGGGGCACAAGATGATGAATTGCCGGGCGCAATACACGTTCCGCCGGGAATCCACCCTGAATGATGCGGAAAAGTCCGATTTTGAATTCATTCCGGGTATCGGCGTTATTTCTGATCGCACGGGAAAATCATCGCTGGAAGCCGAAAATAATCAGGTGCGGTTGCTCAAGTTCAATGGTTTGGCACTGGATGATTACTTGAATGCTACTTGCCAGAACAGCACGGCTACGCCTACGCCGCCGGTCTCGCGCTGGACGCCGGAAATGACCTACAATCCAACCGGCGAACCGGATAAAGAAACGTTTTCCATCGTCGGTAATGGAGGAACGCCTGGCTCAGTGTATGGTCCGCCCCGGCCGGTTATCAATTGCCCGGAGATGCCCGGGTATGGCTATCACATCGCTCAACCAGGCGAATCGCTCAACAGCATTGCTCGGGCCTACGGCCTTGATGCCAAAGCGATCGCCAAATGGAATAAACTTAAAAATGCCGATCACATCGAAATCTGTCAAAAAATTAGCCTGATCCAGCCCGGTGCCAAAGGTGCGGTTTCATTTAAAATTCCGGCCACTACCACGGGCCCGACTGCACAAAACCAGTTGCTGTACTGGCAAACGAATAACAACGCAGCACCGCTGACTTTAGCACCTCCACCGGCTGCCTACAATACCTGGTCGCCGCCAGCCCCACAGCCGCAAGTACAACAGTCGGCAACTGGTATGACCAATACCGTCTTGATTCACATTGTGCAAAATGGCGAATCGGTGTCGAGTATTGCCCGGTATTACGGACTTACCGAACAGCGTTTTCGCCAGTTGAACAACTTGTCTTCGACGGGTGATGTGATCATTTACCCTGGACAACCGATGTATGCCTCTGAATTCCAGCCGGTAAATACCCAGAATCAGCCTCAAGTACAAAAACCAGGCATGTATAGCACGCCAGGCGCGGTGCAGCCCAATACGAATCTTAAAAATGGTTGGGGTGCCCCGCCGGCCAATACAACGAATCCATTGCCAAACGGCTGGAGTCAGCCTGCTCCCAATCCAGGTAATTACGACACGGGCAACAATAACTGGAATAACAACACCAATCCTGGCAACCCGATGTACCAGCAGCCGCAGCCTTACAGCGATGAGAAACAGGATCCGTTTCAAGAGGAATCGATCCTTAATAATGGCCTGGAGACGGTGAATCCTAACTCGGCCTGGGATTCGAACAACACCAATACAGATACCGACGGCCGGTGGATCAATCCACAAGAAGCCAACAACAGTGCATCTAAAAACTATCAGGAATATATCGTCAGACAAGGCGAAACCCTGACTTCTATCGCTACCAAGTTGCGGGTAAATGCACGGGAATTAGCCATTACCAATAACCTGGACATCAACGCCCGTTTGTTGGGTGGCGACAAGTTGTTGATTCCGAAATAGGTCTTGCCGAAAGACCTGAATATTAAACGACGCAGCCGGTTCGACCCGCGCTGCGTCGTTTGCATGTACGTTAAAACATCAACCGGATTGTCGCCATCCAGTTGCGACCGGCCTGCGGAAAATAACCGGTCTGGTTATAAGTAGTTGCCCCTTCCAGGCGCGTGTAAGCGTTATCGGGGCGGGCATCATATCCGGTGGAGGTATAACGGTAGGTCCAGCCATTGGACACATACCTGGCATCAAACACATTATTTACCGCCAAAATGACGCTGACTTGCGCACCGATCACTTTTTTCAAGTCGTAATTCAGGCGTACATCGCTGAAAAAATAGGCCGGTAAGGTAGTCTGCGCATTCGCTGTATTATCCAGAAATTGGGTGCCGACATACTTGCCCGACCAGGCGATCGCCAGGGCATGTTTGGCGGTTGCGGGCAGGATTTGCCAGGCGATTTCACCGCGGGCAGTTGCATTGGGTGAAAAGGCAAGGTCGCTGTTTTGATAGACATAAGTATCCTGTGCACCGGTATCCCAATTGTCGCGGTACTCGGTAAAACCCCGTACTTTATTATGACTTAGCGTTGTATTACCACTTAGCGTGACCTGTGGCAGCACTTGTACAGCGGCTTCCAGTTCGATGCCGGCGCGGTAACTGTTGGGCACATTGGTACGTATATAAGCGCCCACATCGTTCAGGCGACCGTCGAGCACAAGTTGATTGTAGTACTGCATCCAGAAAAAATTGACCGAAGCATTCCAAGTTTTATGCCCGGTTTTTACGCCGGTTTCCAGATCGAAAAGTCGTTCTGCCTGCGGGCGACTGGCGGGCGTCGACTGGGTATAATCGTCGCGGTTCGGTTCGCGATGGGCAATTCCCGCAAATCCATTAGCCGTCCAATTGGGCGCAAACTGCCAGTTGATTCCGATCTTCGGGTTAAAAAACAGCAGGTTAACCGATTGATCGACGTTGTTTTGTGCATTGTCAAACCCTAGAAAAGTATATTGCACTGCTCGCGTCTGCAAGTCGATAAATGCGGAAAAATTCCTGGTAAAATTCAATTCGGTTTTCAGGTAAATATTGCCATCCCGTTTATCCGCATCATTTTCATAGTAGCGGTAGTCCTTGGGAATATTTACCGCGATTTGCGCCCAGGTAATTTCACCATAGTGTTTACCCTGGTAGCGACTGACCGCGCCGCCCAGCAAAAAAACCGGTTTAAATTGTACCGTCGGCGACCAGCGCAACGCAAAAGTGCTGCCATAAAAATGATTGTCCAGCCAACGCCGGCGCACCAGATCCGTTACTTCCACCGTGGTGTCGCCAAGATTAAAAGAAGGCAAACCGTACGCGTCAAATGCCGCTGCGGCCTTGTATTGTTCATAAAATCCGTACCCGCGCGTATAATGGCCGTTGAGTTGCAGGGTCATGTTTTTCGACAGCGAGCGCTGATAGTGCAACAATAAATGCCGCTGGGTGTAATTATCCACTTCATTGGCATAAGGCGTGCCGACTTGTTCGGTACCGGCCGGATTATAGGTGCGCAAACGGGGATTATCGAGGTACTGCGCTGGCAATCCATACCATGCCTGATAGGTTATTTCATGCCCGGAAATCAAATGCGCCTGTAAAATCTGGCGATCATCCAGGTATGCACCGGTCAGGTGAAAGGATTGCAGGTCAGCGCTGGCCCGGTCCACATATCCATCGGATTGAATCGTCGACAAACGGCCGCTAAAGGCTACTTTACCGGGCAGCAAGCCGGTGCCAGCGTACGCCGAATATTTCTGCAACCCAAACGAACCGACCGAACTGGCCACCGTAGCAAAAGGTTCGGTCTGGACTTTCGAAAGGTCGAGATTGACCGAAGCGCCAAAAGCACCCGCGCCGTTCGTGCTGGTACCTACCCCGCGTTGCACCTGAATTTCCGCCGCAGATGCCGCTAAATCGGGCAAATTGACCCAAAACACGCCCTGACTTTCGGCATCGTTAAACGGAATACCATTGATGGTCACGTTGATACGCGTCGGGTCGCTGCCGCGTATGCGCATACCCGTATAACCAACGCCCGCACCGGCATCGGATGTTTCCACGACCGAGGGTACACTGCTGAGCAGAAACGGCACGTCCTGCGCCTGGTGATTGCGGGCAATGGCTGCGGCGGAAAAATCGGTGTGCGGCACCGGATTGCGCGTTTCGGCGCGGGTCGCCTGGATTACCGCAATCGGTAACACAATCGAATCGGGCAGTACATTCTGGGAAAAAAGTGGCCGACTACACAGCGTCAATACGGCAATAGCGATGTGTAACACAACCGCGTGTGGGAAACGAATTACAATTCGTTTAGTAACATAAAGCATTGAATAAAAGATGAATAAGTGAAACATCCACCTGTGAAGGGGCTTCCCAGGTGTAGTGATGCCACTACCCGCTCAATTCCCTTCGCAGCATAACCCGCGCAGGTTCGATGGGTGTAATCTCAGTCTGTTCGACATTATGCCAAAACAGACACCCCAATGAGTATTTTATAGTAAACGCAAAGTAGTGTAGAAAGTTGGGCGTTAGAAGACGTTGATTATTCCACCCTGGGTTTAAAATTGCGTTCCACCATTCCTTAAGCAGCAAAGGTGGGGAAAATTCTCGCAGCAACTGCCAGAACGATTTGAAGGATATCTTGTTAATTGAGATTGCGTAATTTTGCACGCATTTTTATACAGTCCTGGCACGCTTGATCCGGGCATCAACGACAACGACATGCACAATATCGAACCGCATTTCCAGTGGCGCGACTATTACATTGCTTCCGAGGACGATAAATCGCCGTTTTTCGGGCGTATTTCCAATGAGTTTGAATTCGAACACCAGTTATATAATTTTTACCTGCACCCGCAGTGGGATGAGTTCGGATCGGCTACGCTTTATGGCAAACTGCTTTTCACCGATTATGCGGAAGGCTTTGCGCTGATTGAATTGATCGGCGAGTGGAACGACACGTTACACAATGACATCATGTACCTGAAGCGCAATGTCGTGGATGCGTTGCTGAAGGAAGGCATTACCAAATTTGCTTTTTTTGGTGAAAATGTGCTCAATTTTCACGGTTCAGACGACGATTATTACGCAGAATGGGCCGAAGAGGTAAATGAAGAAGGCGGCTGGATTATATTGCTTAATTTGCGCCAGCATGTGGAGGAAGAGATGCACGATTCGCGGTTGCATCAATATCTTACCTTTGGAGAAGACTATAACGAGATCAATTGGCGGACTCAGAAGCCGGCTATCGTTTTTTCGATCCTGGATGCCATGTTTCACGGCAGGGTGCGGCGCTTGAATGAATAATCAACACAACCATTGAATCTTGAAGAAAATACCCGAAATAAATTTTCCGCCGCTGCCAGATTTGGAAGAAGAGGCAGAAACAGAATCCGCTACTGTAGCGGACACGTCTGTCCCCAATTATAAGAGCGGTTTTGTGAATATCATCGGTCGCCCGAACGCTGGAAAATCGACGCTCATGAATGCGCTGGTTGGCGAGCGGATGAGCATTATCACGCACAAACCGCAGACCACACGCCACCGTGTTATCGGCATTTTGACGGGTGAAGATTTTCAGATTGTCTTTTCCGATACCCCCGGATATGTCAAATCACCTTCCTATAAAATGCACGAAACGATGAACCGTTTTGTAGAAGGCACAGTGGAAGACGCCGATCTGATGTTGTTTGTTTTTGATATGACGGAAGAACTGGAAGCGGATAATCCAGTCATAGAAGTACTGGCCAAGGCCAAAGCGCCCGTATTATTGATCTTGAATAAGAAAGACCTGGTGCAGGAGCAACGCGCCCAGGACGTAATGGGTTGGTGGAAAAAACGCATTAACTTCGCCGATACCGTGAGCATATCTGCCTTGAAAGATGGTAAACGGGCTGATCTACTAGCAAAAATCCTGACCTATCTGCCAGCCGGTGCGCCTTTTTATCCCACCGATCAACTCACCGATCGCCCGGAACGCTTTTTCGTCGGCGAGATCATCCGCGAAAAGATCTTCCTCAATTACTCGGACGAAATTCCCTATTCCTGCGAGGTCGGCATCGAGTCTTTTCAAGATTCAACCACCAAAGACGGTGTGGCCATCGCCCGTATCCAGGCGTATATTTTTGTGATGCGCGAAACCCAAAAAGCCATTATACTCGGTAAAAACGGGGTGGCTATCAAAAAACTCGGCACCCATGCCCGGCAGGATATCGAGCGTTTCCTGCAATCCAAAGTGTTCCTGGAACTGACTGTAAAAGTGCGCGATAACTGGCGCGACGACGAACGCGCCTTACAACGCATGGGCTATGTGTGATAAGCAGCGCGGTTGAGTACGAAAAAATTACTTTCACCGCCATACGCTGTTCTTTTGTCCACGTACTGAAACCCGCATTTTGCCAAAACATGCTGGCTAGCGGCGTTTTGCGGATCGGTAAAAGCGACAATTTCCGGCACTTCGAGTTGTTCGAATCCATACTGTAGGAGCGCCTTCGTTACTTCCGTTGCCATACCTTTACCCCACATTTCCGGTGCAAGGGTATAGCCGACCTCAATCTCCTTCCCCGGCGTAAATTCTGCATGCCGCAGCACCGCATACCCTACAAATTGCCGGTTTTCTCTGCGCAAAA
The DNA here is from genome assembly GCA_038203695.1 of Chitinophagales bacterium. Classification (GTDB taxonomy): domain Bacteria; phylum Bacteroidota; class Bacteroidia; order Chitinophagales; family Saprospiraceae; genus M3007. The sequence continues at coordinate 25,197 of JBBRDQ010000025.1, forward strand.
TCGTAAAAACGCCCAGCGCAGGGTTTTCAGCATGGTATTTTTCCCAGGTATCCATCCGCGTTTGCACAACCACCGGATCAGGCTCGGGCGCCCGGATATACCGCATGGTTTCGGCATCGCGTTGGAGTCGAAAGATGTCTTCAAAATCGTTTTGTTCAAAAAAACGGAGGTACAAACGGGCTGTTTCTAACATGGTCCAGGTTGTTTTTTGGGCAAATTAACGACCAACGCTTTTATTTTCGCCACTTATTCTAGCCAATGCTCCACTTTTGTCGGATAAAATTTTAACCATGCACAAACTGCTTTTGGCAATTGCCGGTCTCTTTATCGCGCTACAGGCCATTGCCCAGCATACCAATATCAAGATCAGCAGTCAGTTGAGCCCGAATGAGCCCTCTATTTGCATTGATCCGAAATCACCCGGCCACCTGGTTGCTGGTGCCAACCTGAACAATGTCTATACCTCTTCCGATACCGGCAAAACCTGGACAATTGGCACATTAGTATCGCCTTACGGGGTGTGGGGCGATCCGAACATCAGTGTGGACACCACCAGTGCATTCTTCTTTTTGCATTTGTCTAATCCCGCTGACGGTACCTGGATCGACCGTATTGTGTGTCAGAAATCGACCGATCACGGACAATCCTGGTCGAACGGTTCTTTCACCGGGCTCAATAATGCAAAAGCCCAGGATAAACACTGGCTGGCAGTGGACCGGAAAACCAATTATTTATTTGTCACCTGGACCGAATTTGACGAGTACGGCACCACAAATTCGTCGGATAGTTCGCGGATCCTGTTTTCCAAAAGTATCGACGGCGGCGCTTCCTGGTCCGATCCGGTGCGGATAAACCAGGTCTCCGGCGACTGTGTCGACAGCGACAAAACTGTAGAAGGCGCAGTGCCGAGTATCGGGCCAAACGGGGAAGTATATGTTGCCTGGGCCGGGCCGGCCGGACTGGTGTTCGATCGCAGTACCGACGGCGGCGAAAACTGGTTGTCCAATGACATAAAAATCAGCGATATGCCCGGTGGCTGGGATTATGAAATACCCGGATTGGGGCGTTGCAACGGTTTGCCGGTTACAGCCTGCGATTTGAGTGGCGGTGATTCCCATGGCACCATTTATGTCAATTGGAGTGATCAGCGCAATGGCGCGAACGATACCGATATCTGGCTCGCCAAAAGCACCGATGGCGGCAATACCTGGAGCACTCCCGCCCGGGTAAATAACGACCCCGCCGGGAAACACCAGTTTCTGACCTGGATGACCATCGACCAGGCGACAGGCTGGCTGTGGTTTGTGTTCTACGACCGGCGTAATTATGGCAACTCCAAAACGGATGTTTACATGGCCGTTTCCAAAGACGGTGGCGCTACCTTTCAGAATTTCAAGGTAAGCGAAACGGCTTTTACACCCGGCACAGGGCAGTTTTTTGGCGATTATACCAACATAACCGCGCATAACAATATCGTTCGGCCGATCTGGACGCGCATGGATAATAACAACACCAGCATCTGGACAGCACTGGTGAATGCCGATCTGGCCACCGTGGCACAACAGGAAACACCGCCGGCACTCGATTTGGAAGAAACCTATCCCAATCCCGCTACGCACACATTGTGGGTGCCTTTTAAAATCCGCCGGCATACCCTGGTTACGATGCAACTTATTAATAGTGAAGGCAAATTGTTGCGTACTGTTTTTTCGGAACGGCCCTATGAATACGGCAAATACACGGAAGGCATCCCCGTAGAAGGTATGGCGACCGGTACCTACTGGGTAGCGTTAAGCAATGAAACCGGCAAGGTTTTGTCCAAAAAAATGGTTGTGGTGAAGTGATACCGCATTGATTACCCCTGATTTTTATTTGTTTGTCTTTTCTGTACAATAGCCGGCTGGCCCTTTCTTGGCAGACAGCCGGAGTTTGCTACTTTTGCCAAAATTTTCAATATGAAGCGTTTATTTTTTCTACTGCTCCTCTGCCCTACCCTCTTGTTTGGCCAAGGCATGTGGCTACCCCTGCATCTCAAAAAACAGAATGAAAAAGAGATGAAATCGCTGGGCTTCAAGCTCAGCGCCGAGGATCTTTATTCGACTGAAAAGCCCAGTATCAAAGATGCCATTTGTATGTTCGACGGCGGCTGTACGGGTGAAATGATCTCGCCGGAAGGGCTGCTGCTGACGAACCACCACTGCGGGTTTGGAGCCATCCAGACGCTTTCTAGCCTGGAACACAATTATATAGAAGACGGCTACTGGGCCAAAAATCGCGCCGAAGAAAAGCCCGCAGAAGGTGTTACTGCCATGTTTGTCACCCGGATGGAGGACGTGACCATCGCGGCCATGCGTGGTCTGACCGGGGAAATGTCGGAACGCGATCGCCAGGCTGCCATCGACAAAAACCTGGCCCAGCTCAAAGTGAATGCTAAAAAAGAAGCCTGGGAAGAGATTTCCATCCGGCCTTTTTACAACGGCAATCAATATTTCCTGTTTGTCACTGCCACCTACAAAGATGTGCGTTTTGTCGGCGCGCCGCCGAGCAGCATCGGCAAATTCGGTTCCGATACCGATAACTGGGTCTGGCCGCGCCATACCGGCGACTTCTCCATGTTCCGGGTATATGCCGACGCCAGTAACCATCCTGCGAATTATTCCGATAAAAACGTGCCATACAAACCCAAACACTTCCTGCCGATTTCACTGGATGGCGTGCAAGAGGGTGATTTCACCCTGGTCTATGGCTTTCCGGGTCGCACCGATGAATACCTGACCGCTGCCGCCGTGCAGCAAATGGGCGAGGTGCTGGATCCGGCGCGGGTAAGTATCCGTGACCGGGCACTGAAAATTATGGACGGTTTTATGCGCAAAGACCCGGCAGTAAAAATTGCCTACGTCGCCCGGTATGCCTCTATTTCCAATGCCTGGAAAAAATGGCTCGGTGAAATGCAGGGTCTCAAAAACTACAAGGCACTGGATAAAAAGAATACCTACGAAGCCGAATTTACCCGCCGCGTCGAAGCCAATCCGGACCTGAAATATAAGTACGGCAATCTGTTGCCTCGGTTGCGCGAGACGTATAAAGCCATTGAGCCGTATGCTTTCACCCGCGACTATTATGCCGAAGCCTGTGTACGCAACAATGAAATATTGGGCCTCGCCGCTAATCTGAACGCCTGGCTGGACATGTACGACAAAAACGGCGTTTCATTTTTTGCCAATAAACAAAAAGACGCCACTGCGGGACTGCCGGCATTTTATAAAGATTACCGTCCGGAAGTAGATAAAGCCGTTTTTACCGGTTTGATCGAACTTTTTGCCCAGCACGTTCGCGATGAATGGGGCGCCGGTTACGTAAAAACCGAAGCCGCCAAATACGGTGGATTTACCGGTCTGGCCGACAACCTGTTCAAAAACAGCGCATTGCCCAATGAAACCAAAATGAATGCCCTGCTAGCAGAAAAACCGGAAAAGGTGTACGAGATGCTTAAAAACGACCCGGCATACGCCTTCTGGAAAAAGATCAATGACACGTACGTCGCCGGCGTACAGCCAAAACTCCAGGAATTGCAACCGCAGATCACCCTCCTGCAACGCCAGTATATGGCGGCGCAAATGGACGTATTTAAGGAAAAACGCTTCTTTCCGGATGCGAACAGCACGTTGCGGGTAACCTACGGCAAAGTGCGCAGTTACGAACCTCGCGATGCGGTACAATACCAGTTTCAAACCGATCTGGACGGCGTGATGGAAAAATATATTCCCGGCGACTACGAATTCAACGTGCCGCAAAAACTGATCGACTTGTGGAAAGCCAAGGATTACGGACAGTATGCCACCAAAGACGGTCGTTTGCCAGTTGCATTTATCGGCACCAACCATACCACTGGTGGCAATTCCGGCAGTCCGGCGCTGGATGCCCGCGGCAATCTGGTAGGACTTAATTTCGACCGCGTCTGGGAAGGCACCATGAGCGACCTGAACTACGACCCGGCGATTTGCCGCAATATTATGGTGGACTTGCGGTATGTATTGTTTGTGGTGGACAAGTATGGCGGCGCGGGTTACCTGCTCAATGAAATGCAACTGATGCGCGGTAAGAAGAAATAATGCGCATACCGTACTAGTAAATCTGCGAATCGTACTTATATTTTGTTAAAAAGCCCGTGTCAGGGTGATTTGAAATCACCCCGACACGGGGCTCCTTAATAAAATATAGATTCAGCACCCATCATGGCTTAGCAAAGCCTACCGGCCAGTCGCTTCCAGCAACGTCTGCCACAGGTCTTCGTATGGAATGATTTCAATGGCCGAAGTCTGACGGGATACCTGCGGCGCTTCTTTTTGCAAAATAGCCAGTTCTTTCTCGATTTTGCGCTCCGCACTTTTAAGTTCAAAAGGCTTACGGGAAAGCGCCGTCATCAGATTTAAAAAACAGGCGCTGCGGCGATTGAGATCGTTGTCTAAGTAGCGTTTTCGGTATTTTTCGATCGCATCGATGGAAATGGTTGACTGATGTAATGTGCCGCTGGCTACATGGTACAGAATCGGAAGGAAAACCAAGGGGATATTCATGCCCTCTTTATCTTTAGTAAGCACTTCCATATCATTGACAAAACGGGAAAGCCGAAATTCACCGATCACCTTCGTCACTGTTTCGGTTCTGAGTTTGTTGAAGATGGTCAAAAGGTGGAAATAACCTTCAAGCAAATTCCAGTTGTCGCGAATGGTGCCGCTTAACATATTAAAACGGGGATGTGTATAGCCCGTTGTAAAAATTTGTAACGCTTTGTCGTACTGCCGGGCATGCAAACAATAGATTGCATAAACTTCGTGCAACCGGAACCAGTTAAAATCCCCTTCTTCGATTGTTTTTAAGCAAAAAATGAAAGTTGCTTCCGCTTCACCACTATCAAAACGGCGGAGTTGCATCAGGCAAGTGAATTTTTGTATCGCTATACTAAATAGTGCTCCACGTCCCGTATTTTTTCGGTTTTGTAAATTTACAATCGCTTCATCACAGACTTTAAGAACATTTTCGCAATCATTTTGAGATAGGTATTTTATTATTCCAATCCTATATAGCGCAGCATAAAAAGCAGAGGAGTCTACTTCTGGCGCAATACCCTGTAACTCATCAAAATATACTGTAGCCAGGCGATGAACATCTTCATTGGGGGAACGCCTTACAATATAATAATGTATTAATTCCTCCTGATAATCCAAAGCCAGTAATTCTCCCCGTCGTTTTTCTTCATATTGCCGATGAATCTTGGAATAATATTCATGATTACTTTGGTCAACTTGTGATCTTGCATACTCCTGACGTAAGAGGCGAGCCACGTCAGCCGTCAATTCTATAAATTCATACTTGATCGTTTGCTCTAACAATTGTTGCAAAATGTAAACGCTCGCTTTACTTGCTTTTCGCATGACTAGAATTAGCGCAGCAGCGTAATCACGATAACAATTATAATATGCTTTCGACCGGTCATTAAACATCGGCAAATTAACATCGACAAAAAATGACGTATTAATTAACTGCCGAACCAAGCGATTGCGCATTTTTTTATAATTCGGATCCTTTGCATCCGCGACCCCAAAGAAAAATTTGGCTGCGGCTTCATCTGAAGTAAAATTATTCTTGGCAATTCCGTCATAAAATGCCTCAATCCGTGAATCTTCTTGGCCCGGATTGCCCAGCACCTCAATCTGTTTCACCTTGTTGCGAGAGATGACCTGAACCAAATCCCGGAGCGCATCGAATTCCATAAAGCATAGATTAAAAAAAACGAAAGTACAAATAATTGTAAATCTGAGGACTGTATCAAATCTGTCCGGATTGAAATGCGTCTTTTTGTCCTTTTTTTTGAATCCGCAAGGTCCGACTTTTGCATCATAATTCAAGTAAATCAGTTCATCATAAAAATTAGATTGTAAAAAATAAGGTTGCGTATAGCCTAAAATATCTGTTATCCAAGGGGTAACATCGTTGTTCAGCGTCCAGATGCGTTAGTTCGGGCAGCTATTTTGTATCAATCTGCCCGGATTGAAATGGAGCTTTTTGTCCTTTTTTGAGGTATTAGAGAGTCTGACCTTTGCGTTAGAATTTTTCACAAACCAATAAAAAGTTACAGCATGACAACGATTACACTTATTCTCGGACTTTTTTTCGCTGCACTTACACCAACTAATGGAACTGTAGCTGCCCAAACGAATAATACGGAAAGTCCTGCTGGACAAAGTAGTTGCGATTTTATCATTACTGATGACACGCATCTTTAAAAATAATGAATTTTTGAGCATCACATATTACATTTAATCTCGCGCATACGTAGGGCCCCCGTCTATTTTTTTACCCCAAAAGTAAAAAATTTCATTTCTATAGTTCTTTCGGTATTTCGTCCCCCTGCCGCCTTTTGATACTTCTTCGGAAGAGTTCAGAAGGCGGCGCAGGATGAAAAAACAAAAGTACAAGAAAAAAGATTACGTAGCATTTGGAGATATTCTCCCTGTGCTGAAAGATATATCGTACAATTATTGTACCCAATGAATACAATCTTATCCGTTTTCCCTTAATTTTTGATAGTCTGTACAGACTTTGGCTACTCTTTATAGGTTACGGAGTGCAGGATGTGACCTCCTGCACTCCGTTTTTATTTTACTTTTTGCAGGAGAATCCACCCGAAGAAAATATCACGGGTGAAATTTATAAAAAATCGTCTGCTTCCCTGCCAAACAATGGAAATCGCCTTACTTTTGGCCATCCTATCCGATTTCCATTTTTTCAATTCTCAATTTCAAGTCATTCAATGAATCTTCACGAATATCAAGGCAAGGAACTGCTGAAATCCTACGGTGTAAAAATCCAGGAAGGCATTGTGGCGTACAGCGCCGAAGAAGCGGTGGAAGCCGCTAAAAAAATCAAGGAACTGTACAATTCCGGTTGGTGCGTCGTGAAAGCGCAGGTCCATGCAGGGGGTCGCGGTAAAGGCGGCGGCGTGAAACTCGCTAAAAGTCCGGAACAAGCCGGTGAAATGGCCGGCGCCATGATCGGTATGCACCTGATCACCCCACAAACTTCAGCAGAAGGCAAACTCGTCAGCAAAGTACTGGTCGCCCAAGATGTATTTTATCCTGGCGCTAGCGAACCGAAAGAATTCTATATCAGCATTTTAACCGACCGCGCCAGCGGTGGCAATGTGATCGTGTACTCGCCCGACGGCGGTATGGATATTGAAAAAGTGGCCGAGGAAACGCCGGACCGCCTGTTTACCGAAAAAGTGGATCCACTGCTCGGCTTGCGCCCGTTCCAGGCACAGAAAGTTGCTTTTAACCTGGGTCTCAGCGGACAGGCATTCAAAGAAATGGTGGATTTTGTGCAAAAACTGTACGCCGCTTTTATCGGCAGCGATGCGAGTCTGTTTGAAATCAACCCTTGCCTGAAAACCAGCGATGACCATATTATCGCCGTCGACTCGAAAGTAACACTCGATGACAATGCATTATATCGTCACAAAGACCTCGAAGCACTGCGCGATACAGCCGAAGAAGATCCGGCAGACGTAGAAGCCCAGCAACTCGACCTCAACTATGTGAAACTCGACGGAAACGTGGGTTGCATGGTCAACGGTGCCGGTCTGGCCATGGCCACTATGGACCTAATCAAATTGTCCGGCGGCGAACCGGCTAACTTCCTGGACGTCGGTGGTACCGCCGATGCGCAACGGGTTGAAAATGCCATGCGTTTTATCCTGAAAGATCCGAATGTAAAAGCCATTCTGATCAATATTTTTGGCGGCATTGTCCGCTGCGATCGGGTGGCGCAGGGCGTCGTGGATGCCTATAAACAAATCGGCCATATCCCGGTTCCCGTTATCGTGCGCCTGCAAGGTACCAACGCGGACATCGCCAAAAAAATCATCGACGAATCCGGCCTGGAAGTGATGGGCGCGGTGGAGTTTCAGGAAGCAGCGGATCTGGTGGCGAAGGTGTTGCAGAAGTAAAAAGCCTGGATTATAAATATTTGAGCGGCCCGAGTGCATGTGTGCATCCGGGCCGCTTTTTTATGTATCCGCTGAAAAATTACTTTTTGAGGTTTTATTTATGGCAAACGCACTTTATCCTGCTTAAAACACGCTAATAAATCACCTGCATTTTCATACTAAACAGCATAAACGCCAGCATATCAGACGCTTCGTCGATGATTTTGCCGGTGGGTTTGCCGGCGCCATGCCCGGCACTGGTGTCGATGCGGATCAGGATCGGGTTATCGCCCTGCTGATGTTCCTGCAAGGTGGCGGCGAATTTAAACGAGTGCGCCGGCACTACCCGGTCGTCGTGATCGGCGGTCGTAACCATCGTGGCCGGATAGGTTGTCTTTTTGACGTTGTGCAAGGGTGAATATTTGATCAGACAAGGGAATTCATCCTTGTTGTCGCTGCGGCCGTAATCGGTTGCCCACGCATAACCGATCGTAAACCGGTGATAGCGCAACATATCCAGTACGCCGACTTGCGGGAAACATACGCCAAATAACTCGGGGCGCTGGGTCATACACGCACCGATCAGCAGTCCGCCGTTAGAGCCGCCCTGAATGGCCAGTCGCGCCGGACTGGTATATTTTTTTCCGATCAGGTATTCCGCTGCGCCGATAAAGTCGTCGAAGACATTCTGCTTCTGGCAAAGGGTGCCGGCTTTGTGCCATTTTTCGCCGAACTCACCGCCGCCACGAATATTTGCCACCACATAAATGCCATTGTTTTCCAGCAAAACCGCCCGGGAAGGCGAAAAACTGGGCGTTACGGAAATATTGAATCCGCCGTATCCGTATAACAAGGTCGGGTTGGTGCCGTCATACGCGATATTCTTTTTGCGCGTGATAAACATCGGCACTTTGGTACCGTCTTTGCTGGCATAAAAGACCTGTTCGGTGGTAAACAAGTCTGGGTTGAAATCCAGTTTCGGCGCTTTGAACACTTTGGTTGCCAGCGATTTCATGTCCAGCGAAAAAATAGAGGTCGGCCGCAGAAAGGAGGTGAAGGAGAAAAATGCCTGTTGCTCTTCTTTTTCACCGGTCACACCGCCGACGGTACCGATCTCCGGCAACTGCACTTCTTTTTCCAGTTTGCCGGTCAGATCGAAGACGCGAATGGCGCTGGCGGCATTGTGCAGATACGAGCAGACGATTTTACCGCCGCACAAAATGGCGCTTTGCAGTACATCGGCAGTGTCTTCCGGGATCAGGGTTTGCCAGTTCTCAGGTTCCGGATGTTCGGTATTGATCAGCAGCAACTGCTGCTTGGGCGCCTTGAAATTAGTAAGCACCAGTAGTTTTTCAGCAATATTATTAACGACATTATAGTCATTTTCGAAGCCGGTCGCAATTGGCGTAAAATTTGCCTGATTTTTGCTTAAATCTTTGAACATCAATGCATTGCCACTGGTGCTTTCTCTGGCACTAATGCATAAAAAGCGCTGGTCGTCGGTAGTGGCACTGCCAAAAAAGCGACTGGGATGGGCTTTATCTTCGTGGATAAGTTGGTCGGCCGTTTGCGGTGTACCGAGTTTGTGGAACCAGATAGCGCCGAATTCATTTTTGGCTTTTAATTCATCGCCCTTTTTAGGGGTCGGATAGCGGGTGTAATAAAAGCCGTCGCCTTGCCAGGCTATGCCGGTAAATTTAGCCCATTCCAGTTGGTCGGTCAGCAGTTGGCCGGTTTGCAGGTCTTTTACCAGCAGCGTACGCCAGTCGGAACCGCCTGTAGAAATGCTGTACCCCAAGAAATGGCCGTCTTTAGAAAATTCCATTTCCTGCAAGGACGTAGTGCCATCCGCGCTGAACGTATTTGGATCCAGCAGCACCTGCGGCTGACTTTCCAGGGTTTCCTGCACGTACAGGACACTTTGGTTCTGCAATCCATCGTTTTTAAAAAAGTAGTATTTACCGGCCTTCTTGAAGGGCGATCCGTACTTTTCGTAGTTAAAAATCTCGCCCAGGCGCTTTTTGATCTTTTCGCGGTACGGAATTTGACCTAAATAACCATTGGTCACGATATTCTGTTTTTGGACCCAGTCTTTGGTTTCGGCGCTTTGATCATCTTCGAGCCAGCGGTACGGGTCTTTTATTTTTGTACCAAAATAATCGTCGGTTACGGTGGTGTCCTTTCGGCTGAAAGGATACGCAATCGGAATTTTTTTAAAATCCATGGGTGGGAGTGTGGCTTTTTTTTCGCCGCACGAAGCGAGCAGGAAAAGGCTGGAAAAAATAAGGGTAAACAGGCGCATTTTCATTTCAAAGGAGTTTGAACAGAAATTTAAACAAGAAAAAAGGGCTTCACCGGCCTTGTACTGGGCATTGTTTATGGAGCAACGGGCATTGGCGACATTTGTAATGCGAGTGTGCAAAAATTAAATTCTTAATTTCGCGGCCAAAAGTAGCGGCTGCGCCGATTATTATCATCACCAATCTACTGATTTTGCCCAACACATCATTTTTAGCTATGAACAACCGTTTTTTGAGCCTGAGTTTGCTGCTGGCCGGCTTTTTTATACGTTTTTCCACCGCGTATTCGCAGCAGCCAATCATGGCAATGCCCGTGCTGGATAGCATTTCCAATACAGCACGGAGTGCCTTTGCGGAACGGCTCTCGTTGACGGTAGCCACCTTGCGCGATACCGCAGTTGAACAAACGCTCCATGCCAGTGTCGCCCGAAACAATGCCCAACTCAAATTGACTGCTGCCAAAGCCGATACGACGATCGCAAAAGAAGCACTGAAGGTTTTTTCTACGCAGGTAAAAAACGCCCAAAAAGCCGAACAGGCAGCACAAAAGCGGCAAAAAATGGCCGAAAAAACGGTTTTATTCGCTACTACTGTCGTTGCTGCTGACTCGGCGGTTCAGCAAAAAGACCTTCCCAAATTATACAAACAATACCAGCAGTTAGCCGCCGACCTCGCTCCTCCGTCTGCCGATAAAAATGAAACTGCAGCGTCAGCGCAGCCAGCCCCCAAAAAAACTTCGAAAACGGCAAAGAAAACAACCGATGCCCAGCCGGAAGCCACCGGGTCGCAAAGTGACGTAAGTGCCGCCGAATCGGATACGACGCGCCATAAACCCGGAAAACGGGGTATAAAATTAAAAAAATCCACCGCTTCCAGTGATAGCACGTCGGCGGATACCAGTGCGGCGGCCGTGGCGAAAACCCAAAAGATGCGCAAGGAGAAGCGCGAAACTACCGTAGTAGCCACCCCGCAATTCAAATCGTACGACCCTGCAACGGACGTCTTGTTGCATCCGCCACATCCGCCCTGTGCGCTGGCCGTAAATGTGCGGGATGAATTTTCTGGTGAAGTACGGCGCGAAACACCGCTGGTAGAATTATTTCGCTACACCGCTCCGGCCTTGCGCACGTACATGGAGGGCAAACCTTATGTGGTTGGGCAAGCCTCGTTAGGAAGCATCGGCGTCAATACCCTGCTTTCGCTGACTTTTGTGGTGAACGACCGCAATGCGCGCAAAGCCTTCGGCAACCTGCCCAAAAACGGCAGTGCCACGCTTAAGTTTTTAGATGGTACTACTTTCATTGTCAATAATTTACGCAGCGACGACGGTACGCCCGACGCCAGCGGACAAGTGTATACGTACCGGTCGCAATATGCCCTGGAAAGCGCTTTGCTGAAAAAGATGGCCAAAACCGGACTGGATAAAATTCGGGTCAGTTGGGCGACCGGATACGAAGATTACGATGTGCAAAATGTAGATTTACTACTCCGGCTGACGGATTGTTTAAAATAAACA
>JBBRDQ010000026.1:0-36007 GCA_038203695.1 Chitinophagales bacterium
GACTCTTTAGAACTGGAAGGGCTCGTGCCGACGCTGGAACGCAACCGTTTGCGGTTGATGAATCTGGGCGTTTTCGTTGCAGCCACCATAACTTCCGTGCCGCAGCAAGATACCACGCATCTCATTTTACAGGTAAAATTGACGGAAACCTGGTTCGTATATCCGGTACCGTTGTTTGAACTAGCCGATCGAAATTTTAACGTTTGGTGGAGTGAATTTAATCGGTCGCTGCGACGGGTAAACTACGGTGTCGACCTGAGTTACCTCAATCTGACCGGCAATACGGATATGTTGAAAGCCAAATTGCAGTTTGGCTATTCCAATAAATACGAACTCAGTTATCGCCGTCCCAATCTCAATAAGAAGCAAACCCTCGGTATGGAAATGGGGGTGTCGTACACACGGGCGCATGAACTTTCCTACCGTACGGAAGCCAATAAACTGCTCTTTTACGTCGATCGCGATACCTGGCAAATTCTCCGGTTTGCGGTAGGTGTCAGCCTGACCTGGCGCCCGGGTATATTCTCAACGCACTCATTTTCAACGGAATACTTTCACACGAACGTATCCGATACAGTGATTCAATTGAATCCGGACTTTTTTCTCGACGGGCAAAAACGGCAGCGCAATCTGAGTGTGGTCTATAACTGGACCTCCGATCACCGCGATATTCACCCGTATCCTTTGCGCGGATGGCGCGCGACGACCGAGTTTCGCTGGAATGGGTTATTGCCGTATGACGACTTGCATCTGGGCCGGCTTTTTGCGGGGTACGATCAGTACTTTATGCTGACCAAGCATTTGAGCCTGGAAACCCGCACAGCGGCCCGGGTTTCATTTCCGCGCCGACAATTGCCTTATTACAACAATCAGGCGCTGGGTTATGGCGGCAGTTTTGTGCGCGGGTATGAATATTACGTGGCCGATGGATTGGATTTTGGCTTGTTTCGCACCGCGTTTCACCTGGAGATTTTCAACCGCGATTTCAACCTGGGGCGTATTATTCCCATTAAAGCCTTTCGAAAATTGCCATTACGCGTATTTTTGGCGGCCAATAACGACATCGGTTATGCCAATGATCCTTATTACAAGAACGGTAACCCACTTTCTAACCGAATTTTGTACGGGTACGGTGCCGGTGTTGATATTGTAGCCTACTACGACAAGACCCTGCGCCTGGAATGGAGTTGGAACGATCTGGGCGAGAGTGGTTTTTTCATCCGAATTAATACCGGGTTTTAATGCAAAAAGAGCACTATTTCCATTTTTGCGCCGCCGCTCCGCCGGATTTTCCCGTATTTATGCAGCCGTGGTATTTGGACGCAGTTTGTTTTGACAATGGCGTATGGGAAGTGGCAACGGTCGCCAAAGCAGGCCGGGTTGTAGCCGTTTTACCGTATTTTTTAAAACAAAAATGGGGGTGGAACTACGTGGCGATGCCGCCTTTGGCGCGGTTGATGGGTCCTTATCTGGAGCCTTCGGTACGCAATACGGCAAAAGAAGCGAGTATACTGGATGAACTGCTGGCACAATTGCCCAAACTGGCGGCTTTTGAACAGGATTTCAATTATACGGCGACCAACTGGCTGCCATTTTACTGGCAAGGCTTCCGGCAGACGACGCGGTATTCTTACACGTTGCCGATCACGGATGTAGACCTGGTGTGGGCAAATCTGGCACCGGACTATCGCAAACAGAAAATTCCGAAAGCGCAGGAATTAGTCACGGTGACCACTGGCGATGACGTGGCCGAATTTTACCGGCTGCAGAATCTTTCCTATGCGCGGCAAGGTCTGCAGCCGCCATTTTCCTTCGAATTTTTGCAGCGTCTCGATTCCGCACTGGCTGCCCACCAGCAGCGGGCCATTTTCTTTGCCACTGATCGGCAAAGCGGCACGATACATGCAAGCGCTTATATGATTTGGGATGCCCATTCGGCTTATTTTTTGATGGCCGGCGATGATCCTGCTTTACGGCAATCCGGCGCGGGTATTCTGGTGGCCTGGGAGGCCATTCGTTATGCGGGCCATGTTTTAGAGCTGCCGGTTTTTGATTTTGCGGGCAGTATGTTACGACCGATCGAACGCGTGCGCCGGCAATTTGGCGCGCGGCAGATTCCTTATTTCCGGGTACAACGCGAATGGTCGCGCTTGTGGCGATGGGGAAAGTACCTGTTTCGCTGATTCGAAGCACGTTAAGAATGGCGCTTTTCAGACGATTTTTAACTTTGCACCAAACTCATTTGAGCGGAACACCCGAATCCTGCTAAAATCACAATACTTTTCGCCCAACAAAAATTTATTTGCTGCATGAAGGCATTATTTACGTTCTTATTATCCGCCACCATCCTTTCCCTGTACGCGCAAGTGCCAGTGAACGACAACTGTTCCGGACTGATTGACCTGGGTGAAGTGCCCTATTGTTCGACTCCCGGACAGTATACCAATGTGAACGCCACGCTGAGCAATATCGACCCACTCCTCAATGTGCCGGCCTGTTTTAATGGCAACCCGGAGCGCGATGTCTGGTTCCAGTTTACCACACCATCCGACGGCAGCATTGTAGATGTTTCTGTGACCGTGCTGGGCAATATCGGTGGGAATGGAACCATGAAACAACCGCAAGTAGCCGTGTATCGGGGCGATTGCGTGTTCGGTGGGTTATCCGAACTGGATTGTGCAGCGGCAAACTTGAATGTGAATGAAGTCCAAGTCAATCTTTTTGGCCTTACGCCCGGACTCCCCTATTATTTGCGCATCAACGACTTTTCGGCCACCGCTGCGCCGAACTGGGGTACATTTAAATTATGCGTTGAAAAATATATTCCGGAAATCAATATTGGTACAGTCGCTACCACGGGTAGTTGCACCGGTACACTGTTCGATTCTGGCGGCCCGACCGGCGATTACTCTCCGAATGAAAACCTGGAAATCTCGATCTGCCCGCAGGAGTTTCACCAGTGTATCATTCTGAATGTTGAAAATTATGCGATGGAATCAGGGTCCGATTACCTGCATTTTTTTATTGGCGACAACAGCGGTACTGGCACGCAACTGACACAACTGACCGGCGCTAGTACTAATTTTGAAATACAAATTCCGGGCAATTGTGCGACCGTACAGTTTGTGTCCGACGGTTTCATTGAAGATACCGGTTTTAAAATTACCTGGACGTGTTCACCCGATGCCTGTACCTCGCCACCCATCACTTCTTGCGCCAACCCGGAGGTCATCCCCACTCTGCCCTACACCAATGATGGGCTGAGTAACTGCTTTTCCGGCAATACCATCAATGACGGACCTTGTGGGAATGAAGCGTTTCTTTCGGGCAACGATTACGTGTTTTCGTACACGTCGCCGGGACAGGAGTGTGTGCAAATCCTGACTTCGGGCACCAATGAAGGCGCGGGGATAGGGGTATATGGCGGCTGTCCGACGTTGGCTGGTTCGACGTGTATCGTTTCAGCCGGTGGCGGCTTTACCAGTGTCGATCCGTTTATCAATGCGGCTTTTCTGGAAAATCCGGGTACTTACTATTTTGTTTTCGGGGCCGGGGATGATTGCTCACCTTTCAACATTACCGTTGACACCATTACTTGTCCGGTCATTTTGCCACCGGCTTCAACGTGCGATAATGCGCTTAATATCGGTGGATGTAATACAACCCTGCCGGAAATTATTGCCCTGAATCCAGGCGACGGCGATCCGGGCTTTTTGACACCCGACATGAATGCCGGTTGCTTCGTCAACCCACAGTTCAACTATGCGTTCTTTTATTTTACCGCAGCTGCGGACGGTAAATTCGGTTTCACGGTGCAAGCGGCTGATCCGAACGAATCCAGCGACATTGATTTCAATGTTTGGGGGCCTATTAACAACGTCGCTAATATCTGCGATTTTACGGCCAACAACCAGCCGATTCGCTCTTCCTGGACGGGCGGTCAATTACCAACCGGTCTGTCGGATGTAAATCCGGACACAGGCGATCCGGTAACGGACGATTTTGACTGCGACGATCCCGCGACGCCGGGCGCGGGTGGCGACCGCTTTGTGCGCCGCATCAACGTGCTTGCCGGACAGACGTACGTGATTTTGCTCGATGATTTTAGCAATGCTATTGAACAAGGGGGGATTTCGATCGACTTTGGCGGTACTACCACCGGCGTTTTAAATTCTCCAGGCAGTGAAATTACGGTCACTGCGGATACGGCTATTTGCCCCGGGCAATCGTTACAATTACAAGCAACCGGTGGTGAAGCGTATTTCTGGTCGCCGGTCAGTTCTCTTTCCTGTGGGTTCTGCGATTCGCCGGTGGCTTCACCTGTCGTAAGTACCAGTTATCAGGTCCAGATCGTGACTACTTGCAATACCATTTCGCGCATCATCGATGTCGATATTATCGATATCAATCTGGGCCCGAATGCATTTGTGTGTGCCGGTGCAGAATTTACCCTCAATCCGCATCCGTATGTGGCACCGGGCGCTGTTTACGAATGGAGCGGTGGGCCGGGGTTGAGTTGCGGTGATTGTCCGTCACCGACTCTGTCACTGCCAAGTTCCGGTATCTATATTTATTTTGGCACATTGACTACGCCTACCTGTACCGTGTACGATACCATCCTGGTGACCGTATATCCGGCTGCCCAACCGCAATATATCATTGCAGAAAATCAGGCCCTTTGTGCCGGCGCATCGGTCAGCCTCGGCGGCAATGCTTTCCCCGGATCATTTTACGAATGGACCGCTTCTACGGGTGGATTTACCAGTACGGATGCCAATCCAACGGTAACTCCAACCCAAACTTCCAACGGGCAGATCACATATTATCTTTCCACGCAAAATGGAACATGTCCAGTACCGGTCTTAGATAGTGTAATTGTTTCCGTGTACCAGTCGCCCCTGTTATCCGTGCAAGGCGATACGATCATCTGCAACGGAGAAAGCGTAACGTTGGGCACTACTTTTCCGGAAGCAGGTGTAACCTATGCCTGGACGCCCGCTAATGGCAGTTTGGACAATCCGGCCAGCGCGAATCCAGTTGCAACACCAGTACAGTCGACACTTTATCAATTAGTTGCGTCTAATCCGGGCTGCTCCGAAACGCGTTCCCTGCAGGTCTCGATTGTAAATCTTACGCTGCAATTGAGTGTGCCCGACACGGTAAAAATTTGTGCAGGTACGGCAGTCCCCATTACCGCGACCGTATCTCCGGCCACGACTGCCGTGAACTGGTCGCCGATTGCCGGATTGCAGATCAGCAATGGCGGGCAAACGGTGGTCGCTAAGCCGGTAGAAACGACTTTCTACACCGCTACAGCGTCGCTACCCGGTTGTATTCGTACGGAATCGGTGTATATTCCCGTGGACAGCCTGCCGTTCATTTTAAATATTTTACCGGCCGATACCTCGGTGTGCCAGGGTAGTCCGGTTATTTTGCGAACCAAAACGTACGAACCGAGCGATTTTCCAAATATGACCTTTCAATGGGACCCATTGGATGGTGGTTTGCTGACCTCCGATACGCTGTTTAATCTGGTCGTAACGCCCACGGTTACTACTACCTATACACGTACGGTGACGAATGGCGGTTGTCTCTACACATCTAACGCCACGGTAAAAGTGATCCAACCCGCCGAAATGGCCATAACACCGGCCGATACGTCGGTGTGTTTTGGGCAAAGTGTACAACTCACTTTAACCTATACGATTGGAGTGACCGATATTAAATGGGATCCATTTACCTCGCTCAGTTGTGAAACGTGTAATACGCCGCTGGCAACGCCTTCGTCGACCACTACCTATACCGCAAGTGGTAAATTTGATGGTTGTGATGTATCGGCGTCAGCACTGGTCAAGGTAAAAGCGCCACCGGCGATTGTTTTCCCGGCGGATGCGAATCTGTGTTTAGGGGAAAGCGTTACCCTGAACCTGGCCAACGATCCCACGGCTACCTACGTGTGGACGTCTACCGATCCAACCTTCGGAACTGTTACCGGCGCACAGCCAACCGTCACGCCGACGCAGACTGCCACTTATTTCGTCGCCGCCGATAATGGCTGTCAGGTGCAAAAACAAATTACCATTACCGTAACCAATGCGACGTTAACAGTCTCCGGTGATACGACCATTTGTAAAGGACTCACGACCACCTTAACCGCTGCCAGTAACTTGCCGGGTACTTTCCTGTGGAACAATGGCCAGACGGGACAAGCAATAAACGTATCGCCGCCGGTGTCCACTACTTACACCGTAGTGTATACCGCTACCGGCACCGATTGTGTGCTCACCGGTCAGGTGACCGTACAAGTCCAGGGCGAGGCCGCCGAAATCGTTTTCCCAACCGACGTGGGTTTGTGTCCGGGTGAAAGTGTGGCGCTCAATAGTGTAAGTACGCCGGGTGCTACGTATTCCTGGACCTCCACTCCGGCAGGCTTTACCTCGAGTTCGCCCACGCCGACGGTAATGCCAACACAGACAACGACTTACAATGTCACTGCGACGGTGGATAACTGTATACTGACCCGGCAAATCACCGTTGTGGCTTATAATGCTACGCTCACCCTGCCAGCCGATCAGAAAGTATGCCCCGGACAACCCGTGCAATTGGTGGCAAATGCGTCTACTACGGGCGACTATTTGTGGTCGACCGGAGCGACAACCGCCAGTATATCGCCGGTTTTGGCGCCTGCTACGACGACTACCTACGGCCTGGTATTTACCTATGGCGACGGGTGTATCCTGACCGATAATGTCATGGTGATGGTAGCGCCGGCATTTAGCGTGCGCATCGAATCAGATCCGGACACCAATCGCATATCAGTTGGTGAAACGCTCAACTTGACGGCCATTATTTCTCCTACCCAGACGACGACATTCCAGTATGCGTGGCAGGAAAATATGGTTCCTGTCGGTACCAGTGCGTCCGTTATTACGGTGAATCCAACCACAGCACTGCCAGACTCGGCCACGATTACGTACACTGTTATTGCGACTTCATCCAATGGTTGTACCCAGGAAGCAACGTACCAGGTGATCGTTTTGCAACCCAATGTGCAGTTCCCCAATGCGTTTACGCCCGGCAACGACGACTTAAACAATACCTTTAAAATGGTGGTACTGGAAGGGTTGGCGACGATCGATAAAATGGAAATTTACAATCGCTGGGGACAGAAAATATTTACCAGCAACGAGCCAAATGCGGAATGGGATGGAAATATAGACGGGACCCCAGCCGTATCCGATGTATATGTCTACGTAGTATTGTGGCGTAAAGGCGATGGTACCCTGCAATCTAAAAAAGGCGATGTGACGTTATTGCGATAGTATTATCCAAGTGGCGTTCTAAAATGACAGGCTCGTAAAATGTTGTTAAACAGCATTTTACGGGCCTTTTTTAATCCAGTTGCTTCAGCAGCCACTCGCGCTCTGTCAATATCGAAGTCGTATGAATAGCGGTTTTTAACGACTTCACTTCTGCGCGGTCACTAAAGTTCAGCGCGACCAGTTTACGCATGAACCGTATGATAGCGGTATAATTATCGCGGTGATAACCCAGCACTTTTTTACGGCGCAGGTAGATTTGAATACTGTCCAACTGGTTTTCCAGGGCGTCCGTTTCACCCAGTTCGTAGTATATTTTGCAAAGCATGACCTTGGCGATCAGATTTTGCAACAGATCATCGTGCTCCCGTTGCAGCAGGTGTTGCATCGCTTGGCGTAAATCGCCGGTATCGTAAAAATAGCGCGCGAGATTGAATTGAAACGCGCCTTCCCGGTGATTCTCGGGTAAAAATGGCGCATATTCCTGCAAAAAATGGCGCACCCAGGTAAACTCCCGCAGTCGCAGCGCCGTGCCGGTGATATTATTGTAGGTCCAGCGCGACAATAATCCGTCTTCCAACAGCGCGCCGTGTTGCAGTCCGGACTGATACAAGTCGAACACCTCTCGGAAATAATGCTCCTGGGTCTGGTTGATGCGGCGAATACAAAAATTGATGGCCATTAGAAATAAATCGTGCATCTCTGCCAGCGAAAACTGGCCGGCGTGTTCCTGTAGCAATATTTTCAACTGCCCGAAATGCGCATCGCTGTCCGTGCCGCCCAACTGGGCGTAATAACCGTGGTAATAAACGGCTACGGCAGGTATTTCCAGATACCGATGTCCCTGCAGAAATTGGAGCGTATTATCTAACAGGCCCTTATCATATTCCTGTTTGGATACAGCCTGGTGGCTCAACAGCAGACAACCGGTGCGCAGTTTCTCGCACAGAAAAGCGATGTCCTGTGCATCGGAGAGTTCCTGTAAGTTAAAAGACTTGGCCCGCCCCTGCTGCAACGAGCCGTAATAAGCCTCCAGCGACAGCGCATAATCGCTGCGATAATAATCGGCTCCACGCAAGGCGCTGTTTTTGAGGCGTTTGTGTGCGTAGCGCAACATGCCTGCAAAAGGTCCTTTCAGATGCAGCCGTCGCAACGCCGTCACCGTGCCCAGATGATGGACGGGCTCCTGTTCTTCCCATTGTTCGAGTGCCAGGAATTTTTCCACGGCTTCCAGCAAATAATTGGTCAGGTGATAAATACGGCGCGGATCGGTTTCTCCCACGGCTTTTAGCAGCGTCGATTGCTCCAGAGATGCAGCGTGCAGGTTGTGTTTAAGATACTCGAATAACTGCACAACCCCGGGGTGGGTGACGTGAAAAGGGGAATGCACAAATTTTTCGAAGGTTTTTAAGCGCTCTTTGGGTAGTGTGCGTAAAATTTCCAGGAGTGGTGAGTTTTCCATAAACTGAAATTAATGCAACAAAAATATTGATAAATTATTAGTTATGAACAGGTTATAAAAAATAATTTTATAATTAAACCTGAAAAATAAATTTTTTTGTCCTTGTTGTTGCAATGGATCAAACGCACTTTTGTACCATGAAAAAGTAACTGCCCCCGTTACGGTTCAATAATCTTTAAAAATTGGAAAAAACATGAACGTTTCTCGTACAAATCAATCGAAAAGGCTCCCCGTGCTCTTACTAATCCTCCTTATGGCTACCCTTGGCCGGGCACAGGGATTTCAAAAAATCTATGCGCCGGCAGGGTCCATCGCCCGGGATGTGGTGCAGACGGCCGATGGTGGTTATTGCCTGGCTGGTACTTTTGCCAATAGCGGTGCGTTGCGGGTAGATGCACAAGGCGCGGCGGTCTGGGCAGCCCCCGATATGTTAAACGGCGCAAAAGCGCTCGCTTTGACCCAGACTGCCGACGGTGGTTTTGTGATCCTGGGCGAAAACTATCCGGGAGCCGGCGGATTGAAAAGTATTCTGGTAAAAGTCAATGCAGCCGGCGTAGTACAATGGCAGCGAACGGCGGATAACTTTTTGTTACCCAACGGATTGAAAGACATTATTGCCACCAGCGACGGTAAATTAGTAGCCGCTGGCAATACCCGCGATTCGCAGTATATACAGCAAATATGGCTGGTAAAGTTTGATACAGACGGCACCATTTTGTGGCAAAAGAACTTTGGCGCTGCCGGCGACGAACAGGTTTCGCGCGTCCTGGAACTGCCGGGAGGAAACCTGGTCATCAGCGGTACATTGCGCATTAACAGCAGCACCGATTTTTTTATGGCCAAAACCGATGCGGCCGGTACCCAACTCTGGTACAAAACCTATCCGAAACCCGGCCGACAAACCGCCAGCGATCTGATCCGGACCCTCGATGGCGGTCTGTTAATCATGGGTACCACCTTCAACCAGATCAGCCTTTTAAAGACCGACGGTAACGGGCAGGAAGACTGGTATCAATCCTTCAACCCCAATGGCAGCCCTAACACCGATATCATATTGGCGAATACGGTGATCGAGGATAACAGCGGGAATTTATACCTGCCGTACAATACTTACCTGCCGAATAATACATTTTCCGGCCTGAACCTGGTTAAATTAGATGAATTCGGTTTCCAGGTCTGGAAAAAATCCTTCAACGCCGTCGGGCAAATCTGGCAGGCCATTCCCTCTGCCGATGGTAATATGGTGTTGGCGGGTGAGAGTGAGGCGGGCGCTATCCTGATTAAAGCCAATTTCGAAGCGGAAATTTACGCCAATCATATCAAAGGTAAAGTCTACCACGACGTGGATAATGATTGTGCTTTCGACGCCGGCGAGGCACCCCTGAAAGGATTTATCGTGGAAGCGAAAAACCAGCAAAACGAAGTGTTTTATGGTGAAACGGCCGTTGACGGCACCTATGACCTGAGTGTCGGGGAAGGTACTTTTACAGTAATCGCCAAAGCGCGGTTCGGTCAGGCGGCTTTCTGGCACGCTTGCGATACGCTGACGACTACGCTGAACGGTATCGGTCAGACCGTTACCCTGCCCAATTCCGGCGTCCGCGCCATTGCGGAATGCCCTCTGCTGGATGTGGAAATCGGCGCAGGTCTTATCCGCCGTTGCACTACACTGACCTATTACGTGGATTATTGCAACAATGGTAATATGACGGCCACCAATGCGTATGTGCAAGTAGATTTGGCAGATGCCGCATTGACCTTTCAGAACAGTTCCATCCCACTGACCAATCAGACAGGCACCGTGCTTACTTTCAATGTTTCGGATGTAGAACCCGGCGATTGTCAGTCTTTTACCTTCCAGGTGTTCGTGTCGTGTGCTACGCCGGTCGGATACGTTTTCTGCACGGAAGCGCATATATACCCGGATAGTTCCTGCCTGCCGGCTAGTCCGCAGTGGGATGGCTCGACGGTAGAACTGACCACCGACTGTTCCAATACCGTGTCATTTACGCTGCGCAACTCTGGACTGAACAATATGCAGCAGACGCAGGATTATGTGATCATAGAAGACCAGATCATGTATATGATGGGCAATTTTCAGTTAAATGCCAATGAAGATACGACCATTGTAGTGCCGGCGCCCCTCGGCGATGCCTACTACTTCAACACCTCGCAGACGTCGGGCAATGTGCGCAAAGGGCCGGTCGCGGCGGTGGTAAATAATTGTAATTCGAGCAACACATCCAATCTGGCACTCCAGATGCCATTGGGCGATGCCGATCCTTTTATCGATATTCACTGCGATGATGTGGTCGGTTCGTATGATCCCAATGATAAACGCGGTTTCCCGCTGGGCTGGCAAGCCGCGCATTACATCGAGCGCGGACAGGAACTGGATTATATGGTCCGCTTCCAAAATACCGGCAACGACACGGCTTTTCTGGTGATCGTGAAAGACCAGATCCCGGCTGAACTGGACGTCAGCACCCTGCGCCCGGGCGCGAGCAGCCACCCGTACACCTGGGAAGTGACCGGCCAGGGCGAAGTATCGTTTGCGTTTCCGCGCATTTTACTGCCGGATAGCACGACCAATCAGGCTGCTTCCAATGGGTATGTAATGTTTCGCATCCAGCAAAAACCGAACCTGCCATACGGCACAATGATTGAAAATAAGGCCAGTATTTTCTTTGATTTTAACGATCCGATCATCACCAACAAGTCCACGCATACGATCCGGTCCCCTTTCGTAACCGTGGTAAAAGATCCGGTTCATGCTGGCGTGCAGTTGAAAGTTTTCCCCAATCCTTTCACGGAGCAGGTTAATTTCCAATTGCAGGGCATTCCCGCAAATGCACCCATGCAGTTTACGCTGACCGATGCGCTGGGACGTACTGCCCGCACCCAGGCGTTCACGGGCACCGAATTCCAGTTCCAGCGCGATGGACTCGCTTCCGGCATTTATTTCTTTCGCCTGGACACACAGGGCAAGATGGTTGCCTCCGGCCGGGTGATCGTACCCTGAGGTTGCTGAGATGTATCAAAAGATACAGGTGGCAATTATTTAATTTGCATCATTTAAAACTTAAAAAAATGAATATCCGAACCATACTACTCGTTTTTTTTGCTTTTGCTGCTGCTTCATCAGCGAATGCGCAATGCCTTACCCTGAATGATTGCGCTGCTACCGGTTTGCAGGAGGCTTGCGACCTGACAACCAACGACCCCCTGTTGTGGAACGATCCTGTCTTTTGGGCGGCCGGTTACGCGACCCATGATTTGCCCGAAGTGTCGTTTGAGCATGGCCGCAGCGTTACAAATACCTGTGCCAACGGGACTACCGTCGGCTTTCGGCTTTTTCTGGATTTAGACGGCAATGGAACGCAGGAATCGGTTTTGCAAAGTGCCGATTTAGCGCCGGCCGGATCTATTTGGTTTAACAACAGTGCGTTGCCCAATTATCAGGGTGGTGTGGCGGTCATCTTTGATAGCCGTGCGGTACCCAACGGTGAAAAGTATCAGTTCGGAATAGAACAATCCACCACTGGCAACCTCACCTCGGTGCAACTGCGCTGGACGACAGTGGCCAATCCGGGCGTTTTTGTACCCGTACAACTACCGTTTGGCGTGCATAAAATCCAGTGGATTTTTTCCGATGGCGGCGGCGGTGAAGTGATTTGCGAGCAAAACTGGACGATAAAAGATTGCAAAAAGCCAACGATCGTGTGTTTGAATGGCCTCAGTGCCAACATTATGCCTACCCAGCAGATTGACTTGTGGGCTACTGATTTTTTACAGTACGCGGAGGACAACTACAGCGCGTCCAGTAATATAAAAATTGCTATCGTGAAATCGTCCCAGAGTACCGGGAGTTTCCCGGTAGATTCAGCCGGTCTTCCGGTGAAAAAAGTAATTTTTACCTGTGCGGAATTGGGCTTACAGCCGGTAGAACTTTGGGCAATGGATGAAGCTGGCAACGTTGATTATTGTGAAACCTACGTAATTGTGCAGGATGGCCTGGGGAA
Organism: Chitinophagales bacterium; assembly: GCA_038203695.1. Classification (GTDB taxonomy): domain Bacteria; phylum Bacteroidota; class Bacteroidia; order Chitinophagales; family Saprospiraceae; genus M3007. The sequence continues at coordinate 12,804 of JBBRDQ010000026.1, forward strand.
TTGCAGTGGAAGTCCGCATGTTGTAAATATTTGCAGTAAGCTGTGGTGTAACGATGCCGTGATTAGCAATATGCAATATGATTTCCAGGGAACAACACCAGGTATACCACCTACAACTATATTTTTACCTGTGTCCAACGCGTGCGGATATTTTAGTTCAAATGCGTTCCCACTTGCCGGTAATTTTACGATTACCCCGTATAAGGATGACGATCCGTTGAATGGCGTCACCCTCCTGGATCTGGTGGCTATTTCAAAACATATTCTGGGTCTGGAGCCGTTGTCGACCTATGCCATGATTGCTGCGGATGCTAATAAAAGCAATTCGATCACCACTTTCGACATTGTCGAATTGAAAAAATTATTGCTGGGTATCTACTCCGAGCTCCCTAATAATACCTCCTGGCGCTTTGTAGATGGCGATTTTGTTTTCTTTAACCCGGCTAATCCGTTTCAGATGGTATTTCCAGAAAGCAGTACGTTGGTCAATATACAGAGCGATACCCTGGAGTTTTCGTTTGTGGCCGTCAAAATTGGCGATGTCGATTGCAGTGCCATTCCCGGTTTTCAGGGCGAAGTGCCGCAGGAGCGCTCTGTACAGCGTATTCTGACTATTCCCGATGCGACCTTGTTAGCCGGAGAAACGCTGGATTTGCCCATCCGCACCAGCGAAGACAGTGACTGGCTGGCGCTGCAAATAGGTTTGCGTTTTGATCCACAAAGTCTTGTTATAGAGGCGATTACACCAGGAAACCTGCCTGAGATGGAGGCCAGTAGTTTTGCCTTTTTTCAAACGGGATTGGTTAATATAGCCTGGTTTCAGCCCATTGCCCAGTCAATTGCCGCCGCCGAAAATATCGCCACGATTCGTGTACGGGCATTGCAAGCGGTGCATCTGAAAGACGCCATTTCACTCCATACAGGTGGCAGTGAAGGGTTGATTGCTAGTGGGTACGATGGTCAGGAAAACAACTTCGGCCTGCAACTTGAGTTTCAGGATGCCCAGCAACCTTCACAGGAACCGACTGGCATTTTTGCCCCGCAGCCCAACCCTTCCAAGGCCAATGTCACTATTCCCGTACGGCTGGCGCAAACCGAAAATGTGCGGCTGGAACTGACCGATGTGCATGGAAGAATCCTGTATAACGTCCAAAAAAACCTGGAGCGCGGCACCCAGTTACTGGATATCCCGGCCGACGTTTTCCGGGGTGCGGGCATGTATGGTTGGCGGGTACGCGCCGGCGCGACGGTGGCCAGCGGCACGATCGTGCGGTATTGATCCGGTCGCTTGGCAAGGGTGGGAGACAATAGTACCTTGCGTTGTAAACAACACAAAATGAGGCCGACTCACAAGTAACGTTGTGAGTCGGCCTCATTTTGTGTTATATGTTGGTATTTTATCGTTTCCCAGCTGCTCCCTTATTAAATTTTGTTTACGCCCGTGTGCCACCTTTTCCAAAATTTGCATCATCTCCTATTGAACGATCGACACCAAACTTTTAATGAAAAAAATATCCTGGGAAGAATTGTACCGCCTCGAAGCACCAAAGTTATTGGCTGTTTGCCGCCGTTATGTCAATGACTTGCACAAAGCAGAGGATTTGATGCACGATGCTTTTTTGACTGCCATCCACAAACAGGCGGGTTTTAGCAATACAGGTGCGGTGGAGGCTTGGCTTCGGCGCATTGCAGTGAACACGGTGCTGCAATACCTGCGGCAAGAAAAAAAACTCAGCCTCCTGCTGCAAACCGATGTGCCAGAGCGGGGTGAGGAACAAGTAGAGGACGCTGACGACCCCCAAAATATCATTTTGGCCGCAGGTTTTGACAAAGCAGTATTGTTGAATGCTTTGGATCTACTCCCGGAACACCACAAAACGGTGTTCAATCTCTATGTTTTTGAGGAATATTCACATAAGCAAATAGCGGAGATGCTTGGCATCATCCCCGCCACGTCAAAATCGCACCTTGCAAGGGCGCGAAAAAAAATCCAGGCAATATTATTGCAAAAAGCAAAAGAAATGAAAGAAAAACAAAGAAGGGCTGCGATTATTTTGTTTCCATTTTTAAAGGAAAAAGAAAAGTACCTTGATGACATGTACAAACAAGCATTGTCAGAAAAGGGTATACAACCCACTGCGAACATGTCAAAGGTCTTGGCCGAAGCCATGAAAACAGCCCCGCCAATACAGGTGCCAACCCCCAGTGTTTGGTTACAGCCAATGGCTTTGGGCGGCACATCAATTACGGTCATCGTAGTTGCGGTAAGCTTGTTTTTGTCGAAAAAACAAGACATACCTGCCGCAAATATGGAAAGCAAGGTGGAGTTAAGTACCTCCATTGACCAAACCAGCAGGGATATAACGCCTGTAGCAACAGCCTTCCAAAACCCCGTTTTTGCAGATACGCAGCAAGCAAAACCAGCAGCCATACCGATCAAACGTCAAAAAACAGATGCAACAGCGACAAGCAAAGCCCCCCAACCTGTTATCATCAGAAAGCAAATAATTCTGAAAGACACGGTTCTTCAAATCATCAAGTAAATATGAAACGAGCAATCATCAACAGTATATTGACAGGTTGTTTGGTGTTATGCAGCCTTGGAGCAGGCGCGCAAAACGCCATTTTTGCGCCATACAAACCAGCGAAATTGGTCGCCGACACGATATTTGTATATGATACTGTGTTCGTCACCGATACGCTCCGAATCTACCTGCCAACAAAAAATATGACCGTGATACACCAACTGCCTACGCAGGATGCAAGCAGCGGGCTGGTTATCAGGAATGCAGGTAAAGAAAATATTTTGATAATTTCTTCGGGCATGGCTGCCACCATTTCTACAAACAGCATCACTGATTCAGTAAACATTTTCAATGTAGAAAAATCTGAAGCAGTGAAAAAATTAAGTTTCTTCGGTGTCGTTTTCTTTGCCTTCCAGAACATGGTATTGGCACAAAACGACTTTCACCTCAATTTTGGTGGCGGTATGTACAACCTAACAACGAACAATAGCCTACAAACCCCAAAGTCCCCGCAATTTTTGGCGGGCCTTGGTTATAGCCGCACAATGGCAGCAGGCAAGATCAGCCTCCAGGCAGAACTCAACTATCATTTCTTGATTCGTTCGGATTTCGATAACGTTGGTAACTTGATGTACCAACCAAATCCGCTCCGCAACAATGAAGGGTTTGCACAAAACTATCACCTGGTGAATCTGCCTGTTTCCTTGCAATGGAACACCAAGTGGTTCAGCCCGCATGCAGGGCTGGAGTTATACTACAAGACGTCGCCAAAAATTCCATACGTAGCCACCACCACCAGTGGAGAAAGTGTAAGCCAGCCCTATTATATAGCCTATCATGCAATTGGTTGGTTTATCGGTTTTCAGGTGCCTATTTCTAATCGCCTGCGAGGAAATTTGAATTATTTCCAAGGCATTAGTACAGAATACACGGCGCAGTTCAATGGCGACCAATACAGTACCAAGATGCGAAGGCTTGAAGTAAGTTTGAGTTATCGCCTGCGGTAAAGGCTTTTTTATCCAAGTTTCATGCAGCGTTGGAAGTATCTATTACCCTTCCAACTTGCTTGTTTATAAAGAGGAATTTCGTAACCTGTAATACGATTATTCCTTTTCAGGGACACTTGGATATGCCAGAGTTTAAAGATATTTAGAAATTTGCGAGGAGTTTAGTTATTGACAGATAACAACTAAACTCCTGTCGATTGACTATAACAAGAAGCATTTCTTAACTATTTTGCAAAAATAAATTCCTGCCTTTGTACAGGGGTATTTTTACAAACTTCGTCAAATTCTTTAGTGGAATTAAATTTCAATTGTTCTAAAATTTTATATTCATAGAAGACTTTGAAAGTGTTATTTTTGAACACCCAAGGTTCAACCGTAATTTCATTATTTCTTTTATAAAAAGTCTGGTTCATGTCACCGTCTGGGCTTTTGGAAACTTCCATTTTCCTGCCCTCGGGCTGAATTTTATCCATGCAAATTAATAAAGAAAAAGCATCGCACCATTCTAAGAAACGGTATAGACGATCAGCATGTTTTTTGTCAATATCTAAGTTTTTAAGCGCATTTGTCCGAAGTTTTTCTTGATCTTTGAGAAAAGCATCCAAATCCTTATCCTCACCCTCTTTACGACCACTATACAAGAATTTCATATGCAAAGAAATCAATAGCGCATTTAACTCACTCTTTGACTCTGATATTTCCATGACGTTCAATAGTTGAGTCAAATCTGTCTTTTTCGAATGATCACTCACCAAAAAATGTCGCGGTGCTCCAGCATCCGTAAGGTTTTTTTCTTGAGCAGTTTCCTTCACACCATCGTCGTGCTCAGCGATAGCGATGATGGTAGGAACTATAATATGGCTGGGCAAATCAATATCGTATTCATAAGCCAACATAGCGGCTAAAAGCCCATGTGAGCGTTGATTGATAATTTTCCAACCTTTATCATGCGATATGACAATCATAATATGAGGTGTTTTAGAAATAAAATTTTCATGGCAAGTTAAAAAAACTGTGCCAAATGGAGGAGTAAGAATTATTAAGATGAAGACCACGCTTTTCTGCACATTATACCCACCTGAAATTGGTTTTGAAAAAAAAAGTTTTCAAAATTGGCAAACGAAACATTTTGCCTCTTGGATAACTTTAAGGCAGCGGTGATGAAATTTTTTGAAAATATCCAACAGTATAAAGAAGAACTCGGAACCCTAATGACGCCAAAATACTGCAATAATTACGGTTCTTCTACCATGAACAAGTGTTCAAAACGAATCATTCACTCATTTACTCACCTAAATTCTTACTATTATGATAATTATTAGATCCGCCTGCTTTATTTTTCTGCTTTTTGCTTCTTGTTTTTTTGCAGACAACGCCGCTGCACAAACGCGTTTTGGAATAGCAGCCGGCGTAGGTACTGCAACACAAATTCTAAAACAAAATTCGCCCTCTACCTCATTCGAGCCGGTTAATACAATTTCATGGCAAGCTGGTTTATCGGGAAGCGGTTATCTGTTCAAATCTACCCATCTGGGTTGGCAGTTGGGCGCTGCTTTCATTCAAAAAGGGGCAGGATACCGCCAGCAGCGTAATCCAGATCTGTTTTTGCCTGACACGAGCTGGGTGCAACCCATTCAACAAGCGGCATTGCAAGTATCAGTCACCTATCGCCTTTGGCATGGACTTACCCTCTTGGCAGGAACGGAGCAATCTTACCGACTCAATAAAATTGATGCGAATTCTGTATTGTTTCTCAATCGGAAAAGCCAGTATGACGCTGCCATCCTGGCTGGTTTGAGTTACCATTTTGCTAATTTTGAAGTGGGATTGCTAGCCTCGCGTTCTATCACGCCAATCGGATTGTATGAAATTCAGGACGTTCCGGAGGAGCCAAAAACATTTGTCCACTCATTTTCCGATCAGTATGTACACTTACGCGGGATTTATTATTTCTGGTAAAATATCCCAGATAAAATATCAAAAAGGCCGACTCACAACGTTACTTGTGAGTCGGCCTTTTCATTCAACAGATCGAACCTGTATCAGGTCCGCCGGACCAATCCGATCAAAAACAGGAACACCAGCGCGCCCAGGACGGCGGTCAAAATGTTGCCCAGCAATCCGGCGCCCAGAAACAGCCCCGTTTCCCGGCAGATCCAGCTACCGACAAATGCGCCTACAATACCGACAACGATATTGCCTAGTAAGCCAAAACCGTAGCCGCGGCGAATTTCGCCTGCGAGCCAGCCCGCTACCGCTCCAATGAGCAGTGTAATTAAAATGCCTTCCATAATAGGTTGTGTTTTAAGTGTGATAATATTTCGCATAGCACATTAAAAACACGTGCCAAAGGTTTTATTGGTGGGCTACTGCAATGACCCCCTGGCCGGAAAACGGGCGTGACTGCCCCGCCGTATTGAATAATGCACACTGAAATGCCACCTGTTTTTTCTGCGTCGGCAATCCGTTTTCATTCGCGTCGTACGCCGTTGAACGGACGATTTGAAAAAACGAATCCATCGGCTGCGCGGCCCGATCGGAACGCCAGATAACGCCTTGCGCGTCTACCCATTGCAACGTCACTTTATTGAAAAATCCGGGCGGCGTAAAATTTGTTGAAAAATTCAAGGTGGCGGAAGACAATGCACTTAACTGCTGGACGCCGTCCAGCGCAGCCCTTGCGGTATTGCCGATCGAATCAATTACGATTACACTATAAGCGGATTGGGGGACGGTATCGGTAAAAATAACAGCGGTTGACTCTCCGGTGTTCCATTGATAAAAGAGTGGCGGCGTACCCTGACTGGCCTGCGCGATTAATTGATAGCCACCATTAACAAAGGCGGTTTTTATGCCCACTGTCGGATAGCGGGCCGGGTTGAGCGGATCGATGCGTCGGGAAATCGTGCTGGCCAAACCATTGCTGCTAAAAGCGGACAACTGGATATCCAACGGAACAAAGTTGTCAAAAGGCAACGTGGTCGAAGTATCGGGCCCTTCTAAGATAAGGGTAGAATTCAGTGAAAGCAAAAAATTATCATAGAGACCGGGGTTTTGTACACTAAATGTGCCGTTGTATCCGGTCGCAACGCTATTGGATTTATAATCGTAAAAACCTGGTCCGAAAGCGGTTGAATCCGCAAAAAAGCCTTGAAATTCAAAGCGCAGACTGCCGGCGCAGTTGCCTTCCGGACAGCTCACGTCGGCGAAAGTGCTGGTACTAATTTGCGAATCCACGGCCACCGGTACGATCTGCGTGAATAAATAGCGGTTATTCAGCCCGGCAGTCACCGTATCGGTGACGGGATCAGTAACAAACCCTACCGACAATTCGGGCGATTCGAAATAGTTCTTCGGATCTTCAGGCTGCTCCTTTTGGCAAGCGCCGAAAAAACACAGCAATAAGCCGCCGAATATGGTTATTTTTCTCATAATTAATTGATTAACAACCAGTAAACGCCTAGATCGAGGTACGGACCGGCTGCATTGACGGTTATCTCCGGCGCAGGTAATATCACGCTTGTCGGGCGATAATAGCCGCGTAGCCACACGCCCAACTGTGGAGTAGCCTGCCAGGTAACGCCCGCAAAAGGGGACACCCACCGCTGCCGGTACGCCGCACGTTTGGCCGCTACATTCACAGTGGTAATTACAGGCGTACTCTGTAGCGACTCGGTGTAAGTTTTGGTTTGTGTAGCCATAACACGGAGCAATGTACCCGGCGTAATACCCGCTTCCAGGGCAAACCGCCGCTGCTGCCATCGTATGCCAAGCGGGATTTCAAGGGACTGTACAGCTTGGGTTTCCGTCTTCCACCGGGTGGACTGGTATCCAAAACTGTAGCGCAAATCGGTGATTTCCTGTAAAAATGCGCTGTTGCCGGTTACCGGCATGTATCGCCAGGTCATGCCGGCGAAAGGATGCCATTTGCTGCTCGGCTTGTAGGTCACAAGAATGCCTGCATTGCCACCAACCTGGGTGTTTTTATAAACGGTGCTTGCTGCTGCCAGCCCAATCGAGAACCGCCGTTGGGGCGGCGCTTTTTTGATAATTGCCGGGCTGACAAAGGAGAGCAGGTGCCATTGTTCCGGTACAATGCCAAGCGGCTGAATGAGAACCGGAATAAATTCCAGACCGGTCAATAATGTTGGCAGTGCTATCCCGGCTGTACCGTTACGGGTCGTGTCGGCAGGATTGGCCATCGCAACTTCAGCGGATAAAGCGGTGCGGGTGGTTGCCAGCGTATCATTTGTGGCGGCTGTTGCCGCCGGCACACGGGTCTTACCGGGTGTCGGGAGTGTTGTTGCTTGATCGGTTATAACCTGACCGCCTTTTTTCTGTTGGCCGACGCCGGATTTTTGGGGGCTGTTTTTAATAATGTCTGCCTTGGCAGGCGTAGGTTTACGGGGTGCAGCCCTGGTTGTCCGACTGTTTTTGGTAGATTTTTGACCAGTTTCGCTTACTGGTGTGGCGGGTTCGTCAAATGCATCCGCTTTGTCCAGTTTTGCTCTAAGATATTGTTTCTCAATCTCTTGTCTTTGCGCTTCGGTGCGTATGGCAGTGTTGGTAGTAGTGCCGGAAGCCGGTTGGCCCGCCTTGCTTTTTGCTGGAATGTCGTTCGTAGGTTGATTGGATGCGGTGATGGCGATCGGTTCGCGGGCTGCCCATTGCCAGGCCATATAACCACTGCCGCTCAGCAGCAGCAGTCCGCAAAACCACCACCAGAACACGAAGCGCCGCCGCTTACGCCGCTTCGCTTCATCGGCAGCCAGCATAGCTTCGGCCTGTTCCCAATATTCCTCCCGGAAAGGGAATCGCTCCAACGGGTCGTCGCTGTTGAATTTTTGGTGCATGAATTCGTCTATATTTTCCATCGCTGTCAGGCTGTATTTGTAGTTATTTCCGCAATCCACCTGCGCAGTTGTCCGCGCGCATGGCTCACATGCCATTTGGAAGTGCCCTCGCTCATCCCTAGTAATTCACTGATTTCACGGTGACTGAATCCATCGAGCGCAAACAGGTTGAACACTTGCTGCGTAATCGGTGGCAAACGTCGCAACAGGGCTTCCAGGTGTTGCACGTCCAGGCGTTGATCGGCTTCATTCCAGGCAATCGGTTCATCGGGGTAAGCGCGTTCGATATTTTCCGTAAAAACGGTTAAATCGCGCCATTTCTTTTCCCGTCGAAATTCGTCGATGGCCGTATTGATCATAATACGCCGGATCCAGGCCTCAAAAGGCACCTCTTCCCGGCGGTACGTATGCAAATGGTTGATTATTTTCAGAAACCCGCTATTTACCGCCGATGCCGCCTCCTGCGCATCGCGCCGGTACCGCATCGCTACTGCCATCAATACCGGAAAGCAGACGCGATACAAGGCGTATTGTGCCTTGCGATCGCCCTGATGGGCGGCTTGCAACAGTTGCGGATCGATGTTCATGCAGGTTGGTATGGCGTTGGCCGGAGGGAAACGATGCTAAAGGTAAAAAACTGTCTGGCTTGCCAATATTAATCCCATTACGCAAATAGCGGTACGAAGGTTGGGGGGAGTTGAAAAAAAGTGACGAATGAAATAGTTGAGGTACGATTCACGCTTATTTTCCGGGCGTGAACGAAACAAAGACCGGGTAATGGTCGGAGAAGTTGCCATGTACGGTGCGGCACGAAAGCGTTTTGCAGGATTTTTCCAGCAGAATGTAGTCGATGCGCAAGAATGGCAAGACCCCTGCGAAGGTGGTACCGAAACCCAGCCCTTTTTCGCGGAATGTATCGGTGAGTCCGGGCGAGAGCAACGCATAGACATACGAGTTGGGGGTATCATTAAAATCGCCGCAGACCAGTACGGGGCGCGGACAGCGCTGAATGTGGTCGCGCAAACGCTGGGCCTGCTCGGCGCGCACCGTGGTGGCGCTACCCACCCGGCCTAACACACTACCGATCTCGTGGATGGTCTCACTGTCGTTCAATTCGCGATCCTCGATCACCTTTTCGGTATCGTTGGTTACCTTATTTGACTGTAAATGAACGCTGTATACGCGAATGATTTGCTGGTCGATGCGCACATCCACCCAAAGCGTTGAATTCGCAGTTTTGCCAAACGGGATTTCACCGCCACCCTCCATCGGGTAACGGCTGAGGATTACGGTGCCTTTTTGTAAATTAAAATTGTAGGCATACCCCATTTTGGCCGCCAGCAAGGGGTAAAACTTGCCACTGGTTTCCTGGGTGCACAAAATATCGGGATCGCCATTTTCCTTTAAAAACTGGGCGTATTCGCCGGCGGTTTTTTCGCGCAGTGCATCGGTCATTTTTTTGCCCCGGAACAAACCGCCGAGGTTGTGCGTCGCCACCGTAATTGCGTTTTCCGGTACGGTATCTTTCGCAAAATCGAATCCGACAAAACCGGTGAGATATTCCCAGCCCAACAAGATAATCCCCAAATGGTAGAGTGCAAAACGATTTTTGCGCCAGGACCAAATAACCAGCAAAACGACATTTGCCGCCAGCAACCACGGATATGCCGTGCCCAAAAATGCCAGCCAGCGGAACGTAACCGGATTCACCATTGGGCACAGGTATGCCAACATCGTCATGACCACGACGATAAAACTGGTAATTCTGACGATGCTGCGCAACAACGAAATCATGGATTATGGTTTGGATGAGTGGTTTTCTAGCACCAATTACTTTTTACTGGCATCATACAGAAAATCCTTCTCCTCTTGGGTGAGGCTGTCGTAGCCGGAAGCTTTAATTTTATCCAGAATAGCATCCAGTCGTTCCTGGTAGGAGATGTTGGAGGCATCGGAGCGGTTGTTGGCCGCCCGCCCGCCGCGGGTGGCCGTCATAGCGGGTTGTGGCCGGCGTTTCGGGGCGCGTTTGCGAACGGAAAACCAACCCAGTATGCGATCCAGCAAGCGATTGACCGGTTCTGAGAGGTCCTTGCCATCGCGCAGTTTGTACGCAAACCAGCAACCCATGAGAAAACCGCCGATGTGGGCCGCATGTCCGCCCGTATTACTTTGGGTAGTCAACCCGATCAGATCGAGCAACAGCATGATTAGCACGATGTATTTCAACTTTACTTCGCCTAACAGGATCAGCACCACGCGGTAATCGGGCGCGAGAATCAACGCTGTGCCGGCCAGCGCCATGATCGCACCCGATGCGCCCAATGCATAGTAACCCACGCCCAGAAAGGACAGTTGCGCCGAAATAAAATACAGTAAATTAGCGAATAAACCGCCCAGCAAATAAATCGGCAGTACGCGCCGGTCGCCGATCAGATCGCTGACAATGGTGCCGAATAAGTACAACGCGATGGTGTTGCCCAGAAAGTGGCCAAATCCTTCGTGCAGAAAAATACTCGTTAAGGGCGTCCACGGATGCCACAGCAATGCGATTCCATTGCCCTGCATACACAGCTGGGTGAGGGCATTCTGGAAAATAACCCACGATGCCGCCGCGTCGCCGCGCATGGCCAGCCAGATAAAAAAATGCACCAGATTGACCAGTACAAACACGCCAAAATTGATGATAACCAAGCGGGTTACCATGCTTCCGACGCGAAACGCTTGCGTCATATCATCCCAAATTGACCGAAAAACCGCCATTTCAATTACGAATTACGAATTACGAATTACGAATTTGCTAGCATTACGGGTTATCAACTACAAGTCACGGGCAGAAACTTTCGTAATTGAAAAGTCGCAACTAATTGATTCGCCGGTTATTAATACGTCCTTTATACCAGATAAGAATCAATATAAAACCGAATAAAGCGCCGCCAAGGTGCGCAAAATGCGCTATGCCGGGGCTATAACCACCAATCCCTGAAAACAACTCGATGCCGGCCATGATGGGTACAAAAAACTTGGCCTTGATGGGAATAGGCGGAAAAAACAACCGCAATTCTACATTGGGGAAGAGCACGGCGAAGGCGACAAAAATTCCGAAAATGGCCCCCGATGCCCCTACCGACGGCATTTCCCACAATGGGTCGAAACCCGGTTGTTGTGCGCTCCAAAACTCTATACCGGCTTGCAACGCCCAGGCACCCAGGCCGCAAAAGAGATAGTAAAACAAAAAGCGCCGATGCCCCCAGACCATTTCCACCATCGGGCCAAAAAAATACAGCGAGAGCATGTTGAAGGCCAAATGCGCAATACCGCCGTGCATGAACATGTGCGTAAAAATCTGGTACGGCTGAAAATGTTCCGATAATACCGGGAATACGGCTAATTGCATCCGCCCCAGATCGGTCAGGATAAAGGTCTCCGGATCGCGGTGTTCCGGCCCCAGCAAAACATAGGTCGCAATATATACCAGGACATTAATGATGATGAGATGACGAACAACTCCGCTAAAGGGTTGGTAAGATTGCAGCATTGTTTAACTGTTTATAGGCACCGATCCGGTGCTTTGACCTTTTTAACTATCAAACTTTTTTTTCAAATCTTCCAGATCGAAGGTGATAAAACAACTTCGCCCGGAAGGACTTTTATACGGCACCGCACAGGCAAATAACTGATCGGTCAGTTCCTGCATTTCAGCGATGGAAAGTACCTGGTTGCGTTTTAGCGCGGCACTGCGCGCCAATGAACGCGCCAGATTATCCTGCAAACCCAACTCAAGGTCGCGATTTTCCTTGTATTGCGTCAGCACTTTTTCTAATAAATATTCCTCCTGTCCGATACCGACAATATCTGCCGGCGTGCCGTGCAATACAAAGGATGTGCCGCCAAATTCAGCCACATCAAATCCCAGGCGATTGACCTCGGGCAGTATTTCACGGAGTAAAAGCGCGTCGGCTACCGAAAGTTCAATAGTTTTGGGAAAAAGTGCCGCCTGGGTGGTGATTGGTTGACTTACCAATGCAGCCGCGTACCGCTCATACAAGATGCGTTCGCTGGCCGATTGCTGATCGATGAGCAAAAAACCGGATTTAATCGGACTGACGATATACTGCCCGTGCAATTGATACGGTTCTTTCTGACTTCGGGAAAAACTGCCGCGCGTATCGTCCAGGGTATTGGCACCGGCACCGGCGCGCACCTCGAAATTGAAAGACGATTCGACCGATTCATCGCCGGGACTAAAGTTGTGGGCAGGAGTTTCAGATGGTTCATTATCAGTCGATTGCACCAGTGGAAGCAAGTCGAGCCCTTCATATAAACGCTGCCAGTTGCGCAGATTATCGGTATGGCGGCGTTCGCCCTCGTCGTCGCGGGGCGGCCGCTGGTAATTGCCCACCGAAGCGGGGTAGTCCGAATCGGGGCGAAGGCTGGGCGTGCGGGTTGGCGATGACTGAAAAGCCGGTTCCTGTTCAAAATCCAGGGTCGGGGTGATATTATGACTACCCAAAGCGTGGCGAACGGTCACTTTCAGGTAATTATACACCAGTTTTTCATCGTCAAATTTAATCTCCTGCTTGGTGGGGTGCACATTGATATCGATCCGCGCCGGGTCGATATCCAGAAATAACACATACAGCGGATAGGTGTCGGAAGGCAATAAATCCTCATACGCGCTGGCTACGGCATGGTGCAGGTAATTGCTTTTGATGAACCGGCGATTGACAAAAAACAACTGTTCGCCGCGCGCTTTTTTGGAATAATCGGGCTTGCCGACAAATCCTGTAATTTTCAGCACTTCGGTCTCTTCGTGCACCGGAACGAGTTTTTTATTGACCGCATCGCCGAAAATCTTGACGATGCGCTGTCGCAGATTGCCAGCCGGCAAGTGAAAAACTTCCAGGTCATTGTGGTGTAGCGACAAAAACAAATCGGGGTGCGCCATGGCTACCCGCTGAAATTCGTCGAGGATATGCCGCAACTCTACCGGTTCGCTTTTGAGAAAATTGCGCCGGGCGGGAATGTTGTAAAATAAATTTTTGACGGCGATGCTGGTGCCGACTGGGCACTGACAGGGTTCCTGCACCTTGATGGTCGAATCTTCGATGACAATTCGGGTACCGAGCTCGTCGATTGCCCGGCGCGTACGCAGTTCCACCTGGGCTACGGCGGCAATGGAAGCCAGTGCTTCGCCGCGAAAACCCATCGTATTAATGTGGAAAAGATCTTTGGCATCGCGAATTTTGGAGGTTGCGTGCCGTTCAAAACTCATTCTGGCATCGGTATCCGACATCCCGCAACCATTGTCGATCACCTGGATCAGCACTTTGCCAGCCTCGCGTACAATAAGTTTGAGTTCCGTTGCACCGGCATCTACGGCATTTTCGAGCAGTTCTTTCACCACCGAAGCGGGGCGTTGCACCACCTCTCCGGCGGCTATTTGGTTAGCCACACTTTCGGGTAAAAGTTGAATCACATCAGCCATAACACAACCAACCGCGCCGGATAGTTTTTGTTTAGAACCCGATTTGCACATTCGGAGACGCGGCTTTTGCGCAAAGATACTTTTTTGCCATAGAAAAAAGCAGATAGTGTGCCGCGCTTTTTTACTTTTGCGCCATCAAATTTGAATCAAACAAACAAACGTTATGGATAATATTCAAAACACACGCGGCAAAGGGTACTGTATGCTTTACCTCGCCATAGGGCTGTTTTTCATCATTTCACTTGTACTGATGTTATACAATCGCAACGGCGTGCTCGATTTCGCAAAATAATGGCTGCCCGATAAATGCCAAAAAATAAGTCATCCCGGGATATCCGGGATGACTTATTTTTTGATAATGGAGCATATATTCCTTAAAACATATCGTAATACAACTTCAGCGTCTCGTTTTTCTCACAGGCTTTGATATCGGTGATGATGCTGTTCAGCTGGTCGACCTTTGCCGTCTCCCCTTTATCGCGGAAATAGGCGCGGGTATCGGAGAGGGCTTTGGTGGCTGAAAAACGGCGCCATTCGCTGTTTTTTTCATCCATTGCCACGCCTTTCCACTGATTGATCCCAATGTCCAGCAGTGCCGGATCCTTTAGACCAACCAGGAATATCCGATGCTGCTCGAAAAATACGAACGCATCGTTTTGGTCGGCTTTATCCACATTTTTATTGAAAAAGTTGAGATGTGTTGCGTCGGGATTGCTGCCATATACTTTGGCCAGTACGCCGATCAGGTTCTCATTATCGGCCTTTTCATATTTGGCGGCCGCAAGCACAGCGGCCGGCTGGTCCAGTTTGTACAACGCGCCCAGCGCGGCACCGACTACGCTGTAGGCCTGATCATCGCCTAAACCCTGCTCTACGATCGGTTGATATTGTTTGTCGCCATAGTCGCCCAATACACGGAGTGCGGCAGCGCGTACGGAAGGTTCCGGATCGAATCCGGCGATTTTTGCTACGGTCGGCCGGTCGTCGGTATTTTTGATCCGGCCGGTTTTAGCATTGATGCCTTGCAGGCTGCGTTGGCGGATCGACTTGTTTTTATCTTTCAAAGCCGCCGACAGGATCGGATTTTTTACCGTGCCTTCTTCTTTGCTCAATCCTTCGAGCGCTTCCCAGTGGTCCATGTACAGCGGTGCATTGTTGTACATGAAAATCCATTCCGCCGTAGTGTGATTGTCGGTTTTTTCACACAACAGCACTTTTTCGGCATCTACATTGATCAGGGCAGGCTTGGTCGGCGCGTCGAAGGTAAATGTTTGGGTGCGGTGCGTCAGGCGAATAGTTTCGCGGCGGGCTTTGCCAGAAGCATCATAAAGATCGACGGCCATGGGTACATCGAAAACCGGCGCTTCCCCTTTTTCCGCTTTCTGTTTTTGCTCGATGGTAACACTGGCTTTTTTAGTAGCCGCATCCCAGTCATAGGTCATTTCCAGCGTCGGGTGACCGTTGCCGAAGAACCACTGATTGAAAAACCAGTTCAAATCCTGTCCGCTCACATCTTCGAAGGCCAGGCGTAATTCGTGTGCTTCTACGTCTGTAAACTCGTTTTTCTTCAAGTAACGCTGTAAACCGGCAAAAAAGGCGTCGTCGCCCAGGTAGGTCCGCAACATGTGCAGGATAGCACCGCCTTTGTTATAAGAGTGCCCGTCGAACATGGATTCGCGTTCGTTGTAGCCAAAATTGATCAGCGGATGTTTGTTTTGCTGCGCATTGTAGAAATAGCCGTCGCGTTGATCAAGTGCATACTCATCGGCCACATCCCGTCCATATTTGTGCTCCATCCACAGGTATTCCGAATAATTGGCAAACCCCTCGTTTAAGGTCAGGTTCGACCAGCTTTCGCAGGTGACCAAGTCGCCAAACCAGTGGTGGAACATTTCATGCGCCACGATCGATTCGTTAGTGAGGTGATTGTCCAGCAGTTCGCGCTTGTCATGCTGCATGAATTCGCCAAAAATAACCGCCGTCGTATTTTCCATGGCACCGCTGACATAGTCGCGCACTACGATTTGCGAAAATTTCGACCAGGGATAATTATAACCCAGGCGGGTAGAATAGAACTCCAGCAACTCTGCCGTGTAGGGGAAAATATCTTTCGCGTATTGCTCATACTTTGGCTCTACGTAATATTCCAGGTTGATATCGCGCCATTTTTCTTTGACTACGGCATACTCGCCGATCGCCATCATAAAGAGATAAGGCGCGTGCGGTTTGTCCATTTTCCAGTAATCCGTGCGCGTGCCGTCGGCGTTCTTTTTGCTGGAGATCAGCAGCCCGTTGGAAAGCGTTTTGTATTTGTCTGCTACGGTTATGTACATTTCCTGGGTACAGCGCTCGTTGGGTTTATCCACCGTCGGCATCCAGAAAGAATTGCTTTCCGTTTCGCCTTGCGTCCAGATCTGGCGCGGTTTGTCGGCGTCGCTACCGTCGGCATTGATGAAGTACAGCCCTTTATCGCTGGTAATTGCCGCGCTGCCGCCTACTTTTTCGCGTTCGTCGGGTTTGGCAACATACGTGATGACCAGTTTGATGTCCTGCGTGCGTGCGTACGACCGGCCCAGATTGACGAGCAGTTTGGCATTGTCGTAGTCGTATTTTAGTTGCTCGGTCTGCCCTTCCATGACGACCGACTGAATGTCAAAATTCTTGGCATCGAGGGTTACTTTATCGGTTGCATAAAACCAGGGGCGCAGGGTAAGCGTGGCTTTCCCAAGGGCGCGTTTTTTCGCCCAGTCGAAGGAGATTTCGATCTTTTCGTGGATCAAATCAATCTCGAAGGTGTGCGAAGGATTGTAATGCGGCAATGTGTCCGGCAAGGCAACCGGCGCGGACTGCGGTTTTACCTCAATACCATCGACCAGCATGCGTTCTTCGATCAGTTCGGTATCGGCAGGCGCGCCCATGACGCCTTTGCCCATCGTGTCCCACTGGGCCGGTTGACCGGGTTGGTGTGGTGTATCCACCATTTTGCCACCCGTTTTAGGCGTGCAGGCTACATAAAGGGTGCATGTTGCGACCAGAGCCGCGAAAAAGAGATTTTTCATGTAATATAATAAAGGTGTAAAAATTGGTATTGCAAAGAGATACTTGGCACCAGGATATAGTACTGCTGAAAATGCCGATTTCCGGGCTGCAACACTATAAACGCGGCAAATCTATTTTATTTTAAACCGCAAATTTCGCAATTCAATTGCGCTCTTTTAGCAAACTTTGCAGCGTTTTCGGCGAAATGCCTTATTTTAGTCTTGATTGACACAAATTACATACCATTGGAAGCAGAATTATACTTTCGGCGCATACTCGATGTTGCCTGGAACTACGGCCCGAGCGTGCTTTTAGCGCTTTTATTACTAATTGGCGGATTATGGGCCATCAAACGGCTTACGCGCGGCTTCGATGTGTTCCTGCGCAATCGCAAGGTGGATGCCAGCCTGCGTCCATTTTTTACTTCGCTGGCTGATACGGGCATGAAGGTGGTGCTGTTTCTGGTCGTTGCCAATAAAATCGGTATAGAGACCACCTCATTTATCGCAATTTTTTCCGCAATTGCGTTCTCAGTGGGCTTAGCCTTGCAGGGTAGCCTGGGCAATTTCGCTTCGGGTGTACTGATCCTGCTATTTCGCCCGTATAAAGTCGGCGACTTGCTGGTCGTAAGCGATAAAATGGGTAAAGTATCGGAAATCCAGATTTTCAACACCACGCTGGTTACTTCTCACGGTAAAAAAATCATTATTCCCAATGGCCGTATTACCGAAGGTGCTATTGAAAATATTGCGGAACAGGCACCTGTACAGGCCGAAGCGACCGTGCTGATCAGTACCAAAACCTCGTTTGATCTGTTGCGTGCTATCGCTGACGAAGTAGTACTCCGGTGTCCGAATGCCTTGCCCGACCGCCCGGCCGATGTCAAGATAAGTGGAATCAGCCGCGATGATCTCACGGTCCAGATCGCCTGCTGGACGACCGGCCAACACTATGAAGATACCATTGCCTACCTGTATGAACACCTGAAAACAGCCTTCGATGCCGCTGGTATTGAACTGGCCAAAGAGCGGCGCAAGATGGACTGGTAAAAACCAGTCGACGATTTAACCATCACCCTTTACTTATTAGATCGATGCACATCCACATTCCAAAATTACAAAATACGGACTCCGGCAATTTTTTCCTGATTGCCGGGCCCTGCGCCATCGAAGGCGAACAAATGGCGTTCGATATCGCCGGGCAGGTCCATGAACTGTGTCAGCGGCTGGCGATCCCGTATATTTTTAAAGGTTCGTACCGCAAAGCCAACCGCAGCAAGCGTGATTCGTTCACCGGTATCGGCGATGAAAAAGCGCTGGATATTCTACAGCGGATCGGCTTGCACTACAACATACCAGTCACTACAGACATTCACACGGATGCCGAAGCTGCGCTGGCCGCGCAATATGTGGACATTCTGCAGATTCCGGCATTCCTGTGCCGGCAGACCAGCCTGCTCGTAGCGGCGGCGGAAACCGGCAAAGTGGTCAACATCAAAAAAGGCCAGTTTGTCAGTCCGGAGTCGATGCGCTTCGCCATGGAAAAAGTCCAGGAGGCGGGCAATCCCAACGTAATCCTGACCGAACGGGGTACTACCTTCGGTTATCAGGACCTGGTGATCGATTATCGCGGACTTCCGGTGATGCAATCTTTTGGCGTGCCTGTTGTACTGGATTGCACCCATTCGTTGCAGCAGCCCAACCAGAGCAGCGGCGTGACCGGCGGCCGGCCGGCACTGATTGAGACGGTGGCCAAAGCGGGTATTGCGGTAGGTGCGGACGGGTTATTTATTGAAACCCACCCGCGGCCGGCAGAGGCCAAATCAGACGGTGCCAATATGCTGCCGCTGGAAAAACTGGCGGGCTTACTGGAGCGTTTGGTGAAAGTCCGGCAAGCGATTCGCAGTTGAAAAACGCATTTTCGCGGGCAGACAGCGTTTGAGCGGGTCAATCGTTGTTTATTTTTAGGTTAATAAGCCGAAAAAAAAAGGAAGCGCGAGATATGTACGCTACGGGCAAACCGCTAAAAAGTAGCCGTTTTAAGCGATTTTAGCCTAAATATGGGGTCTAAGTTGCTGCTGACAAATAAAAATTGGTCTTCTTGCCCTTAAATAAATTAGAATTTCTCAAAGCACTTGTTGGAAATTGTAAACACCGCGCTATTTTTACCGCCACATTCAACGTGCTTTTGCACAGGAAAACGGTTTTCTACCGGAGATGAATTTTTTTTTCAGGCCCGGCACACCATTTTACGCCCTGCCTGCATCTATGCAGACAGCGGTGTTGCCGGAACAAAAATTCTCAGCATCGGGTAGAAAATTCGTTCGTACTGTCAAAAGCGTATCTGTTAAACATCAATCATTCATTAACCTAAATTTACACGCAGCATGACAGCAGCAAAACCCACCCAAGCACAGCAAAAACAAGCCGGCGGCGGACTCGGAGCGATTTTCCCGTACATTATTATTCCAATCTTGTTGGTTATCTCTTACGGCATCTGGAAATTTTACTTCGGCGCAGCCGGTAACTTTAAAGCCGATGCCGAACACCCGATGGGCTTTAATGAAAACGACCCATTGCCAGGTAATCTGTCTGGTACCGTTTACAAAGGCGGCGTTCTTGTACCCGTATTGTTGACTTTGTTTTTTACCGTTATCGTTTTTGTGATCGAGCGTTTCATCACCCTGGCACAAGCAAGTGGCGCGGGCAATATCGACGCGTTCGTACGCAATATCAAAGTGCTGCTCGATCGTGGCGACATGAATGCCGCTTTGCAGGCCTGTGATCGTCAGAAAGGTGCTGTTGCCAATGTCGTACGCGCCGGTCTGGGCAAATACGCCGAAATGGAGCGCATCACTGGTATGGAGAAAGACGAAAAAGTGATTGCCATCCAAAAAGAAGTAGAAGAAGCGACTTCGCTGGAACTGCCAATGCTGGAGCGCAACCTGAACATCCTGGCTACCATCGCGTCGGTGGCAACCCTTGTTGGTCTGTTGGGTACGGTATTCGGGATGATCCGTTCGTTCGCATCGCTGGCCAATGCCGGCGCTCCGGACTCTTCGGCACTCGCAACCGGTATCTCGGAAGCCCTGATCAATACCGCTTTGGGTATCGGTACTTCGGCTGTCGCGATCATTTTCTACAACTTCTTTACGGGTCGTATTGACTCAATGACCTACCGGATCGACGAAGCAGGCTACAGCCTTACGCAGACGTATGCTACGAAAGGACACTAATTAACCCTGTAACAAAATAACGTTATGCCAAAGCATAAACCTAAAAGGAGCATACCCACCATTGACATGACCGCCATGTGCGACGTGGCATTTCTGTTGCTGACCTTCTTCATGCTTACCGCAAAGATGAAGCCGCAACAGGTGGTGGTAGATTCACCGTCGTCCATTTCCGACACGAAATTGCCGGACGTGGGTACGCTGACGATTTTGGTGAGCAAAGATGGCAAAGTCTACCTCGATATGGTCGGCCAACACACGCGTGAAACGCTCATCGAGCAGATGAATAAGGATTACACGATGAAACTGTCCAAAGAGCAGGAAGTAAAATTTGCCAACTCCGGTAGTTTCGGCGTGCAACGGAAAGATTTGAAACGCTGGCTGGATATGGAACCCTCCGAGCGTGCCAAAATCGAAGGCGGTATCCCTTCCGATACTACTGAAAATGAGCTGGGGCCGTGGATTCACAATGCCCGTCTGGCCCAGTTTAAAATGAAAAATGAAGGGAAAGTGAAAGATGAGTACGTCATCGTGTTGAAAGCCGATAAGGATACGCCTTACCCGGCGATTCAAAACGTGATCAACACCCTGACGGATATTAACGTCAATAAATTCAACCTGATTACTAACACGGAAGCCAAACCAGGCACCGAAAAGTAGGAAAGGGAGCCGGAAGCTGATTCCGGTAGTTTATAGACGAAATTCACCATTACAATCATCATTAAAAATATACGACGATGGCTGAAATGCAAGTCGCGGATAAAGGTGGTGGTGGCGGGAAGAAGAGAGCCAAGAAAATGTCCACACGCGTAGACCTTACGCCCATGGTGGACTTAGGTTTCTTGTTGATCACGTTCTTCATGCTTACTACTACACTGGCCAAACCGCAAATTATGGCGCTGGTAATGCCTGATAAGAATGTAAAGTTGCCGGATCTCGAGCCTGTTAAAGAATCGAAGGTACTTACACTTCTGCTCGGTGCCGATGATAAAGTCTATTGGTACGAAGGCATTACAAAACCGACGCTCGACTCTACGGACTATTCCGCTGAAGGACTGCGCAAGGTTATTTTGAACAAAATGGACAAAGTAGCCGGCATCCACGGGGTGGAAGATTATGAAGATTTCAAGACGAAAGAACCGCGTAAAGGCTCTTTTATCAATGTAATCATCAAGCCGACCAAGGAGTCAAAGTACAAAAATCTGGTGGATGCGCTCGACGAGATGGCCATTACCAAAGTGCGTTATTATGTGATTCTGGACGTGTCTAAACTGGAAGAGGATTTTATCAAAAATCCTGCGGCCGGTCTGAACTTCAACCCGGAACAACAGGCATCTGCCAATTGATAAAATAACTGTTCAACATTAAAAAAATTACACAATGGCAGAAGAAAAAAGCACTAACCCGTATTACAGGGACATGCTCGATATCATCTTTGCCAACCGGAATAAGGCCTATGGGGCTTACCAATTGCGACGGGACTACCCCAAGTATTTGGCCCGCGCACTGGCTCTCGGTATAGCATTGATCGTTTTCTTTCTGGCACTTCCGATGTTGTTAAAAGCAATCGCGGATTTTAAGCCAGCTGAAAAGCCGATTGACGTGGTCGCTGAACTCGGCCCGCCACCGGATATCGATCCAAATAACCCGCCGCCGCCGCCGCCGCCGCCACCACCTACACCGCCACCGCCGACGCGTTCTACGGTTAAATTCGTGCCGCCCGTTATTAAAAAAGACGAGGAAGTAGTCGAAGAAGAGCCAAAGAAAGCGATCGAAGAACTGCTCGAGAAGAAGGAGGATATCGGTAAGGAAGACAAGGAAGGCGATGATGATGCACCACCCGCTACGATCGATAATCCAGATCTGGGTAAGGTGGAAGCAGCTGTAGTGGCAGAGCCGGAAAGAACCTTCGACTTGTTCGATATCCAGAAACAACCCTCCTTCCCGGGCGGTGACAAGGAAATGTACAAGTACCTGTCGGATAATATTGTTTATCCATCCGTAGCAAAAGACAACGGTATTCAGGGTACTGTTCCCGTGAAATTCGTGGTCAATAAAGATGGCAGCATCTCTGATGTAGAAGTGCTGCGCGACCCGAGCGGTGGTAGTCTTGGTAAAGAAGCCTTGCGCGTTGTGAAAGCAATGCCGAAGTGGTCGCCAGGGGAAGCCAACGGTCACCCGGTAAAAGTGCGCTACACCTTGCCCATCAAGTTCAAGTTGGAGTAACCGTTTTACTACAAAAACATATTTTATAAGCGGTATCGGCGAAAGTCGGTACCGCTTTTTTTATGCAATTTTTTGAAAAATACATGCCGTTGCACCCACCAAAACAACGGCGTTCCGCATCTTACTTATATACACTTAAACCATTGTCTGTAAATTAGTTAACTGCTTTTACCGACAATGTAAACGACCTGTATAACCCACTGCCGGACCGTGCTCCGGGCTACATCCTGTATTCATTTTTTGCACAATCTTCGATGAATTCGTGTCCGCACCGGATGCGCTGGACATCGTCTTTTCAAAATCTAACCTTTAAATTTTTTACACCATGGCAACGGAAAAAATAACCACGCCTGATGATCGGGACATGCTCGATATCATTTTTGCCAACCGCAACAAAACCTATGGCGCTTACCAGTTGCGGCGCGATTACCCGCGGTACCTGGGTCGCGCACTGCTGATCGGGATTGCCCTGATTGTATTCTTTCTGGCGCTCCCGACCTTATTAAAAGCCTTTTCAGATCTTCGACCGGAGGTGCCGGTTACGAATGTAGTTGCTGTACTCGGCCCGCCACCGGAGATTGATCCAAATACACCCATACCGCCGCCGGTGCCGCCGCCTACACCGCCGCCGCCCGTCCACTCCACCGCGCGATTTGTGCCGCCAGTAGTTTTAATCGACAATGAAGTGCAGGAAGAAGAACCCAAGGCTACAGTGGCAGAGCTTATCGACAATAACAAGGATATCGGGACGAAGGACAACGAAGGCGACGAGGGTGCGCCGCCAACCCTTACCAACGATCCGGGTCTGGGCAAAGTGGAAACACCCATCGTGGCTGA
>JBBRDQ010000027.1:0-35427 GCA_038203695.1 Chitinophagales bacterium
CCGCGCTTTTCCCCGGTCCCTTAAATGCGGCGTACCCCCCCGCGCATGACGATGGATATTGCTCATGCGCGGGTGGTTCAGCGCCTTTTCCAGGTTCCTGAAATGCCCTTCATCGGCAACGCCATGATAGGTAAAAAACGAAACCTGGTCGTCGAGGAGCCCCAGTTGTTCCTGCATCATCTGTCCCCAAAAAGCCGCCAGCCGATTGCCAATTCCTTCGATGATGAACATGGCACCCAGCAAATCGATCGGATTGGGCTGGCTGGCCTGGTGAAACATAAACGCCGTAAGTGCCTGGCTACCAATATTTTTCTCGGCGTTGAGCAAGTCGTTTACATTCTCGCCAAGCGCCGCATAATTGCGCTCCAGCATCTGGTAATCCTTATGTTCGGCGGCAGTATGGATGATAAATGCCGAGCGCAATTCAAATAAATCGATGCTGATATTGGATGCTGCCCGCGAAATCCACTGGGAACCGTCGATCACTTGTTGCCGCAAGTCTTTCAGCAAAAGTTTATAGTCCGCTATGGTTAAATGCCCTTCATGGATTTTTTTTACAACCGGCACTTGCAGCAATTGCGTTTCGAAATCCACCCACACCTGGGTCAACTGTCGTACCAGCCACTCGGCAATTTCACTTTGCTCCAGTTCCAGTTTAGGCGCTTCAATGGCGCGAACGGGAAAAGTTTTCTGCCCTTTTTGGGCAGGGATGCTAACGGTAAATTGCATAAAAGAAGTAATGGACTGTCCACTTTCCGGCACCATACAGAGGATCGTATCGCCTTCTTTAAGCCGGCCGCTTTTGAACAATTCATCCACCATAATAAATATGGAAGCGGAGCCGGTATTGCCTTTGGTGGTCAGGTTGCTAAACCATTTCGCTTCCTCAATCACCACGCCGCCCTTGTGCAAAAGATCGCGAATAGGTTGCACAAATATTTCCGAAGAGTAATGGCAGCACAACCAGTCGATCTTTTTGGGATTGATTTTCCCTGCATCGATCAGTTCAAAAAAGTGCGTTACACCATTTTGGATCACCTGATCCAGTTTGCGGATATCCTGTTTCAGGTTCAGCGCGCCTGCCTGGACGGCCGCTTCGTAGTTGTCGTAGTCCAGCCACGACATCTCATCCGCCGGCGTATTTTTCCCAACGTACATACACAGGGGAAAATCGTTGGCAAAAGATTTCAGGGCGACCCATTCGATCTTCAGCGACGGTAAATTTGCCGGCTTTTTATTTTCCAGTAAAAAAGCCCCCGCGCCATCAGAAAGCATCCAGCGTAAAAATTCGGTGTCGAACGGTACCGATTTCAGGTGCTGGGTATCGTAACGGGAGGATTTGAACAGCCGGCTCGGCAGATCGCTGCCAACACAAACGGCATTGGCCTTTTCACCGTTTTTCAGCTGTTGAAACGCCGTTTGAATCGCCATCACACCACTCGAACATACACTTTGAAAACTGGCGAGTTCGCAACGCCCAAAACCGGATCGCGCATGCACCGTACTGGCAAAACCCGGAATTGGCAGATCGCCTTGCGTAGTACCGGTTGCCAGCAACGCTACTTTATGCGGATCGAAACTAACTGCTTTGAGCGCGTTTTCCACGGCAAAAGCCGCCATATCTGCATTTTGATACAATGTTTTCTGGTTTTTGTCAATGGCATAATGACGCGATTGAATACCATTCTGCTTGAGTACGCGGTTTTTAGCAGCGCTTGGACTACCGTTAATACGCCCTAAATAATCTTCCATTTCCGCGTTGGAAACCGGATTGCCCGGCAGGAAAATACCGGTTGAGGTGATAAATACGTCGGTCATTTTTTTCTTTTAGTGAAAATATTATCCATAAAATTGGTCATAAAACCAAATTTGTGCCCCGCTTTGCCGTGGTGATCGTTGTGTTTTGTGGCAAAGGAGAGCCAGGTTCGTTTGGTTTTTACAACGATGCGATAATTGGAATGTCCACTGAAGTTAATCAGGATACTCACCGTCGGGAAAAGCATCAATGCGGCAGCACAAAAATCATAAAACGGGGCAATTGTCAGTAAAACACTGCTCAATAAAGCAGCCTCTACGGGATGAAAACTATATACCGAAAAGACGGACGGAACCACCGAACGGTGATGGATATTATGCACATGCCGCATCATTATGGGCAAGTGCATCAGCCGGTGCATGCAGTAAAAATGAATCTCATTCCAGCCGGTCAACAACAAGAGTCCCCACAGCGTATTTCCCCACGTGTTTTCACGTAAACCAATGATATTGTGGTGAATAAGATAGGCCAGGGGTATGGCAGAAAATCCAAAAATAAGGATGGAATAAATAGATTGTCGAAGTTCGAAGCGCAATTGAGCGCCGGAATAAGGCTGCTGATTTATCTTTTCCATCCATCCACAATGACACAATATGCGGCATACTTGCCAGTAAAACCAGCCAAGTCCAAAATATAAAAAAGCGAAATAAAGGGTTGTAAGTAAAAATAGTTCGCTGTAGTTATACCGCGTAAAAATTGAGTCAAAAAATGCACTTGTCCAATCATTCATGTGTTGATACCGGTTGAGAAACGCATAATAGGAGACAATAAAACTATCTAATTGCAGCCGATCTGGGAACAAAGTTGAGGATATACGGCGCCTGTATTTTCGCGTTTTGCACTACAAACAAATCTTTTTAAATTGCATATCAGGAAACGTGCTAATTCGGTCCGTACATTCCCCCTTGTTCCGGTCCCGACACCAACTGAAAAACTGTAGCCGCCGCCGCTCCGCCCAGCAGATTGCCCAACAAATAGATCCACAGATCATTCCAGGCGGTCATTCCAAGCACCGCGCCGCCGAAAGCAAGGGCAGGGTTAAATATGCCACCGGAAATACTGGCAAAAATATACATCGAAGTCACCAGCGATGCGGCAATTGCGGCGCCGTAATAACCATTGTCTAATCCGGGGCGCACTGTAGTGACCTGCAAAAAAACATACACCAGTACGAAAGCGCCCAGAAATTCGGCCAGCACCGAGCAAAAGGAGTCGTGCTGGTGCGGATTTATTTCCATCGTACCCGAACAACGTAGCAAAAACGAGCCGATCAGTGCAGCCACGCCAGCGCCGATCACCTGGGCCAGCAAGTAGCCGGGCAGTTCCATCCGATCCAGTTTCCCGCGCATCAGCATGGCCAAAGAGACCGCCGGATTGTAATGCGCGCCGGAGATGGCCCGTCCTGCGTACGTCATGACCAGCAGCATTCCGCCGATTGCCAGGGGCGCAAATTTGTCGGTATTATTATTCAATGTCATAACTGCTGTCAGCGTCAGGAAGAACGCGCCAATAAACTCGACAACATACTTTTGCATAAACCTTTTGTTTTGAAATGAAAGATGCAATTTTGCCCCCGCAAATGAACGGCAATGCGGCGTTGTTTGCACTTCACTAAACGTAAATTTTACCATGACCCATCGCTCCTGGTGCGCAACCCTGCTCTTGCTGTTGACCACTTACGCTTCTATTATGGCTCAAAACAAGCGACTTACCCCCGAATTACTGTGGCAAATCGGGCGGGTAGATCTCGATTGTGTTTCGCCCGACGGCACGTTGGCAGTGTACGGCGTGACGCATTATGAGGTATCTACCGAGAAAAGAGAACGCATTCTATACTTGGTCAACATCGCTTCAGGCGATACACGTCCGCTCACGCAGCCCGGACAGAGCGCCTCGGATGCCGAATTTCATCCGTCCGGACAGAAATTAGGCTTTTTGCAGGATAGCAAACTGTTTGAAATAACGCTGACCGGCCGTACCGTGACCAGTCTGGTCGGCGATACCCAAATGAACGGGTTTCACTATTCGCCCGATGGTAAAAATATCCTGTTTACCCAGGATGTGAAATTGGAACAAAGCCCGGCGGAGAAAAACGACCTGCCCAAAAGTAAGGGCCGCATCACTGACGGCCTGCTGTACCGCCACTGGACGGAATGGCGCGACGGTACCTACAGCAATATTTTTCTGACCGGTTATGCCGATGGAAAACTGACCGGCACGCCGAAAAACATCATGAACGAACGCTATGACAGTCCGCTGAAACCCGACGGTGGCATGGAGCAAATTACCTGGAGCCCCGACAGTCGCTTCATTGTTTACACTTGCCGAAAACTGACCGGCACGGCCGAAGCGATCAGTACCAATGCTGACTTATACGCGTACGAATTGTCTTCCGGTAAAACCCTCAATTTTACCGCCGATTTGCCCGGTTACGACCGCGATCCGGTGTTCTCGCCCGACGGCCGTTACCTCGCCTGGACGAGCCTCGCCCGCGCCGGTTACGAAGCCGATCGTCCCCGTCTGATGATCCTGGACACCCGCAATCAACAACGCACCGAACTGACCGAAGGCTGGGATTTTGAAGCCAATAGTCCGCAGTGGGCGGCTGACAGCAAGTCTATCTATTTCCTGAGTACCGAGGATTTTACCTATCAGTTTTATCAGGTGACGCTGGCCAATAAAAAAATACGTCGCATCACGGAAGGACAGCACGATTACGGCTCCCTGAAAGTAGCCGGCAAGGAATTAATCGGCAGTCGTTATTCGATGGCTGCACCAGCCGAAATATTTGCTGTCAATGAGAAAACCGGTGTGGCGCGCCAACTCTCTACCGCCACCAATACACCCTGGGAAAATATTTCCAAGGGCAAAGTAGAACGCCGGACCGTCAAAACTACCGACGGAAAAAACATGAACGTCTGGATGATCTTTCCGCCGGATTTTGATGCAACCAAGAAATACCCGACACTGCTGTATTGTCAGGGCGGCCCACAATCCGCCGTGAGCCAATTCTTTTCGTATCGCTGGAATTTTCAGTTGATGGCCGCCAACGGTTATATCGTAGTGGCCCCTTGCCGCCGCGGGATGCCGGGCTCGGGACAAGCCTGGAACGACGCGATTATCGGCGACTGGTCGGGGTTACCGATGCAGGATTTGCTGTCGGCGACCGATTACGCAGCGAAAGAACCGTACGTAGATGCCACGAAAATGGGGGCTGTGGGCGCCAGTTACGGCGGTTACTCGGTGTACTGGCTGGCCGGCAATCACCAGAAACGGTTCAAAACCTTCATTTCGCACTGCGGTCTGTTCAACCTGGAAAGTTTTTACGGCACGACGGAAGAAGTATGGTTCCCAAACAATGATTTCGAAGGTGCCTACTGGACTACGCCGACCCCCAAGATGTACGCCAAGGCGAGTCCGCACCGCTTCGTACAAAACTGGGATACGCCCATTTTAGTCATTCATAACGAACTCGACTTCCGCGTACCGTTCGGCGAAGGCATGCAGGCTTTCCAGGCGGCGCAACTGCGTGGTATTCCGTCGCGTTTCCTGTCGTTTCCCGATGAAGGACACTGGGTGCGCAAACCGCAAAACAGTATTCTGTGGCAGCGCACCTTTTTTGACTGGTTGGATAAATATTTGAAATAGAACGCTTTACGATACATGCAAAACCGCATTCACTTTCGCCTGCTGGCGATGTTGCTCGTTTATCTTATCCTGACTTTTGTCGGCGGTTCATTTGGACGTTTAGTCCTGACGCCGGTGACTTTGCTGGTTACTTTTCTGCATGAATTGGGCCATGCGCTGGGCGCTATCCTTACCGGTGGGAAAGTGATCGGTATGGAAATCCACCACGACGGCAGCGGGCAGACCCAAACCCAGGGCGGTCGGCCGGGATTTATCCTGATGGGCGGTTACCTGGGCAGTGCTATGCTCGGAAATTTGTTGTTGTACATCGGCGTACATAAAAAAACGCTGACCCAGAATACCCTGTTATTACTGGGGTTTGTCATGGCTTTTACCGGCATTATCTGGTTTGAGACGTTTGAAACTACCGGGCTCCTATTTGGCTTTGCGTTGTTACTTTTTTTTATCGCGTTAAAAACCGATTTTGATCAGGACGTATTGTTATTTTTGGGGTTGGCTACGGTGTTGTACATCATCCAGGACTTCAATGTCGGTCCGAGCAGCGATCTGGCGCAGTATGAACAGGTAGTTGGTTTTTTTCCGGCCAATGTCTGGAAATTTATTTGGCTGGCCATCGTTATTTTGCTCTCCTACTGGAATGCAAGAAGAATATTCCGGGGACTGAAAGTGAGCAGTTTACGTTGATATCCAAGGGCGGCACACCTTTTTATACCCCGAAACAAAAAACGTACGCGCATCATGTTATTCGAAAAAGTACCGGTTCGCCGGTTGTCACATTTTGTCATTGCCTACATGATCCTGGCGTTCGGCTGGTGGTCGTATCATTTGTGGGAGCAAAACGACCGTTTGTTCGATGCCGAGAAACGGGCGCTGGAACTGCGTTTTACCAAACAAAACCAGGGCGTTAATCTTACCCAATTACTGCAAACAGCCGAGTATAAAAAAATTGACGCCGCCTGGTGCAAAGAGCGCCGGATGGTAGTGGCCGAAGGTATTTTCTTTACTTTTTGCCTGATTTTCGGCCTGTGGGTCATTCGCACCAGCGCCAATCGCGAAACCCAACTGGCGCGGCAACGGCGTAATTTCATGCTCAGCATCACCCACGAACTCAAATCGCCGATCGCCTCGGTACGGCTCGTACTGGAAACCCTGGGCAAACGCGAACTCCGCCGCGACCAACTGGAAATGTTGTGTACCAATGGCCTCAAAGATGCCACTCGCCTGCAAAATCTGGTCGAAGACCTGCTGCTCGCAGCCCGGCTCGAAAACAACTGGCAGCCACACACCGAGCCGGTCGATCTGGCCACCCTGGCGCAGGAGGCGGCGGCGCGGCTAGCGGTTCGGTTTCCGCATGCTGATATGGACGTACAGGTGCCTCCCGGTTTGCCGCTGATCCAGGCCGATAAATCGGGCCTGACTTCGGTGGTGCAAAATTTACTGGAAAATGCGATCAAGTATTCGCCGGAAGGCGCCCGGGTGCAATTTTCAGCCGAACAAATCACCGGAGGAATTCGCTTTCGCGTAGCCGATCAGGGACAAGGTATTCCGGAGTCCGAACGCACGGCCGTCTTTGAGAAGTTTTACCGGCTGGGCAACGAAGAAACCCGCAGCGCTACCGGTACCGGACTGGGTTTGTACATCGTGCGCCAAGTGGTGCAGGCGCATAGCGGCTCGATCCAGATCAGCGAAAACAAGCCCAAAGGGACGGTATTCACCGTTGAATTGTAAGTTAAAACCCTTTGCTCAACATGCAACCTGCCGACGCGCGCACCTACCTCATTGCCCAACTATCTCCGCGTTATGGTCGGGGAGAGGCAACCAGCATCACGCGTATCGTGCTGGAGGATGCGTTCCCGAATGCAGCAATAATCGCTGAAAAAACCGTGCAGGCCATCCTCGACCGTTTATTGCAGGGCGAACCGGTCCAATATGTTTTAGGGCAGGCTGATTTTTTCGGGCTGAAATTCAACGTTAGTCCGGCAGTTCTAATTCCACGTCAGGAAACGGAGGAACTGGTAGACTGGGCCATTAAAATCTTGAAAAATCAACCTAAATCGCCTATTCGGGTGCTGGATATCGGCACCGGCAGCGGTTGTATTCCCGTGACCGTAAAAAAGAATATTCCGCGTGCTGAAGTGTGGGCAAGTGATATCAGCGCAGGTGCACTGGCTATGGCGACTGACAATGCGGCGCGACTGCAAACGGACATTCATTTTCAACAAAACGATATCCTTAATCGCACCACCTGGCCGGAATTACCCGATTTCGAGCTGATTATCAGCAATCCGCCGTACATCCCCCAACGCGAGCGTACGCTGATGCCGGAACACGTGCTGGCCTACGAACCCGAACTGGCGCTTTTTGTCGCAGACGCAGACCCTTTACTCTTTTACCGCACGATCGCTGATTTTGCCTTGCTGCACTTGTTGCCCGGCGGCACTTTGTTGTTCGAATGCAACGAATTTAATGCGACCGAGGTGGTTGCGCTGTTACAGATGCGGCATTTTGCCGGTATTGAGTTACGGCAAGACCTGGCTGGGGCAGACCGGATGGTGGGCGGCAAAAAACCGGGATAAACTTTACATTTAGAGGATAATTCAGCGACTAAAGTCGCCAGTACGTTATTTTTGACGCAACCCCGTTGTACCTTTGTACCATGTTTTCGACCACTTCCAAAATAGGTATACTCGGCGGCGGACAATTGGGCAAAATGCTGTGTCTGGCTGCGGCTAACTGGGATTTTAAAACCTATGTTCTCGACCGTTCGCCCGAATATCCGGCCGGGCAGGTTTGTACCGGTTTCACCGCCGGCGACTTCAATAATTATGAGGACGTGCTGGCCTTCGGCCGCGACAAAGATGTATTAACCATTGAAATTGAGCATGTTAATACAGATGCGCTGCGCGAACTGGAGCGTTTGGGCAAAACGGTACATCCATCGCCCCGGGCGCTGGACATTATAAAAGACAAGGGTCTGCAAAAAGAATTCTACCGCCAACACAACATCCCAACGGCGCGGTACGAATTATTTGCCGACGAAAAGGCCCTGTTGTCCGCCATTGAAACAGGGGCTTGGTCGCTGCCCCTGGTCCAAAAAACGCGCACAGCCGGTTACGATGGCAAAGGGGTGGCCATCCTGCGTACACCAGAAGACCTCACCACCAAATTACTACCCGGCGCTTGTCTGGCCGAAACCCTGACTGCTATTCAGACGGAGATTGCGGTCATCGCGGCACGCAACGAAAACGACGAAGTAGTGGTGTTTCCACCCGTCGAAATGGATTTTCACCCGGAAGCCAATCTGGTGGAATTGCTGCTTTGTCCGGCCCGTATCTCGCCGCTGGTTGCAGCCGAAGCCGAAGCACTGGCCGAACAGGTGATCCGCACCTTCGATGTATGCGGACTACTAGCCGTGGAAATGTTCCTGACGGCTGCTGGCGAATTGCTGGTGAACGAAGTCGCTCCACGTCCGCACAACAGCGGTCACCACACCATCGACAGCGCCATTACCAGCCAGTACGAACAACACCTACGCGCCATTTGTAATTTGCCGCTTGGTACCACGACCCAGCAAACGCCGGCGGTCATGCTCAACCTGCTCGGTGAAGCCGGCCAGCGCGGTCCCGTGCGTTATGAAGGCGTGGAAAACTGTCTCGCCCTGGCAGGGGTACACATTCACCTATATGGCAAGGCTCTTACTTCCCCGTTCCGGAAAATGGGCCACGTCACCATCACCGCCGAAACCCTTCAGGAAGCCGTTCAGAAATCTGATTTTGTCAAACAAAACCTGCGAGCCATAAATGATAAGTTATGAGGTGTGGGCTATGAGTTATATTTCATGATCCGTAGTTATTATGCTGATTATGAATAACTTACAACCATACGCTCCCTACTTTTCAAAAAATAACCTATAACGCATAACTTTCAACAAAGTGGTTGCAATTATCATGGGTTCCGATTCCGACTTGCCGGTCATGCAAAAAGCGGCTGATATTTTAACGCAACTGGCCGTTCCGTTTGAGATGACCATTGTGTCGGCGCATCGCACGCCGGATCGTATGTTTCAGTTTGCTAAAACGGCGCATGAACGCGGCATCCGGGTCATCATTGCCGGTGCGGGTGGCGCGGCGCATTTGCCGGGCATGGTGGCGGCCATTTCCCCGTTGCCCGTCGTCGGGGTTCCGGTGAAATCGTCCAACTCCATCGATGGGTGGGATAGCATTTTATCTATTCTACAGATGCCAGAGGGAGTACCCGTGGCAACCGTAGCGCTCAATGCGGCGCGTAATGCCGGTATTTTAGCGGCCCAGATGCTGGCTACCAGCGATCCGGAATTATTGCAAAGAATTATTGCTTTCAAGCAGCAATTAGAAGCCCAGGTTTTAGATAAAGCCCGGAAAATGGAAAATGAAAACCAGATAAAATGATATTGGAAGCCACCACCACAGGCCCAGAAACCACCCGGTCGCAGGTTCCGCGTGCTGTCCTTGAACGCGCTTTCCGGCTGATGGCTACCGCTAAAGCCATGACCAATCATTATGAGGCCAATTTTAAATTCGTCTCCAAGTACGTCCACGCGACCTCACGCGGGCATGAAGCCATCCAATTAGCCGTCGGTTTACAATTAAAAACCCAGGATTTTGTCTTTCCATACTACCGGGACGACGCGATGTTGCTGGGTATCGGTATGCGGCCGTACGAACTGATGCTGCAATTGATGGCCAAGCGCGACGATCCATTTTCCGGCGGCCGCTCGTATTATTGTCACCCGAGCCTGCGCCGCGACGATAAACCCAAAATACCCCACCAAAGCAGTGCGACCGGGATGCAGGCCATTCCGGCGACTGGTGTAGCGATGGGATTCTGGTACAAAGAAAAACTGGAAGGTCTGAAACCGGCAGCGGAGAATCCGGTAGTCGTTTGTTCATTGGGCGATGCGGCCATGAGCGAAGGGGAGATTTCCGAGGCGCTGCAAATGGCGGTGCTGAAAAAATTACCGATTTTATACGTCGTGCAGGACAACGGCTGGAATATCTCCGCCAATGCCGCAGAGACGCGGGTGGCCAGCGCTGCGCAATATGCCCAGGGTTTTCCGGGCCTGGAAGCGATCAGCATCGAAGGCAATGATTTTGAGGCGTGCTGGACGA
The DNA here is from genome assembly GCA_038203695.1 of Chitinophagales bacterium. GTDB lineage: Bacteria > Bacteroidota > Bacteroidia > Chitinophagales > Saprospiraceae > M3007. Next base: position 10,612 of record JBBRDQ010000027.1, read on the forward strand.
CGGTGCAGGATATTTTTGAAAAAATCCGGCGCGAACGACGCCCGTTTTTGCTGCATGCACGGGTGCCGTTGTTAAATCACCATACTTCCGGCGTGCGCAAAGAGTGGTATCGCGACGATTTGGCCGAACACCAGCAGCGCGACCCCTACCCTGTTTTACGGCAACAACTGCTGGACAACGGGTTTGCCGAATCGGAATTGCAAATCATTGAAAATGAGTGCGTTGCTTTGGTTGTAGCCGATTTTGAATCCGCTAAAAATGCCGAAGACCCTCGCCCGGAAGATCTTTTCACCCATGATTTTGCGCCGTCGCCCGTTACCGAAGAGTTGGGAGAACGCGCACCCGGCAACCGGGAAGCCACGATGATGGTGGATTGTGCACTGTTTGCCGTAGAAGAATTGATGCGCAAACACCCCGAATGCCTTTTTTATGGCCAGGATGTCGGTCAGCGGCTGGGCGGCGTATTCCGGGAGGCCGCTACGCTGGCGCTTAAGTTTGGCGATCACCGGGTTTTTAACACGCCGATTCAGGAAGCCTTTATCATTGGCAGTACTGTTGGGATGAGTGCCGTCGGCCTCAAACCAATCGTGGAAGTACAGTTTGCCGATTATATCTGGCCGGCGTTGAATCAACTGTTCACCGAAGTTTCCCGCAGCTGTTATCTGACCAACGGCAAATGGCCGGTCAGTTGTATTCTGCGCGTTCCGATCGGCGCGTATGGCAGCGGAGGCCCCTACCACAGCAGCAGCGTGGAAAGCGTATTGACCAATATTCGCGGCATCAAAATCGCGTATCCAAGCAATGGCGCCGACCTGAAAGGGCTGCTGAAATCGGCGTATTACGACCCGAATCCGGTAGTCATTCTGGAACATAAAGGGCTGTACTGGTCGAAAGTACCCGGTACCGAAGCGGCGAGAACCATCGAACCGGATGAAGATTACATCATCCCCTTCGGCAAATCCCGCACCGTCCTGATGGCTGATAATCAGCAAGTTGCATCCGGAAATACGCTGGCCGTCGTCACCTACGGCATGGGGGTACACTGGGCGACGAATGCGGCCAATGAACATTTCAAAGGGCAGGTAGAAATCATTGATTTGCGCACATTGTACCCACTCGATGAGGCGGCGATGTATGCGGCGGCGAAACGCCACGGTAAGGTGCTGGTGGTCACAGAGGAGCCCGTCAACGGCACCTTTGCCCAAAGCCTGGCCGCGCGGATCAGCGAACACTGTTTTCAATACCTGGATGCACCGGTGCGCACGATCGGAGCGGAGAATATGCCGGCGGTGCCATTAAATACGATTTTGGAGCAGACCATGATTCCCAGTGTTGCGAAGGTAGCAGCGGCGATGGAATTGCTGTTGCATGGTTAATGAATACACTGGAAAAGTCACGGCAATTCTGCCGGATAGGTCGCAGCATAAAATAGCCCAGTTGTTGCAAAGAGCCGCCTGGCATCTGGTCCCTCTATTTATTCGGGTGTACAGAACACCCTAAACCCGTATAAAACCCTGATTACACAGCGTTGAGCGTCCGTCCTGCGTTAACCGCTAATCGTTAACCGTTATCCATTATCCGTTAACCATTATCCATTAACCGTTATCCATTATTCCATGCGTCTTTATACATTTTTACTGTTTTTTAGTTTTTTCACCCCCGTTTTTGGTCAAAAAATGTTGCTGCTGGAACGCGCCAACCGGGTGCGCTCAACGCAGTTTTATATCGGCGAAACCATTCGCTTTCGCTTGAAAGGAGCAGAGAATTACTGGTACGAACGCACTATTACCGATATTCTGCCGGGCACCAAAACGCTGCTGCTCGACAATTTTGCCGTTCGACTCGACAGTATTGCACAGATGAAGGTGTCGCGCAAGAAAGTTACCCGGTTTGTCGGCGGCACCATTTTTACGTTTGGCGCTTCCTTGGCTTTTGCTACTACGATCGGCGCGCTTTACCGCGACAAACGCATCGACTACGGGGCCTATTACGCGGTATCTGGCGCCACGGCCGGGCTTGGATATCTGATGAATACACCGCGTAAAGTAACCCTTGGCAAAAAACACCGGTTGCGGATTGTAGAAATCAGTTTTCCCACCAGCGATCTGCCAGTGAAACCTGATTAGACGCTCAAAAACGCCATTACCAGCATAAAAACATACCCAATATACCAGCGCTGGTCCAGCCAGTCACTGGTTTTTATACCATAATAGCGGCGCAAATACCAGATCAATCCTATTTTCTCTACCCAGAACGCCAGCACGACCGACCAGGCCACCCCGGCCAGACCAAACCATTCAATAAAAACAAATCCCAGCACGATTTTTACCAGCAACTCGCCCATGCCCACCCAAAAAATAATGCGCGACTCCCCTTTTGCCAGCAAGATAGAATTGGGCAATAAAACCCGACTGGCCGTGATGAGCAGGTAAATATTGAAAAGCGGCGCACTCGCCGCAAAATCCGCATTGAAGACCCGTGGAAACAACCAGCCGGAACAAAAAATCAGCGCAATGGTCAATGGGAAAACCAGGTGCATAAGCCGGCGCGTTTTGACTTTCAGTTCGGCCAGTCCGGCGACCGGCGCAGCAGTCAGTCGCGGGATCATAGCCATGCCAAGGGCCGTAGCCAGCGCCGTGGCCAGCGGCAATTCCCGGGAGCCATAGCGAAAAACGGCAAATACAGCCTCGTCCCGGTAGTACCAGCCCACCAGCCAGTTGTCGAACAACAGGATTAGATTTCCGACGAATACATTGATAATCAACGGTGCAGAAAATTGCAGATAGCGCTGTACTAAATCGCTGCGCCAGGTCAACGTACCGTAAAGCAGCACCAGACTGCCGGTCCAGATAAATTTCAGGACACCCAGCCCCAGCAGACAGGCCAGACTACCGGTCAATCCATAACCCGCCCAGACGGGCACAATCAGCGCAACTACCTGCAACCCAAAAGTCGCTACCCCCCAACTGACGATATACCAGGGTTTTTCACGCAGCAGATAAATATATTCGACGCTAAATGCCGGCAGGTTGAAGAGCAAAAACAGGGAAAAAACCCGAAAATGCGGTACGTTTGTTTGTCCGGTCAGGAAAGTGACCACCCATTTTTCACCCAAAAAAAGCAAGAGAAACAAACCGACTGCGAGACCGCAAAAAACAAAAAAGACGTTGGTTAGCAGTGCCGGGCGATCCGATGGATCGGCATGTGCATACACCGAGGGAATGCCCTGCAACAGCCCGTTTACCCAAAAAAACGTCAGAATAGTACCGACGTACAGCAGCATTTCATACGTACCAATATCAGCGGTACGCAGCCCACTTTTGGCCAGCAGAATGCTGGTCAGCATGACCGAACCCACCCGCATTACCTGGAACAGTTGTAAAGCCTGGGTGGTGGAAAAACGCTGCGTTGAAAAAATATCCATAAGATTTCGGCACAAACCTAGGGGCTTTTTGCCGTAAACAAAGGACTTTTGCAACGAATCAAAATGAATTGCCTGTATGCGAATTATCGGAACAATCGATCATCCGAGTCTTAAAATCAGTATTTTCAAAAACGACCATCGCCTGAGTGTCAAATTTGAGAATATGCACTATGAACAAACCTTTAAATTTGGCACCGACGAGCGGCTTTCGACGGTAGAAGCGATCCAAAAATTAGTGGATGCTACCTTTGTATCGGCCGTGTTGGCTAATTTTCAGCACATGCACCAGACGCGTATTAGCGCTATGGCCCGACTTTTTCCGGTAAACGAAACGGAATTATTCGAGGAAATAATTTAACCGATTCATCGTCGAATCATATTTGATGCCCCGGTTATTTGTTTCCTTTTCCGTATCATTGCCCCCGATTTTACTGTTCTCATTCAAAAATCCGTGCGTATTTCAATATGAAGAAATTGCTATTCAGCCTCCTAACCCTCGTGCCATGCCTCATAATGGCGCAGACAGGTCATACTAACCGACCGTTGTTCGATAAAAAAACCCTCGGAGAAATCCGACTCACGCTACCCGCTAAAAACTGGGTAGATGCGCTTGATTCCATGCGTATTTATGGGATGGGTTTGATGACGGGGTCGGTAAGCGTCGATGGCGTCCGGTTTGACGGAGTCGGCGTCCGCTTTCGGGGCGATAAATCGTACCAACTCGGTCTAAAACGCAACCCATTCACCATTAAACTCAACCATACCAACAAAGACCAGAATCACCAGGGCTACACCGCACTCAAACTTTCATCGGCCTTGCGCGACCCAAGTATGGTGCGCGAAGTGTTATACAATGAAATTGCCGGAAAATACATACCGACTTCCCAGGCAGATTATGCCAAACTGTACGTAAACGATGAATATATCGGGGTATTTATCAACTTGGAAAGCATCGACAAACAGTTTTTGGAAACGCACTACGGCTCCAGTACCAACGCGTTCTTTAAAGCCGGCGTAGAATACAAACCTGAAAATGCCATCAGCACCTGCAAACAGAATATTTTCGGCTCCCTGGAATATGAAGATAACATGGAATGCCTGAAAAGCAATTTTGAAATGCTCTCTGCCAGCGGTTGGGCTGATCTGCAGGAACTTGCGCGCGTGCTTAAAAATGATCCGGCTAAAGCCAATAGCTTGCTGGATGTGGACCGTGTTTTGTGGATGCACGCATTGAACAATGTAATGGTCAACCTGAGCAGTTATGCCGGTGGACAAAGCACTAACTATTACTTGTATAAAGATAACAACGGCCGCTTCCAGCCCATCCAATGGGACTTGAATCTATCATTCGGCAGTTTTAAAAATACCGGTTCTGGCAGCGACCTGGAATTGAAAGACCTGCAAACGCTCGACCCGTTACTGCACGCTACCAACCCGTACAAACCGCTGATCAGTCAATTGTTAAGCGATCCGTTGCACCGGAAAATTTACCTCGCGCACATTCATCAGATCGTGGATGAAAACTTTTCCAACGGCTCCTATGAAAAACGAGCACAGGAACTGCAAGGCACTATTGTCGTCCCATTCAGCGATGACCGCAACAAAATATACAGTCTGGATGATTTTCAACGCAGTCTGCGGGAAACTGTCGGTCGGAAAAGCAAAATCCCCGGGCTCATAGAACTGATGTCCAAACGCGCCCTTTTCCTCAGAAAACATCCGGAGTTGACGGCTTTACCATCCAACATTACGGATGTGACCGTACAGGGCCGGGGAAAATTTGAGAATCAGAAATTAACTATTTTTAAGGTTTCTGCCAGCGCTGACCGCTTTCCAAAACGGATGTTTATATACTACCGATTCAAGGACACGGATGTTTATACCATGGCCCTGCTGCCGGAAGAAACGACCGGAGAGGTGCCGGCGGGTGCCAAAGGTTTCTCGATTAATATCGATGCCCCGGGCGATGCTGCTGTGTTGGACTACTATTTGCTGGCCGAAAATGCCGGTACAGTTACCTTTATGCCGGCCAACTACACGAGTAAACCAAATAAAGTAAAACTGTCTGATTTAAACAAATAGTCAAGTTGCAGCACGGCTAAAATAAAAACCACCGCGTGGCCGTTTGCCGCCCGGTGGTTTTTAATATTAGCAAAAGATTTCAATTCATCAAACACATCCAGTTTATATAAATCATGAGAAATTCTGCCCGTTTCTTCATTCTCTTTTTATCGCTTTTTTGTCTGGTCAACCGCGTCGTAGCCCAAGATTTCTACGGCACCGGGGTACAGGAAGTGCGCGTCGAACTTCCTTATAAAAATTGGGATACCCGCCTCGACTCGATCAAAAAAGTCAATCCGGAAGCCCGACTCACGGGTTATGCGACGGTCAACGGAATCCGTTACGACAGCGTAGGCGTACGATACAAAGGCAATAGCTCTTATTTCCGCAGTCGCAACGATACCTATAAAAAACTGCCGATCAACGTGCGACTGGATTACAAAAACAAAAACCAGAAATTGCGCGACGGCCATACCACACTTAAATTTTCCAATGCTTTTCTGGATCCGGGTTTTATACGCGAGCCACTTTCGTATGAGATCATCCGCAAGTATATGCCCGCGCCGCTTTGCAACTTTTCCAAAGTCTACATGAATAGTAAATACTATGGATTGTATATCAATTCCGAAGCCATCGACGCCAATTTTATCAAAAAAACCTACGGTACTACGGCTGGTTTTCTGGTAAAATGCGATCCCGACAACTGGCAGCGGGTGCGCAGCCAACCCGGTTGCCCCAAAGGAGAAAATGCCTCGCTTTCCTATCTGAACGACAACTCCGGCTGTTACGACGCTTTTTATGAAATCGACAATCCGGCTGGCTGGAAATACCTGCTCAACCTGATCAAAGTGCTCAATAAAACCCCGGAAAAAATCGAAACAGTACTCGACGTAGACCAAACCCTGTGGATGCTGGCACTCAACAATGTGCTGGTCAACTTGGACAGCTATAACGGGTCGCTATCGCACAATTATTATCTGTGGTTTGATACGACCGGTGTAGCGCACCCGCTGATCTGGGACTTGAATATGTCGTTCGGCGGCTGGCGGCGCAATTTCAGTTTTGAAGAAATGAAAGACCTGGATTTGATTCAATATCAGCCACTTGCAGAGTCCGAAAATATAAAACGGCCCCTCATTAACCGCCTGCTGAAAAACCCGACCTACCGCAAAATCTACCTCGCGCACATGCGCACCATTGTCAACGAGGAATTGAAAAGCGGTCAGTTATTGAGCCGCGCCCAAAGTATGAGTCGCGATATTGATGCCTTCGTCAAGCAGGACACCATGAAGTTATACAGTTATCTCAATTTTCAGAATGCCTTAGAAAAGACGATGAAATCAGGTCCGGATAACGTGATCGGAGTGAAACAACTGATGAGCGCACGCGGCGAATGGCTGCAAAAACACCCGCTGTTGACCAAGGTTCAACCGGTACTCACCGAGGCGAAACATACTGACAGCGCCGGTAAAATGATTTGTACGGTACACATCACCAATGGCAAAAGCGGCTGGCTCTACTATCGCAAGGATAAGATGTTCGCTTTCAAACGCACCCCGCTCTTTGACGATGGTACCAACGGCGATGCCACTGCGGGCGATGGCATTTTCACGGCTTCCGTAGACGCGCCACTGGTAAAACACTATTATTTCGCGGCAGAAAATGACGACTCGGCAGCGACTTTTCCAGCGCGCGCCTCGTATGAGTTTTTAAAAACAGAGTAAATCCTTACTCTTTGAATATCAGCGTATTATTCATTTGATCACATTCGATAATCCCGCTGGGTGAGATTAATTGCAGGGCGAAATTAGGGGAGAAACGCGTCCTGTTTTTTAGACTAATTTCTATTTCCACATCCACTGTATCGCCGGCAGGCAGTACAGTGGATGCGTTTTTTAGCAGGATCGACGCGAGGGATGCGTTTGCGGCAGGAATAGCGCCGCGGGTTAGTTTTTCACCGCTAATAAAAAAAACGTAGAGCCGGAAATCATCGGTTTCCGGTGCATTCAACCGAACGGGCGCATTGCCGATATTACGCACCGTCGCCCGCACCAACCAGGATTTCTCAGACTGTGCTACTATCCTTGCCGTATCTAACGTAAGGTCGGCGCATACGCGCGTGGTTACTGGCGACGCAGTTTTCGTACTTTTCTCTCCGCTGCGGGTGCGAATGCGCATCCATAAGCCGGTACGGATTTCACCCGGAGCAATGCGCAGGCGTTGTTGGCGCAGCGCATTTTCCAGCAAGCCGGTTTTGTTGCGGAAAATATCCGGCAGGTTCAGCGTATCGAACTCCACCAGCAGATCACTGGAAGGATCTATCTGCTTGATATTCAATTCAATCGGTAAGCGCCCTGTATTGGCTACGCTACAGCGGATGGTTTTAACCCGCCCGCTCTTTTTCAGGATTTGCACATTGAAAATACACATGCGTTGTCCCCGATACGTTTGCGCGTTTACCAATGCCGGCAACAGGCATACAAGCAACATGGGCATAAACAGGCGGCATGGAATCATAGCGTAGTGTTTACTCAGGCGACAGCGTTCAGAAAATTTACCGGGCGACTGATACTTTGCTCCAGCGAAATGAACGTTTCCGTCCGCTGAATACCTTCGATTTGTTGAATTTTATCATGCAGCACCTGCCGCAAATGGTTGGTATCCTTACAGATAATCCGCGCGAAAATGCTGTACAAACCAGTCGTGTAATTGGCTTCCACGATCTCCGGAATTTGTTTCAACTGCTCCGATACTGCATCGTACAGGGAACTTTTATCGAGGTAAATACCCAAAAACGCTGTTACATCGTACCCGAGTTTATGGTAATCTACCTGCAAACTGGAGCCTTTGACCAGCCCCATCTGTTCCATTTTTTTCATGCGAACGTGGATCGTACCACTGGAAACAAACAATTGCTTGGCAATATCTGTATAGGGCAATTTGCCGTCCTCAATCAATTTATTTAAAATTTTCAGATCGAGGTCGTCGATTTCTAAATTATCAGTCATAACCGAAAGTGAAATTATAGTAAGTGCGGAAAAACGCGATTAGGAATAAAAAATTTTAAACAAAAGTAGGTATTTTTTAGTAGTACTGCAAATATTTATTTAATTAGTTGTTAATAAGGCAATTTGATTTCAATTCACATACTATCGGCTTTTGATTATCTTCGCGGTTTAAATAGAGAAGATGACCAAGTTTATAATTGTCTGCGCCTGGCTGTTAATCGCCACAGCCCTATCTGCGCAACCTACGGATACCCTGACCCTCGTGCATTACAACCTGCTTAAATACGGCGATAACGGTTGTATCGATATTTCGGTCAAGAACAGTCGTTTTAAGACTATTTTTGATTATTTGCGCCCCGATGTGCTGGCAGTAAACGAGATAACGCCCAATACCGCTGTCGTCAACAACCTGCGCGCCGGAGCGCTTACCTTTAATCCGGCCATGCAGGCGACTACTTTTGGCAATTCATCCGGTTCCAATTTGGTGAATATGTTGTATTACAACTCCAACAAACTCGGCTATCTGAGTCACACGGCGATTACCGGCAATGTGCGCGATGTGGATGTGTACAGGCTGTATCATAAAGCGAGTACAAAACCGGGCGATACTACGGATATCTGGTTTTTCGTCGCGCACTTAAAAGCCTCCATCGGGTACGAGGCCGATCGGGCGGCTACGACGCTGGACATCACGAACTGGCTGCAAAATCGCCCCCAAGTACAACGCTATGTACTGGATGGCGATCTGAATATATACAGTAGCACCGAGCCCGCTTATCAAAATCTGCTGACGCGTTTTAAAGACCCGACTGGCGTCACCAACGGCTGGGGAGGGTACCAATATGCCGCCATGCACACCCAATCGCCCGCTACCGGTGCCGACCCCTGTGCCGTTACCGGCGGTATGGACGATCGGTTTGATTTTTTTCTGACGAGTCCGGCGATCTATAGCGGTCTTGGCAAAGTTGCCTACCTGCCGGCGAGCTATCGGGCGGTGGGCAACGACGGCAACTCGTATAACACTTCGCTCAATTGTACCAACAATGCCAGTGTGCCGGCAACCGTGTGCAATGCGTTGCGGAGCGGGTCCGATCATTTACCCGTTGTTATGCAGTTGACAATCAGCGGTACGTCCGCTATACCGGAACCGCCGGGTGCCAATGCGTTCCAGTTAATCGGCAATCCGGTATCGTCCGTTTTGCGCATATCCTGTCCTGAAGATCGGGAATACACCTGGAAAATCAGCGATGTATACGGCAAAATAAACCAAACCGGTCGCAGCAGCGTACCTTTTCTGCCGATGCTGGAAATTATGGTGCCGCAATTAACCGCAGGATTTTATTTCATTTCTTTGCAGTCCGCATCCGGGCAAACCGTTACCCTGAAATTCCTTAAAACAGATCAATAAAAAGCCCTCGTCGATACCAATCACCACTCATCTCATCCTTCACTAATTTCTTGCTATGAAGTACTGCTCTATCTTGTTTTGTTTGTTATTCGCTTCGATGCTGCAAGCCCAAAATCCCGGTTGCGACGGACTGCGTTATAAAAATGACGTTTTTACAACCGTAAAAAAGACCACCATCCAATATGCACCCAGCATTAATCACCAGGGACAACCCATCATGCTCGCCATGGATGTGTACGAGCCGGAAGGGGATATTACAGCCAAACGTCCGGTGGTAGTATTGGCGCATGGCGGCAGTTTTATCTACGGCGACAAAGCCAATCTGGAAAAATCCTGTATCCTACTGGCCAAAAAGGGCTATATCGCCGCGACGATCAATTACCGTTTGTACCCGTTCTTTTTGCTGGGATTACCCGACTCGCTGGACATTTTTGATACGGCAGTAAAAGCGGTGGCAGATTTCCGGGCGTCGGTGCGTTATTTCCGGGAAGATGCGGTAACCGCCAATCTGTTTCGCGCCGATGCGGATAACATCTTTATCGGCGGTTATTCTGCTGGCGCCGTAGCCGCTTTACACACGGCTTATCTGGATGAAACCGATGCAATTCCTACGTTTTTACAGGAATTTATCCAGACAAACGGCGGTTGGGTTGGCAATAGCGGCACGGTGTCCAATCAAACATTTTCTGCTTCTGCAAAAGCCGTGATCAATATGTCGGGGGGTATTTATCGAAGCGAATGGGTTACAGCCGGTGGTATTCCGTTAGTGAGTATTCACGGTGACGCGGATGCAACAGTCCCTTATGTATCGGGTTTGGCCGCTGGCATAGCCTACCTGGAAGGCAGCAGCCTGATCCATGCACAAGCGCTGTCGGTCGGCATGTCCAGCTCTTTACTGACGGTTCCGGGCGGCGGGCATACGAATATTTATGATCAGGCACAATACGCACCACAACTCGCCGAATTCTGGGTGCAGGCCACTACCCTGCTGGAGTCACTGACCTGCGCGCTGGTATCGACCCAAGATGTTACAGTATCTGCCGCCGCTTGGTCGCTCGCGCCCAATCCGGCCAGCACGCAATTTTCGATCAAATTGCCACAAGGTCTGCAACGCGCCGGCGTAACCATCTATAACTTGCAAGGTCAGCAGTTAATTCAACTGCAAAATATTGACAATCAATCTGCTATATCAATTGAAATCCTACCGAAAGGCATCTATATCGTAACGGTTTCCGATGAAAACGAACCTGGAAAAAAGTTTGAAAGCCGACTTTTAATACGTGCCTAAACCTTACAGTGTGTGGTCTGGACTAACGCACCCAGTGATTTTTGAATCACCCGGTGCGTTAGTCCAGCCCACACACTGTAAAGTTATTTTATTGGACCAGGAAGACCTGGCTTTTTCAGCCTCCTAGCAATTACGCTTTTGCGCTGGCAATTTCCACATCCCGGCGTTCAATCGTCGGCACATTTTTGACGACCATTTGCAGGGTATTGCGGATGCGCTCCTCGAATAAAACCACTTTGCCTTTTTTCAGATTGGCGATGGTTTCTTCTGAATAGTGGCGGATAGTAATCAATTCGAGTCCGTCTTCGGCTTTCACCTTGAATTCATCGGCTGTTTCACGGATAAAACGCTCGATCCGGTCGGGTACATTCGGAATACAGATGGTAAAACTGATGGCGGTATTCTGCATCGAATTGACAAAAATCCGTAAGTCGGCCGCTTTACCGAATAACCGCGCCATGTGGTGTTCTGCCACAAAGGAATAATCCAGGGTGGTTATATGCAGTAATGCCTGGTTTTTTTCCACGACTACGATGGGCGGGTACGTTTCCTCCGTATCGCTGCTGATTTCCGTACCCGGCGCTTGTGGATCCAGAAATGACTTGACGAACAGTGGGATATTTTTATTCTGCAGCGGTTTGATGGTTTTCGGGTGAATGACCGTCGCACCGTAATAGGTCATCTCAATGGCTTCGCGGTAGGAAAGCCGGTCGAGTTTGATCACATTTTCAAATAACCTTGGGTCGGCATTGAGTACGCCCGGCACGTCTTTCCAGATACTCATGCTTTCGGCATCCAGGCAAAACGAGAAAATAGCGGCGGAATAGTCCGAACCTTCGCGCCCCAGCGTAGTCGTGAAATTTTCTGACGTGGACCCGATAAATCCCTGCGTCAGCACAAATCCGCCGGCCGCAAGCATCGGAGACACGATTTTTTGCGCCTGGCTTTTGGTTTTTTCCCATACTACCCACCCTTCGCGGTACGTGTTATCGGTTGCTACTACATCGCGCGCATCCAGCCAGGTCGTGCGCAAGCCGGCTTTATTCAAATAACCGGCCACAATTTTGGAAGAAACCAGTTCGCCAACACAGACGATCTGATCATACATATAGTCGTAATCTTCCGGTGGTGCTTCTTCCAGCACCCATTCGCCTTCAACGAATGTGTCGTTTACAATACTGAATACGTCATCACCGGCGTCAAACAGTTCGCGCATGATTGCATAATGGCTCTCCTTGAGTGCATCGTACAATGCCTGTGCCTGACCGGTTTGTTTGGCGTGGGCATTGATTACCGCTTCCAGGGCATTGGTGGTTTTACCCATGGCCGACACGATAATGACCAGTTGTTCCGTTTTATAAGATTCCAGGATGGATGTTACGTTGCGTATACCGGCTGCATCTTTGATACTGGCCCCGCCGAATTTAAAGACTTTCACTATTATGTTGTTAAAATGGTTGGTTTGCGAAAAACGCAAGGAAGTCCGCAAAGGTAAAACGTTGTCAGAAACTTTTTGCCAGTTCCTTACACCTCAAATGTTAGGGAAAAATATTAACACTTCCCTTTTCTTTATGGCATTACATTTGCCCTTTCTATTTGCAGACTTGCTTAATGACCGCCAATGACTGCTTTCAGATTAATCCATTGAACGTCATTTCAAACACTTTTAATCCGGCCCATGTCCCAACCCGATTGTTATAATCCATTCACAGCCAAGGTTTTGTACCCACTGGTTGTTATGGGTTTAGTGTGGACTACCGCAAGTACGAGCGTGCAGGCGCAATGTACCCTGATCTGTAATCAGCAGTTGCAGGTCTCGCTCAATAGCAGCGGTCAGGCAGTGATCACACCGGCTTTGATAGCTCCAAATGCCGCGGCTTCCTGTCCCGGAGCATTAACAGTAAATTTATTCTATCCGAATGGATACCCTTTACCAGGCAGTACGTTGACCTGTGCGCAAATTGGCGAGACCATGACCGCGCAGGTGCGCCACGTGAGTTCCGGCAATAGTTGTTCGGGAAATATTGACGTAGTCGACGGACAGCCACCGACCGTAGCCTGTCCGGAAAAGATGGTTTTTTGTTTCCAGGAAACCGACCCGAATGTAGTCGGCTTTCCGATCATGAGCGACAATTGTACCACCGCCAACGATCTGCTCGCTACCTATTTCGACCATGAAACGCCTTTCCCTTGTAGCACCCTGCACAATGGCTTTCCGGTTTCCAAACGCATCGATCGCAGCTGGACCGTGACCGATGCGTATGGTAACAGTACCCAATGTGCCCAGCAGGTCTGGCTGCGTCAAGCCACTTTAAGTGATATTACCTTTCCGCTGCATCACAATGGTGTTACCTTGCCCGCACTGGCCTGCGGACAAGATCCGGAGGATTTAACCCTCACGGGCGAACCGACCATTGCCGGATTACCCGTCGGTGCCTCCCCGGCTTGCGAAGTAGGTGTTACGTACACGGATCAGATCATAAATTTCTGTTTACCAGCCGGTTACACGGTTATTCGCAACTGGACGGCCGTCGATTTTTGCAGTGGTACGCTGTCGAGCCGGGTGCAGGTGATCAACGTGGAAGATGTCGTTGCGCCGCAAATCACGCCGCCGGCTGATGCGACGATTGGCACGGACGGATTTCAGTGTACCGGTACCGTTACTTTGCCACCGGCGACGGCGACGGATAATTGCTCAGCAGTCACCATTACAGCGGCGTGGGAATACGGCAACGGTTTTGGGCCGTATCACAATGTGCCGTTGGGCGACCATGTTGTCATCTATCGCGCCACCGATGCCTGCGGCAACACCAAAACGGCGACGGCAACCATTACGGTCCTTGATAATTCGCCGCCGCAGGCCAATTGCAAATCAAACTTGCAGGTTTCGCTGCTGTCGAATGGCCTGGGCCTGATTTTACCCGCGACGCTGGATGCCGGCAGTCTCGATAATTGCGGACCGGTTTTTCTTTCGGTCAGTCGCGATGGTGTAAATTTCACTGCATCTGTACCCGTTTCCTGTGCCGATATCCCTACGCCGTTGATGGTAACCTTACGCGTGTTGGATGCTGCCGGGATAGAAAACTTCTGCCAATCGGAAATTACGGTGCGCGATTTTCTTAAACCATTCCTGCAATGTCCGGCGAACGCAACCCTCACCTGTCTGCAGGATTATACGATCCTGGCACTGACTGGTCAAGCCACTGCTTCGGATAATTGTACCCTGCAAAATCTTGTTTTCCAGGATGTTGTAAATATTACTGCCTGTAATGTCGGTTCGGTGGCACGCACCTGGCTGGCCACGGATATGGCTGGTAATACCAAAAATTGCACCCAGCAAATCACCCTGAATGCCCTGAGTACGATCGCAGTTACCTTTCCCGGCAACGTAACCTTGAACGGTTGTTCAGGCACCGCATCGACCAGCCCTGCTGCCACCGGCGAGCCTAGTTACACCGGACAGCATTGTTCGCCGATTTCCATTACGCATATCGATGAAGTGTTCAATATTGCGCCGCCCTACTGTTTCCGGATCGTACGGCGCTGGAAAGTAATCGACTGGTGTATCTATGAACCTTCGAATGGAACAGCAGGCATTTGGGAACATGCGCAACTAATTAATGTAACCGACAATGCAGCGCCCGTGCTCACCCTGCCGGATAATGTCACTGCAAATGCCGACCAGGCCGGCTGCGCGGCGATCGTTTCGCTGCCCGATGCGACCGCTACGGACTGCACCAATGCCATCACCATTACCCATAATAGTACACAGGCTGTCAGCGGCCCCAATGCTTCCGGCTTGTATGCGGTCGGCGTACACACGGTGCAATTCACGGCGACCGATGGCTGTGGCAATGCTACGGCGAAAACAATGACCATCACCGTGGTTGATCAAACCGCGCCCACGGCATTGTGCAAAAATGGACTCTCGGTAAATATGGGCATAGACAGCATCGTGGTACTCACGGCAACAGCCTTCGACGGCGGCAGTACGGACGGCTGCACCCCGCAAAACGAATTGTCATTTTATATGTTACCCCCGAGTTTCAACTGCCAACAAACTGGCATTCAATTGGTTATCCTGAATGTACGCGATGCGGCCGGCAATATCGGCATTTGTAATACGTATGTCGATGTGCAGGACCCCAACCATATTTGCGGGGGTAATCCGCCCCCGCCCCACGACATTGAAGGCACGATCCGCACACCTGCAGCCGTAGCCGTGGCAGAAATTCCGGTAACAGTAACCAGTGAAAATTTGCCGGAAATGACCGCCTGCGATACCGCCGGACATTATGCGTTTGCCGATATGCCCGGTGGCGAGGTGTATCATGTGCGGCCAGCCAATAATGCCTTCTGGATCAATGGTGTTTCGACGATCGATCTGGTCCTGATCTCCAAACACATCCTCGGAATCGAGGCATTGACTTCGCCCTATAAATTAATCGCGGCCGATGCCAATCACTCCAATTCGATTACCACTTTTGACATTGTGGAGTTGCGCAAGGTCGTACTCGGGATCAAAGACAGTGTGCCCGGCAATGTTTCCTGGCGATTTGTACCGGCGAATTTTACCTTTCCCAATCCCACCAATCCTTGGCAGACAGCCTTCCCGGAAGAAATCACCATCGCCAGTCTGGATTCCAACCAGATGCACGCCGATTTTGTCGGCATCAAAGTCGGCGATATCAACGGCAATGCACTGACCACCGATCCACGTTCGGTACGCGACACTGTATTTTTAGAAATTCCCGATCTTGATTTACCTGTTGGAAAAACCGTGGACATCCCCGTGTATTTGCCGGCCTGGCAACAGTTGGAAGGCTTTCAATTCGACCTGGCGGCCGATCCGGCTAAAATAACGCTGGAAGGTATCATAATGCCCAACAATAACCTGCTAACGGCAGCCAATGTACACCTGCATGCCGAAGGTTTCTTAGCGGTAAGCTGGGATAACGGACTACGCAAAGCCGGGCCTCCAGATTCACTGTTGTTTACCGTACGCGTGACCGCTCAACAACCTGCTACGGCCCGAAACGGGCTGCGCATTAAAAGCAACCGTTTGTCACCAGAGGGTTACTTACTTGATAAGGAAGACATTATGACGCTGGCATTGCACAATACAACCAGCGAAAACAAAGATGCCACCGTTATTTTACAAAACTATCCGAATCCTTTCTGCAATACCACCCGTATTCCATTTCATATGTCGCAACCCGGCGAAGTGCATTTTACCGTAACCGATGTAAGCGGGCGCATTGTCTTGTGCACCACCCAGACGTATGCAGCCGGGCCCCAGGAATTACAGCTGGAGCAGTTCGATTTGCCGGAAAATGGCGCGTATCAGTTCCAATTGCAGATACCGGGGGCAGCACGCCAAAGTGGGATGCTGATGCGGGTGTGTGATTAATTCTATCTTATTTCAAATTCCCCATACCACCGTCTACGTGCAGTACCTGACCGGTAATAAAAGCGGCCTGCTCCGATAACAGGAACACGGCCATATTCGCGATATCGGCAGGGGTGCCGATGCGTTTCAATGGATGCCGCAGGGCGGAGTTTTGTCTTTTTTCGTCGGTACTCAGCAGATTGGCCGCCAACGGCGTATCGGTCAGCGAAGGAGCGATCGCGTTGATACGGATCGTCGGTGCCCACTCGGCAGCCAGGGCGTGCACCAGCCCTTCTACTGCGCCTTTAGCCGCAGCGATGCCCGCATGGAAGGTCATACCGGTCTGTACCGCTACCGTACTGAATAAAACTGCGCTGCCGACTCCACTCGCTTTCAGTTTGGGCAGCACCTGCTGTAGCGCCCGAAACGCACCCACTACATTGATTTCCAGTTCTTTGCGAAAATCTTCCGCACTGATACGATGAAAAGGCTTGAGATTGATGCTACCGGGGCAGTACACAAAACCATGCACGATATCCGGCAATCCGGTCAGGGTGAAAGCGGGGTCAGTAACGTCCAGTTCCGCCCATTCGGCACCCGGCAGATCGACGGGTAGGGGCCGGCGGCTGTAAGCAAATACATGTGCGCCCTGTGCGCTTAATTGTTGGGCTGTTTCCAGTCCGATACCACTGGAAGCGCCGATTATTACGTAATTTTTGTATGGAGACATGGGTACTGGTGGTTAACTATTTAAGAAGTGTAGGTATTTTCTACAAACACAACCGACTGCAAGCGTTGGATTAGCATATTGGCCAGCCGACGCGTGTAATCGGCTTCATTTTCCAGAAAATCAGTCAACTCTGTTTCCGCAAAATGCCCGATAATCGTTCCCAGCAGCAGATTGCGAAAACGTTGATCCGTGCGCACAGTATGGGCGATCCAGTCCAGTCGTCCCTTTTTGGAAAGGCTGAAATAACCGTCTTTGCGTTTGTGGATATAACTTTGGAAAATCTGCACCAGCAAAGGGTGTTGCAATTTCAAAATGGGCCGTAAAGTCTGATTTTGAAATAATTCGCCGGGGGTGGATTGGCTGGTTTCGAGGTCCAGCGCCGGGCGCAGGAGAATAAGTTGTTCGTCACGCATAATAGCCACCAATAACAACAAGTGGAAGAGAATGTTTCAACCCTAATTCCCACTCATGCTCCGCGCTTTCTTCTTCGGAATCACTTCCCCATCCAGATAAATAATATTGCGTTTATTGGGTGCGGAATTATCGTACAGAATGATCCCTGGACGGGTACGTCCGGCCTTAGAGTGACTGTCAAATTCGATGCGGATCGTGGCCGACTGACCGGGCATAATCGGATAAGACGGATAATGCAAGACCGTACAATCGCAACTGGACTTTACACTGTGGATGGTGTACGGATACACGCCGGTATTGGTCACGATAAATGAGTCGATCAGGATTGTGCCTTCCTCTACTTGCCCGAAATAAAGCGTATCGCGGTTCCAGGATACGGTAGTCTGAGGCACCTCTTTACCGTCGTTGAGCAGCAAATTCATATACTGCACAGCCTGGGTGCGCTTTTCAGTGTTGACCTGTTCGTAGGTTTGCTGAATCTCTTTATCCAGATCAGCGCCGAGCGTGCGGATATATTCGAGCACTTTGATTTTTTGTTCATTGGTAAGTTGACGCAACAGGGGGCGAATGTCGGTTTGTGCATGCGACAACGTTGGCTGTGCGACAAACAACAGCGTGAAAAAGGAACAACAAAAGATGGGGAGTATTCGGATGATGATCTGCATGAATGATAAATCAGGTTGCGGAATAAATCAAAAAAAAATGATGGCGGCAAAGGTAAACAACCGCCTGTTGGCAGCAAACAAAAGTTTGAAAGTACGCGGTTTTAGCCAGTATAAAAAGTTTACATATAATTTATCGTATAAATCCAGCATTTATGTACGTTTGAGCCTACATTCAACGTTCATGGCCGATTCTGTTTCCAAACCTTCCTGCTCTTTATATGAAATTTTTACTCCCGCTTTTCGCCTGCCTGCTCCTCCAAACCGCCGTGATTGCCCAATGCTCCGAATTTGAATTAGCCACGCTGCAAAGTTTCCAGCGCGCCGATGAATCCAACAAAGAATCCCAGATTCTAGGGCGCGGATTCGATGTGCATCGCCAGTTTGTGATCGCCGGCCATACCTATCGCCGGTACGATAAATGCTGGGTAACCACGGTAGGAAATACTGCCTTATATGAACAAGTGGTGCTTTGGGATGCAACCAACAATACGATCACGGTCGCAATGATGGATGAGGCTAAATTTAAAAAACTGCGCAGTGCCATCGAAGAGCGGCCCAGTTCACCCAAGCCAAGTGGCAGCGACGTTTACATCGGCAAAATGTTCCGTTACCAGTTCATCCAGCAACAGATCGACGGACAAGATTATTACGCGGTTTGCATTTCGTTTAAGGCGTAGTAACGAATCTGTCCCGGCACATAAAGCAGTCGGGACGGATTCGTCAGACCATTACCGATCGGCAATAGTCATTCAGCGACTTGCCCGCCCTGAAATAGTTGGCGACAAAATCGGGGAAATCGGGCCGGATCGCAACATCCGAGTCCATCTCCGCCATGAAATAGAACTGCTTTTGGTATAAAAGCGGTTCCTGCTTCGCGGCTTCCTTGAATTCTGGCGGAAGCACTTTATTCCGTTCACCCTTGATGTCCCCATAATGTGCTACAAAATCCGGGCCATGGAGCACGTCGCGAAACGCCTCCGGGTCTTGCAGGATCGCGGTGCGGACTTTGTGCAAGGCCGGTTTATCGAGGTTGTAAGCGCCGCCACCGATCATCAGGTTGCCAAATTCCAGGTGCAGGTAATAGCCTGGAAAATTCATATCATCCGTCGCTTTATTGCCTTTTGGGGCAAAAAATGCGCCTAAATGGTTCTTATACGGTGTTTTATCCGCCGAAAAACGGGTATCCCGGTAAATCCGAAAGATGCAGTGTTTGGGCAGCATCGGGCGAAAAGAAGGTTCAAACTGATAAATCTGCTCAATCACTGCCGCCACCGTCGCCTCAAACGGCTTTTTTACCTCGGCTTCATAGCGCGGTTTATTCTTTTCAAACCAGTCGCGGTTATTATGCTGCGAAAGATCATACAGAAATTGTAAGGTGTTGGATGTGAGCATATAAGTAGTTGCGATTGACTGATGAAGCGATGCGTACACTCACTTTAAGGCAGCGATAATCGCGGCGAAATCTTCCGGCTTGAGCGATGCACCGCCGATCAGTCCGCCGTCGACATCAGGCTGGCGGAAAATATCAGACGCATTTTGGGCATTACAGGAACCTCCATACAGAATTGAGGTATCGTCAGCCACGCCCTTACCGTAGCGTTTAGCCACCAAAACTCGGATGGCAGCGTGCATTTCCTGGGCCTGATCGCTGCTGGCCGTGCGGCCGGTACCAATGGCCCAGATCGGTTCGTAAGCGATGACTACTTTGCGAAAGTCTTCTTCATTTAGGTTTAACAGGCTGGCTTTCAATTGTTTAGCCACATATCCGACGTGCGTATTCACTTCGCGGATGTGCAGCGGTTCGCCGCAGCAAAAGATCGGGCGCATGCCACGCGACAAGGTCAAGTTTACTTTTTGGGCCAGGGTGGCATTTTTCTCCTTGAAATATTCCCGGCGTTCCGAGTGACCGATGATGACAAATTCTACGCCGGCCGAAGCCAGCATATCAACCGATACTTCGCCCGTAAAAGCGCCTTTTTCTTCGTGGTGACAGTTCTGCGACGCCAGGTGAAAATGTTTGCGCACTTTGAGCATTTTTCCTACATCCCGCAGGTGCACGTACGAGGGGGCAACCACCACCAGCCCTTTGGGTTTTTCGACTTTTTCCAGGATAGCCCGGGTTAATTCCAACCCCTCTTCGAGGTTTTTATTCATTTTCCAGTTGCCGGCGACGATTTGTTGACGCATGTGTGATTGATAATTAAGTGAGTAAACAAGTACAATCCGGAAAATTCATCCGTTGCACAAAAACGCTCAAAAGTAGGTATTTCAACTAGAACCGGTGAAAGCCGGGTCATTTTCAAAAAAATAATTATTCTGGATAAATTTCATGGCGCACAGTCTATTATTCATCGCACTTCCGTACGATCTTTACGGCTGAAAATGGCGACAACACAGCATCAACGCATTATTTTTGGGTTAAAAGTTCGGCAATTCCGGCAGGAGCGAGGCTGGAATTTTGAAGAAATGAGCCGTCAGACGGGCATTTCGGTCTCCTATCTCAACGAAATTGAGAAAGGGAAAAAATACCCCCAGCCCGAAAACCAGCAAAAACTCGCAACCGCACTGGGTATTACGCCCAAGTTTCTGGCTTCGCCCGAACTCACCAAACAGTTCGCGCCACTGGGCGATCTGTTGCAAAGTAATTTTTTGAACGAACTTCCATTGGACCTGTTCGGCATTGATTTACAGCAAGTTGTGGAAATTATCGCCCGCGCTCCCGATCGGGTAAATGCCTTTATTTCGGCCTTGCTGGAGATTGCCCGCAACTACTCGCTGCGCGAAGAGAACTTCTTCTTCGCCGCATTGCGCGCATACCAGGAATTGCGAACCAATTATTTCGAAGAAATAGAAATGGCGGCGGACGCATTTGTGCGGGAAAATAAATTGCCCGTAAATGGCGGCGTGCCCTCTACCCTACTCGGCGAAATGCTCGAACTGCAATTCGGATACCACATTGATGAAAAAGGGCTGGCAAAATATGCCGAACTGCAAAGTCTGCGCTCGGTATACAATCCGCACAAGAAACGACTGCTGCTGAACGGTTTGCTCGACGAACGCCAACGCGCTTTTCAGTTCGCCAAAGAACTGGGATTCAATGTGTTAGGATTGAAAGAGCGCCCGCTGGCGTCCAATTTACTGCGGGTGCAATCTTTCGAAGAAGCCCTGAACAACTACAAAGCCGCTTATTTCGCCGTTGCCATCATGGTCAATCGCAGCGCCTTTGTGCGCGACATCGAGTCCTTTTTCAAGCAACCTACCTGGAACGGGCAATTCCTGCTCGATCTCATGGCCAAATACCAGGCCAGTCCGGAAGTATTATTTCAGCGTTTCAATGTATTGACGCAGGATTTTAAACTGGATAAGGTGTTTTTCCAGCGATTTATCCACGATCTGGATCGCGATGGGTTTGATATCGACAAAGAACTGCACCTCAATCGCCGGCACCAACCGCATGCCTCCGGACTGAACGAGCATTATTGCCGGCGCTGGTTGTCGATTACCTTACTCCGAGATTTGCAGGGCTACCAGCAGACTACCGGCGACGCCCGCCAAGTACTGACCGGTGTGCAGCGCGCTGCATTTTTAGATACCGGGGAGGAGTACTTGTGCATTGCACTGGCCAAACCCGGCTACCCGACGGTCGGTCGCAACGTCAGCGTGACGCTGGGTGTGTTGCTCGATGACCAGGCCAAACGCACGATCCGTTTTTGGGACGATCCGGCAATACCGCGTACCGTGGTCAATATTACCTGCGAACGCTGCACGATGATGGATTGCACCGTCCGCGCCGCCTTGCCAAATGTGGTGGAAAAACGGGAAAAGCGCAAAAAGATGGAGGTTTTATTGAAAAAACTGACGGAAAAATAACTCAAAACCATTTCACCACACCTTCCAGCAGCAGATTGGCCAGTCTGGATTTGTACGGCGGCAGGAATAAATCAGTGATTGGTTTCAGCCCATTCTGGCGTAGTATGCCGCGTGGATTGCTGAATTCCTGAAAGCCGAATTCACCATGACTCTTGCCGATGCCGCTATTGTTTACGCCCCCAAAAGGTAGATTATTGTTGTAAAAATGGGCTGCGCAATCATTGACTGCCACCCCACCACTGCGCGTTTCAGCGATGAATGCTTCAATATTCCGGTTTTTACGGGAAAATATATACAGTGCCAGCGGGGAAGGACCCTTATTGATATACGCAATCGCTTCTTCCGGTGTGCGGTAGGTGCGAATGGGTAATAACGGCCCAAAAATTTCCTCCGCCCAGATCGCCGCGCCGTCCGGCACGCCGGTGAGAATCGTGGGTTCGATATAATTGGTGGCTTCATCCAGTCCGCCGCCAAAGCTCACCTTGCCACCCTGTTGTACCGCATCTTCGAGCAGGTGCCGGACGCGTTTGAAATGTTTGGTGTTGACCATACGGCAATAGTCGCTTGTTTCGCGCCGGGCGGCGGGCGTTTCACCATAAAATGCTTTGATTTTCAGGGCAATACGTTCCACTAGTGCTGCATGCACCGTTTCATGTACCAGCACATAATCGGGCGCAATGCAGATTTGTCCGGCATTCATACAATTGATCCAGGCAATTTTATTAGCAGCATTGTCCAGGTCGGCGGTCTCATCCACGATTACGGGGCTTTTCCCACCCAACTCTAGCGTTACTGAACTCAAATGCTGGGCGGCGGCGGTCATCACAATTTTGCCCACTGCCGGACTACCGGTGAAAAAAATGTGGTTGAACGGTAATTCCAGCAACTGCTGCGCCAGCGTAGCATCACCTTCCAACAGCACCACTTCTTCCGGCGGAAAACATTCGGCAATCATTTTACCCATCAGCGCGGCACTGTGCGGCGTATATTCTGACGGCTTGATAATAACACAATTGCCTGCCGCCACGGCCAGGGCAAGCGGTGCCAGCGTCAGGTTAAACGGAAAATTCCAGGGAGAAATAAGCAGACAGACCCCTTTTGGTTGGTAGCGGATTTCAGAAAATGAGCCGATCAGCGTCATCGGCGTAGCCACCGAGCGTGGCATCATCCACGAGCGCAAATGGTGCATCGCATGGCGCAACGCATTGGCAATCACCCCCGTTTCCGTAAAATCGGTCTCCATAGTACTCTTGCGGAAATCCAGGCGCATGGCTTCCTGAATCGCCGCCCGATTGCGCAATACAACATCATGCAGGCGTTGCAATTTGGCGATACGTTCGGTAGCCGAGGTACGGGCTACTGTATATTGGTGTTGTTGTTGTGCAGCAAATATGTCCGCCAGATCGTGCTTGGACGAGGCATTGGCGGCAGGCGCAGAGGCAATCGCAAAATCGGACATACTGATAGGATTTGAAGAATCAAAGTTCGGACGGATCATGGGATTATTAGCCGAAAGGCGATTTTTTATTTTGGCCTTAACTGTCGGGTTCAAGCAAAAAGGATCCGGCCGGCATTTTTATTACTGCGTGGTGGAATGCTATTTTTACGCAGATTATTCGGCATATAATTTGGTAGGCAGGGTAAAAAAGTCATTTAACAGCAAATTTAAAAAATAAATGTATTATAAACTTGCACACGTCGGAGAATACCCCGATACTTGACCAGAAATAATTTTTGACTTTGAACGTATAATTTATCTTGGAGTATACGCCGCTTAAAACCATTTGCGCTACCAATTTCATTCACCACAAAATAGAAATGCGTATGATGAAGATTAGTGTCAAGTCCGTTCACTTTCACGCCGATGCAAAACTTTTGGCGTTTGTAGAACAAAAAGTCAGTCGGCTGAATCGTTATTTTGAAAATGCTATTCACGCAGAAGTTCACCTGAAAATAGAAGAAAGTGGTAACAAAATCAAAGAGAAAGTAGCAGAAATCCAATTACACCTGCCCGGCAGCAACATCATCGATAAAAAAGCCGGAAGGACGTTTGAGGCCACAATCAATGCCTCGGTAGAATCACTCAAACGTCAACTCGTCAGACACAAACAAAAAGGCATGGAGCATCCGATCATTGTTGCACGCAGCCTGTAAAATATCAATATACCAACGGGGGCGATGACAGATTTGTCATCGCCCCCGTTTTGCTGTTGCGGACGATTAACCTTTCATTTATCAGAATTACCCTGTTTTTTTCCAGAACATACTTACTTTTGCGGCTGTTAAAGAGAAACTTGTCTACCACATCGACATATCGGCGCATCGGCGCATGGATTTTTATCCTGCTTTTCACGACCAGTTGGTCGCTGAAGATGGGCCACGTCTTTCTGAAACACCACGATCACAAACATTTATCCTGCACGGTGCCGCAGGATGGCGGTGCGCACATTCACGATGAGCGCTATAAAGGCAACGATTGTACGATTTGTGCTTTTGTGCTTTCAATACCGGAAATCCCACCGGTATATTACTTTAACGACGTGTTGCCGCCGGTTATCG
>JBBRDQ010000028.1:0-34896 GCA_038203695.1 Chitinophagales bacterium
CACTATTTTCAATATTCCATTAGAAGTCAGTGATCGCCACAACCTGCGGTTGAGGGTATCCACTTCATCCTGGCTCAAGTAATTTTTAGCGATGATGATATCCTGTTTGCGTACGACGTTTCCTTTCCAAACCGTCAGGCCCATATTGGGTTGTTTGCCGTCGGCGGCAGTCATAAAGAAATTCTTTACAACTGAATTTTCACCTAACTCATTCTCTTCCAGTATATTGGCAATATGCTGCCCTACGTTTTGCTTGGAGGTGTCAAAAAGTTCGGCAAGTTGGTTTTGGTTCATCCACACGCTGCCGTCGCGGGCAAAAAGCGTCACATTGGCCTTGCCGTCGGCGGTATTGTAGATGATGATAGGTAGGTTTTCCATGGATGAATTGTGTTATAAAGGATTACGAATGCCCATCCCGGCAGTAAAACCGACATGGGCATTCGTACTATATACTTACAGGTGCAGCATTGCATTATTCCTTCGCCCGTCCCGCCCGTACCCGGTTCACAAAGGCATCGGCCGTCGCCGGATTGGCGGCAATGATCTCGTACGTCTCGCCATCGGGCATTTTGGTTTGCAGGTCTTTGGGTTTCATGGCCAGCAGGGTTTCATTGAATTTCGTGCTGCTGGACACTACATTGAGCGCACCGCCCTGATAACCGAAGAAGTACCACAAATCGGCCGAAGGACGAATGTAGAGGTAAAAACGGTCATCTTCGTTGCCCGGCATTTTGTATTCCACGTAGGTCGTGAAGGATTTGCCCAGCGGCTCGCCATTGATGGAAATGACCGGAATTTTGTCCTCCATACTGATAAAGGACTGATACTCCGTATTCCAGCGCACCAGGTGGCGGCCGAGCACAAAGGCGTATTTATCGTCTTTTTTCGGCAGCACCACAAAATTGGCTTTCATATTCGCGATCGCTTCGGTGCGTGCTACTTCGTCGGTGATAAACTCGTTCAGCGCCAATGTGTAAAAGGGCTGATTGGTGGTGTAGATCGCCGGTGGCGCATCAAAACTGGCGGCTTTGATCTCGTTCAACATCTGGTCGAAGAGCACTTTCGGCAACTTGAGTTCCATGGCCGTCATAAACTCGCCCGACACATCATACCCGGCCGTGTCGGCTTCGGGCGTAAATTTCGTCTCCAGTTTGCCCACTGCTTTCACTTTCATGTAGTCGAGCCCGGAGCCGATGTTGAGCGGGCCTTCGCCTTGGAGGGAACCAACGCGGTTGTCGTACACCATTTTAGCGCCGCGCACCGATGCGCCGACCACGCGGGCCGAGTCACCAAAGGTAAAGCGGTCGGTTTTGGCATCGTATTTATACACACCTTCGCAATCGAGAATGTGCCGGTCGGCGCGCGCATAGGCCGGCAACAGGATACGTGGGTACAAGTCGCCGTTTTCTTTCGACAGGTTGAACCCGGTCACAATCGGGTTGTCGTCTTCGTCTTTGATGCCTTTCACCCGGATGGTGGGATCATTTTTGTCTACTTCCGAATAGACCTGGAACCAACGGTTGTTGGGTAGTTTATCGGCCTGCAACTTGGCAAATCCTTCAAACCGCATATTTTTCTGGTTGCCATTCAAAATGATCTGCCCTTTGAACAAGGTCGTCACGTCCAGGTGGAAATTCTGGTCTTCTTTCAGGTCGCCACTGGCAGTCGTCCGTACATTTTTGGTAATTTTAGTACCCTGGCCACGCCGTTCGCCGACGATATTATTGAAAAACACTTCCTGCTGGAATCCGGGAATATTATATTCGTAGTAACCCGTCGCTTTATACAGTTTCTTGCCATCGATCGTAACGGTAGCCCGGTTGATCGTATGGTATTTGCTCACTGTATCGCATTGAATTTTAGCATTGGTCAATTCTTTCATTTCACCGCCCGGCGCGATTTCAATGTCGCCTTTCTCGGGGTAAATAAACGCATCTGCAGATTTGATCACTTCTACCCCACCGATTTTCAACAGGTTCGTATTCAGGTCGTACAGGGCCGTTTTGCCTTTAAATGTCAGCGTATCGCGATCGGGATCGATGGAAATAAAGGAGGCCGGTTTCTTTGGATCTGCTTTAAAGGTGATGGTCTTTTCGCGCATATTCCACGTAAATTCATTCATGGAAGTGCTGTACTGGTCGAGCGGCAAGGTGGTGGTGGCGGCCTCGGAATTGGCCTTGAAATAACCCGTTTGGGCGTCGAAATCCAGTTCACCGTCCACATTGCGGGAGTCGAAGGCGATATCCTTACCGCTCAATGCCTTGATTTCCAGGTTGGCTGTATCGGCACTGGCCTGAAACGGACCGTACGAAATCAGTTTGGATGTCAGTTTACCTTCCGCCCATTCAAACACGCCTTTGCCTTTCAAACCCGACGGGGTCAGGATCAGCACGCCATTGTGCGTATAACCAGAGGCTTTGAAAATCTCGAAGGCTTTGGCTTTACTTTCCACGTACATGGAGTCTTTAAACGGCAACCAGTTGACCGATACATTTTCGCCCCGTGCTTCCGGCAGTTTTACCGCGTTTACGCGGTCTTCCTCCAGGAAGAATTTTTTAGCCGTTCCGGTGGTCTGTTTGGGCCGGAAGATCAAGTCTTCCGATTCGATCGACGCCGTGAGGTATTTGAGTTGGCCTTTGCCCATGAATCCTTTGTTGCTCAAATCCAGGTCACCCGTGTAGTTGCCTTTGCCGGAATAGGTTTTATAACCGGCGACCGGCGTTTTGTGAACAAACCCGAATGATTTATCGTCGTCGCGCACGATAATTGTCTCCTTGAATGCCGGGAAGATAGTAGCCGGCGACATTTCACCCTTGAATTTCAGTTGCTCTTTTGTGTACGTATCTAGCGCATTAAAGGCAAAAGGGTCCAGTTTAAAATAGAAAGAGTCACGTTTGTACACACCGGACTGTGTCCCTGGTTTGTCGTAAAACACATACGACGGTTTTTTCGATTGGAGGGAAGGGAAAATACCCATCTCTTCCTTACCCGATTTATTGTTGGGCGCATCGACCAGCAAGACGCCGGACAAATACGAAATCGAGGAATTCATCCCCGTAGCAATCGGCTCGCCTTTGAGGTCTTTTTCGCCGGTCGGCAAATAAAAATCCAGGTTGCGTACCGAATCGAATTCCACCTGGAATTTATCGTAAGTAAATTTCAGATCTTTACCTTCGAACAACGCTAGGCCGGCGTACAATTTACCGGTAAAACGCATATCGCGGTTTTTCAACAGCGTCAGCGACCGGCCGTATGGAATGGCCGCAACGCGCTGCCGCTTGCTCAATTCGAGTTTTTTCACCTCATAAATTTGCGTTTCCTTGGTTTTCAGGTTCAAACTGGCGTTAGAACCCGTACTGGTGGAAACAATATTGATGGCGTCGTAGTCTTTTTTACCCTGACTGGCCAGCGCGTAGTGGGTCAGTTTGTCGCGCAGTTCGATTTCGTGCCGCTCGAAATAATAGTTGATAAATCCTTCAGCGACCATTTGCGCCAGCAAGGTCTGAATACTGGAGTAATCGAATTTAGGATTTATTTTATGCGCAAAATCCGAGTCGGAGATCAATACCGTGCCCTTCTCTTTGTACAAGATGTAGAGGGTGGAAATAGGATTCTGACTGGCAATATTTTGCATTTTGTCGTAGTCAGCCTGGTTGAAATTGTTGCTGCTCTCGAATTCTACGGTCTGTTCTGCCCCTTTTGTGCCGGTAATACCGGCCCGGGCACCAATCTCGAGCGAGTCCTTGGCGAGGTGCCACACGATTTTATCGGTATTCAGGTTCATGTTGTAAAACGACGAGAAAAACGGGTTGCGCGCCG
Organism: Chitinophagales bacterium; assembly: GCA_038203695.1. Lineage (GTDB taxonomy): Bacteria > Bacteroidota > Bacteroidia > Chitinophagales > Saprospiraceae > M3007. The sequence goes on from JBBRDQ010000028.1 coordinate 3,820, forward strand.
AGCCCTTGACACCCCGGGAGAGGTTGATGACCTGTCCGGGAATATCTACCCGAAAGTCGGCAGACGGGTGGAAAAGGCTGTCTGCATCCATGAACAGTTTGGCGTCTACGCCTTCGGCGACAATGCTTTGCTCCTGTTTGATAATAAACAGCGGACCCGTCCCGTAGAAAACTTTCTGGCGTTTTTTATTGTAAATGGTTACCCGGGCTGGCTGGCTGGCTTCTCCGTAGCCCAGCAGCGAACTACCCGCCAGTCTAAATCCGCCGACATATTCAATCCCCTCGCCTATTTTATTGATTTTTAAGGTTTTATCAAACGATTCAAAGCGTGGATATTGCGAATTTCCTTTGCTGTCTACGACGATATTGTGTTCCAGTTTACCGAGGATCGGCTGTCCCGGGAAGTACAGTGCATAAAAAAGCCGCACGGTATCGCATTGAAAGGTCGCTTTGATCGCATCGACTTTGTAGCGGGTCAGTTCGGCGTACACGGTTGAATCCAGCGACGTACCGGCCCAGGTAATCTTGCCCGACGTACCCTGCCATACGCCCTCGTACGGGCGATACACGCCCGATGTGTTGCTGATGGAAATCGAGTCCTGTTTGCGCACGCCGATGAGACTGACATTCGTACAGCGAACCAGCGGCTGCATATCCAGGTATTCGAAGGCAAATTTACCGCCTTTTATTTTCCAGGTTACGGAGCCGCCCTCGCCGATTTTGAAGGCGCGTTGCTCCATAAAATCGGAAGAAAAATCGAGGAACTTGCCAATGACAGGCGCTTTGCCTTTTTCAATACCGGCCAGTGTTTTTTCGGCAAAGCCGTGCCAGCGATTGAACAGGGAAGTATCCACGCTGGTACGGGCGGCCGTAACGGCATTGATATAGTTTTTAAAATACGGAAACGGACTCAATTTCTGCTCATTCAGGATATTAGAGACCAGAATAATGCGCTTCATGTCGGTGTCCGAGAAAGAGCCGGAGCGGAACATTTTTTTAAAAACCGAAAAAGACTCCTCCAGATCGGGTCGTTTGGAAGCCGTCATAAACGACCCCAACTTATCCACAAATTCGTTGGGATTGTCCGGGAACAACGCAGGCGTCTGCGCTGACAAAGGAGATAGGGCCAGCAAAAAAGCGGCAAGTGCAAAAAACAGGAAACGGAAGGGTGCGACGCAGGCGAGTTTCATCGTGAAACGGGCAGAAATTGAATGATTAAGAAATAAAGCGGGTCGTATTAACCGGAGCATCCGGCGTGCATCATAACGGCAAAAGTCGGAAAATGGTGTGGGATCACCAATTTTCAGCAAATGTAAAGGCCCGTCTACGCAGGTAGACGGGCCTTCCAGATAACCACACGGACAACTCGTTTTAAAAGTGGCCGGCAGATCGGTTACTGTTTGACAATTTTTTCAAAATAGCTGTGCTGCCGGTCGTAAATCCGCAGGTAATAAACGCCGCTTGGATACGCGGAAAGGTCTATTTCAACGCTCGGTTGTGGTTTGAGTGCCGGCATAGCCAGGATTTTGCTGCCATTCATATTGAAAATTTCCACCTGGGTGATCGAATGGTCGCTGCCGGAAGTGCCGGCTTGCTGATACTGCACGGTAAACTTACCAATGGTCGGATTGGGAAATACGCTGATCTCATCGCTGTTGAGCGTCGGTGCCGTGGTACCTGAGACCGCATTTACCGTGATTCTGCCTTTCATGCCGGATCCGGCGTGGGGTTCGCAGACGTAGAAGTGGTTGCCTACCGCCAAGCCGGTCACGATCCCGCCGCCAAACGGGGTGAAAAAACCGGTGCCCGGCGAGCTGCCGTTGGCATTCCAGGTGCTCTGGCTCACTTCCAGCGCGTTGTGGATATTGGCCAATTGAAAGACAATGGTGTCGCCAAAATTGATCGTTACCACGTTTGGGCTAAAGGTAAAACCGGCATTGGAGATCGTTACTTTTGTGCCAAAGGCGGCATTAGAACACAGCGCAAACGCGCAAATGAGCAAAATAGATTTCATGTTTTCTAGTTTAGATTTCCCTACTCGTCAGGCTTTTCGGTATCGCCCCGTTTTTAAAATGGTCGCTGGACTCCATTGGGTAGAACTGATTGATGGTTGTTAAAATACTGGATAAAGCGGATTATGCAGCGTAGTAGACGAACGATTGTCTTGCGCTTACTTATCCGACAAACGGGTAGTATGAAAAGAGGGTTTCCTGCGGATCGCAATAAAAACCACCATCAACATAGAATACGCTATAAAAAATGGAATAATGTAGGCTATAAAATGGAAGGCCAGCATGGTGGCAATTATCATCAACTGGAATCCTAAGCCATATACGGATACCATTGTCATAAACCAGTTGGGCAAAGCCTGTACCTGGATCGCATGGCGATCCAGCAGGTAAATAATTTTGTCGAACAGCCCGTAGAGGAAATGAAAAATCGCAAAGAACAGGTTGACATGCCGCTGATCTTCACCGGCGAAGGCCTGCGGGGCTGTATCCTCAAAGACGCGGCTGGTCGTATCGCTTTTCGCAAGTTTGTGCCGCAGGATGACATAATAATAATTGTACAGGGTGCCCTGGAGCTGCATACAACCGAACGCCAGCAACGCCAGCAGCAGCGATGCATCGGTAACGTACCAAATCGTCAGCAGAAACGCCAGATTTAACAGGATATCAAAAATAGAATCCAGGTACCTGCCGACATAAGAAGGGGTATTTTTCAAACGCGATAACTCGCCGTCTGCCGCGTCTAAAATAGATTTGAGAATCAGAAAACAACCGGCGGTCCGATAGTGGGCTTCTAAGATGCAAATAATCGCCAAAATACCCGCTATGGCAAAAGCAAACGTGACATGAATGGGCGTAAAGGAAGTATTTTTAAGTCGCTGCGCAATCCACCTAGCGACTGGCCGCCCATAATCAGAGAGGTCGACAAACGCGTACATTTTTAATAATTTGGACATGCCGGCTATTCGTTTAGTGTTTAAAGTCGCGGTTTTCGACCTCGGAAAGATCGTTTTAACCCGTTATTCGCATTAATAGGTCGCCTTACCCATTCGTCGCAACCTATGCCAGACAGCCCGAAGGAGGATCCAGCCATGCGCAAATAGGGTCAGCATCCAGCCAAAATGGGTGCGCATAATGGCGAATCGATCCCGCAGTGACTGCCGGTGCCGCTGTTTCGACATGCCGCCCATCAGGTAGTCGCTCAATATAAGCCCGGTATTTATGCTCTCCCTGCGCTGTTTTAAAATACGGATACACCAGTCGTAATCGGCGCACAGGTTGCCCATAATATACGGCGAAACCAGCGTACGTCTGGGTACAAAAGACTGGTGTACTACGCGCATACCCCACAGATAGTCGCGCCACGTAAGGTGTTGGGGGAGGCTGCGGGTACTGAGTTCGCTCATGGTGCCAACAGGCTGCCCAACATCATCTACCAGCAATGTTTCCCCGTACAAAACCCCTGTTTCAGGCGTCACCAGCGCCGCTATGCGAGCAACCGTATCGGGGGAATGCAGGTGATCGCCGGCATTCAGAAACCACACAAAATCGCCGGTCGCTAACGTCAGACTTTTGTTCATGGCATCGTACAAACCCGCATCTTTTTCAGAAATCCAGTGCAGATTGGGCATTTTAGCGGCAAAATCACGGATAATCGCGAGACTGTTGTCTTTGGATGCGCCATCGATCACCCAGTATTCGATATGCGGATAGGTCTGCTCCAAGACGCTGGTCATGGTACCCGGTAGCAGTAGCTCCCCGTTGTACACTACGGTAATAATCGAAAAGACTGGAAACGACATAAGCGCAAAAGTCGGAAATTTTAACCAATTGCCATGCCACTAAAAAACGAGGTCGCTCCTGGATGGAACGACCTCGTAATTATAAAATGCGCAAAGGGGTTTCGGCGATTTTACTTCCGCAGTATTATTTTTCTGGTGTCACCGCTGGGCAGGGTCAGTGTTCCAAAACGCTCGCATTCGCCGTTGCCATAGTTGAGTGTCGCCGTTCTGGTGCCACGGGTGAACGTTACTTCGCCGGCAGAAATCCAGGCACAAGTGGCGCTTTTAACTAAGGGTGTGGTGATGTTTACCGTAAATGCGTCTCCGTTGCGATTGATACCAGTGGCCGTGCCGGTAGTACTCCAGACATCATCCCAGTAGGTAGCCGTAGCGCCGCCTTCGATAATGATACTGGTATGGGTGGCATTCCAAGTGCGGGTAGTGCCGTCGGGAAAGGTGCGTTTCAGGTCCGTACCCGTTTTGGTATACGACCAGTTGCCGTTTGCATCTTTACCGTTGTTGATCCAGGTGCGAGTGCCGGTCAGTTGCACGCCGTCGATCGTAAAATTTTCGTACGTGATCGTGCGCTGTGCACCGGGCGTGCGGATCTCGGCCGACTGCTGAATGATAACTTTGCCTTTAAACACCCGATTATTCAGGCGTTTGCATTCGCCGGCATACTCGATGGTAATGGTGTTGGGCCAGGTGCCGTACGGCTGTGCGAAGGTGACTGTAGCGCAACTGCCGCCGCCGCGTTCTTCAATAGCTATGTCGGCGTCGATTTCAGTTTGCTGGAGGTCTTCTTCATTGGTGGTCAGATCCTCGGCGATGGCGGTGATTTGCGCTTCTTCCGGATCGTTATTTTTTTGGCAGGCATTGAAGCATATAAGGGTCGCAAACAGGGCGATGGAGAGCAAAATGGTCTTTTTCATTGTTTGAAAAATTTTTGTGTTCGTGAGCAATCAGTTTTAAAAATTTCCACCGGCTGGAAAACAAACACATAGACCTTGCTGCGATAAAGAGGTTTAATACCACATCCGAAATAAATGGCGGTTTTTGTTAAAACTCCTTTTGCCCTTGCATGAACGCCGCCGCACCTTCCAGTTCTTCATAAAAAGCCGCCCCGTACTTGCGCTCGATGGCTTCTTTGAGAAAAACGTACACTGGCACTTGTTCCTTAGCGCCCAGTTCGCAGGCTGCCGAACAAATGTCCCAGCGGTCGTAATTGAGCGCTTCAAAACCTATTTCTTCATTTTTTTCAACCCGAATAGGGTACAAATGGCAGGAAATCGGCTTTATGAACTCAATTGCGCCGGCTTTGTAAGCCTGTTCGATCCCGCATTTGGCAATGCCCAGCGCATCGTAGGTCATATAAGCGCACGGGCCGCCATCGATCAGCGTCGTGCCCCACCCCTCGGCGTCTTCAAACCAGACATACTTGCCCTGCGCTTCAATCGCCGCCAGCCCCGCCGGACTCAAAAATGGCTTTACCTGTTCAAAAATAGCCTCCAGGACTGGCAATTCGGCCGCTTCCAAAGGTGCCCCAAAATCCCCCTCCCAGCAACAAGCGCCTTTGCAGGCCGACAAATTGCAGATGAACTGCTGCTCGACGATATCGTCGCTGACGAGTTTATCCTGTACGATGATCATTTTTGCAGTTATGAGTAATGGTTATAAACCGAATTTGTCCTGGCGCAGCGGATTTCCCCGGGCCGGCGTTGTGGAAAGCATAAAATCTTCGGCAAAAATACGCTGTATCGAGCTGCGGCGGTGCTTTTACCACCGGTTTTTTACCTTTGTCCCACTTTGCATTTGAAACACGGTGTTTTGCAATGCAACTAACCAATTTCACACACACAATGAGCAATATTCTAGCCGGGAAAAAAGGAATTATCTTCGGAGCCTTAGACCATCAAAGTATCGCCTGGAAAGTAGCCGAACGCTGCGTCGAAGAAGGCGCACAAATCGTGCTGACCAACGCACCCGTGGCCATGCGGATGGGCGAGATCAATGTGCTGGCCGAAAAATGCAACGCGCCGGTGATTGGTGCCGACGCTACCTCGCTGGAAGATATGGACAACCTGTTTCGCAAAAGTATGGAGCACTTCGGCGGCAAGATGGATTTCGTCCTGCACTCCATCGGCATGTCGGTCAATGTGCGCAAAGGCAAAGCCTACACCGATCTGAACTACGAATGGATGCAGAAAACCTTCGATGTGAGCGCCATTTCATTCCATAAAATGATGCAAACTATGTGGAAACTCGATGCGATCAACGATTGGGGCAGCATATTAGGACTGACGTATATTGCGGCGCAACGCGTTTTCCCGGATTACTCTGAAATGGCCGAATCCAAGGCATTGCTGGAGTCATTTGCCCGGAGTTTCGGCTATCACTACGGCACGGCTAAAAACGTGCGCGTCAATACCGTTTCCCAGTCGCCTACGATGACCACCGCCGGCAAGGGCGTGAAAGGATTTACCGAATTTTATGGCTATGCCGATAAAATGTCGCCACTCGGCAACGCCCCGGCGGAAGATTGCGCCAACTATTGCGTAGCGCTTTTCAGCGATCTGACCCGGTATGTGACGATGCAAAACCTCTACCACGACGGCGGGTTCTCCACCATGGGCATGAATCCGGCCATTATTGAAATTAAGGAATGACCACCTGCATTCGGTATTGCATGCTGGTGTTGCTACTCCTTTTGGTGCGTGGCACGCTGCATGCGCAACAATTAGACACCTTGCCGGCTCCGCTGGTAGAAGAGCCGCCGGATACGACGCCGCTGACCTATATTTTGCCCCAAAATCCGGAGCGCAGTCTATCGGGGTACGATACGCTGCCGGATTTCAATTTTCGGATGTACGATCCGGCCCGGCGTTTCGCTATCGATTGGGGGACGCTCGGCAATCTGGGTTCTTCTGCCCGTCCTTTATTGTACACCCCTCGCGCCCAGCGTGGTTTTGATCCGGGGGTACATGCCTTTGATCTGTACCATACGCAACCCGACGAATTGCGTTTTTACCGCAACACACGGTCTTTCAGCGAAGTATTCTTCTCGCAGGGCGGCAGCCAGAAACAAGGATTGCTGAATGCCCGCCTGGCCCGTACTTTTGCCGGCGGCGCTAATGTTGCCCTTGATTATCGTACGATTAACAACTCCGGACAATTTCGACATCAGGCGGATAAACACAATACCCTGCTGATTGGCGTATGGATTCCGGTTGGATCGCGCTACAATGCATTCCTGATTTTTTGCAACAACATAAACCGGCAGCAGGATAATGGCGGCATCGTCTCCGATACGGTTTTTTCCAGCGGAAACCTCAACGGACCGGTGAGCGCGGAAGTGCGCTTGCCAAGTCTGGTAGCCAGCACGCGCCTGGCCGATCAGACCCTGCAACTGACGCAGCACCTCGATATTACGGGTGGAAAAGATGCCGGCAAACGCGTCTTGCGAGCAACGCACACACTGGCCTGGAACAAACAGAATTATAAATTTTCAGATGTAAATCCAATCGCGGACACGTCTTACTGGGGTGATTTTCTGGTTGATTTTCGGGGATTGCGCAACTTCTTTTCGGTCAATCGCCTGAATAATACCGTCGGACTGACCACTTTTAAAGCCAAAAATACCGGTCGCCCTTCCGACGTATTTACCCTGGGACTGACGCATTCTTTTATTAAGATCAAGGAAGACTTGGGCGACTCGACATTGTCCAATTTATTTCTAACCGGCAATCTTGCCATCACGCCTTCCGACCGCTTCGCGTTCACCGCAGACGGCGCGTTGGGCGTGCTGGCTAATTTTGGAGAGTATCAGGTAAACGGCGCACTGATTCTAAACCTGGGCAAGATCGGTACCCTGCGCGGCACTCTGCTCAGCCAGCGCTACCCACCCTCTTTGATCGAACGGCTATTGATTATCAGCAAGCGCGTCCTATGGCAACAGGAGTTTGAAAAACCGGTAACCAATACAATTTCAGCCACTTATGCCTTGCCCCGGTTCGGCCTGGAAGTCACGGCGCGCACCAATATACTGAGTAATTATATTTATTACGACCAGAATAGTCGTCCGGTACAAACATCGGCGGCCATTAATGTCGCGCAATTGATCGTCACCGAAAACATTCGCTTTCGCAGTCTGCACTTCGATAACACTTTCGCGCTGCAGCAAAGCAATCGTCCGGAAATCATCCGCCTACCGCGCTGGTTTTCCAAAAATAGTCTGTATTTTTCGGGCCGGATCTTTAAGAAACGCATGTTGTGCGATGCAGGCGTAGACTTCCGCATCAACAGTGATTTTCGCCCCGACGGTTATCAGCCGCTCACCTGGCAGTTCCGCTTAAACGATTCGCTGACAGCCAAACCATATCCGTGGGTGGACGCTTTCATTTCTTTCAAAGTGCAGACATTTCGCTTTTTTGTGCGGTATGAAAATGTGCGGTCGCTGTTCAATAAAAAAGAGGTCTTTTATCAAACGGCTTATCATCCGCAGCCCTTTAATGCATTGCGCATTGGCATTAACTGGCGCTTTATGGATGGAAACAAACCGGTTTCCAACGGTCCATCGACCGGAACGGGCAACAGTGGCAGCAGCGGAAACGGCGGCCTGGGCCGACCGCCCGGCACCGGTGGTTTGTAGGTCTGAAATTGTGCTAAACCATACTTATTATGTACCGCATAGATGCTGATATTCGCCGGGCCACTACGTTGCCGGGAACGTTCTACAATGCACCGGAATCCTTTGCGGCAAATCGCGAACAGCTATTCGCGCGTTCGTGGCAAATAATCACCGGTGCCGAAGATTTGGTAAAGTTGCCACTGGATGCCATGCCATTCCAGTTTATGGATAATTTTCTGGAAGAGCCCCTGCTGTTATTGCGCGATGCAGCGGATCAGTTGCAGTGTTTTTCCAACGTATGCACCCACCGGGGGAAAATCCTGGTGGAACATCCGACCCGGCTGGAACGCGGACTGGTGTGCGGGTACCATGGGCGGCGCTTCGGACTGGATGGTCGATTCATGGCGATGCCGGAAACACAGGGCATGGAAAACTTTCCTTGTGCCGACGATGATCTGCCACCCCTGGCGCTCGGCCAATGGCGGCAGTTTGCCTTCACTTCTTTAGCGCCGGCCTTCCCTTTTGCGGACTGGATCGCAGCGATGGAAGCCAAGATCGGTTTTTTGCCGGTCGAGCATTTTCTTTTTGATGCAAGCCGTTCGCGCGATTATTTAGTGCGGGCCAACTGGGCTTTATACTGCGACAATTACCTGGAAGGATTTCACATTCCCTTCATTCACAAGAGTTTAGCCAGCACTTTAGACTGGTCTTCTTACCGGACCGAGTTGTATGAATGGGGCAATTGCCAGGTGGGTATCAGTAAAGGCGGCGATAATACATTCGATTTACCGGCCAGTCATCCGGACTATGGGCAGGCAGTTTCTGCCTATTATTTCTGGCTGTTTCCCAATATTATGTTCAATTTTTACCCTTGGGGACTTTCCGTCAATATTGTGCGTCCCTTGCAGGTGAATCTGACGAAAGTCAGTTTCCGCACCTACATCTGGGATGCTGGCAAACTCGGCGCAGGCGCAGGCGCGGATGTAGACCGCGTGGAACGCGAAGACGAAGCGGTGGTGGAGCAGGTGCAGCTCGGTACAAATTCGCGGTTTTATAAACACGGGCGTTTCTCGCCAAAGATGGAACAAGGCGTTCACCAGTTTCACCGGTTGATTGCCGCAATGCGTACGTAAAAATTATGAAAAAAGGATTCTGGGTAGTTCTGGGCAAATTTAAAATGACCCGCTAGTCAAAAAAAGAATAACCAACCAATGGCACAAAAAATGTATCTTTACAACGAAAAGTGAAGTCCAGAAATCACTAAAAAAACGGGGAGAATCCAAAAATCCATAAGAGTAGGACAAAAATAATGACTAAAAATGCTTAGTAAATTTAACTTAACTGATAAGTTGCTTCTTTTATCCGCGATGCTTTCGCTTATTTTTTCGGAGGTTTTATTTTTTAATGGTCATGAAAGCCAAGCGATTTTTATCGGTCTCTGGGTGCCATCAATACTTTGTTTTGGAATGTACTTACGTCTTATAAACAGTAATAAAAATGATTGAATTTATACCCTATTTTGCTGGATTAATTACCTTACTGTTTAGTGTTGGGTTTGGTTACGCTATACAGGAGACTGGCAATAAAAAAAAATGAGTTAAAGTCCAACGTATACACGCACATACCGCACAAAGCTCATCTGCATGGCTTGACGTGTGGTATGTGTGCCTATGCAACCGTCGGTACGAACAAAAAATAATATAGGAAAACTTACCTTACCTCTATGACCGTTGCATTTTAAACTTGAATCCGCCTGAATCTACTTGCATTTATATTTCATATTCGTTAATTTATCCCTATCTATATTTCGCTTTTCATTAAAACAAGCGCGTTAAGTTCTATCATTTTTATCATTTCGTAATTAGTGCTAATAATAGCAGGTTTTGTATCTTTGCACAACATCCGTCCGCCCCCCCGGCCTTTTTGTACATAGAATCCACCACCTGCCGCGCATGCACCTTACTGTACGTAATTTTATAAAGGCTTGCATCTTGCTTGCTTTCTCCCCTGCTTTACATGCGTCCTGTATCGACAGTGTTCACTGCACCATCGTTCCCGTGCAATGTTTTGATATGCGCGACGGGGAAATCACCATTGATTCGGTTTTTGGCGGCAAGTTGCCTTATTACTTTTCAATAGACGGACAATCTTACAGTACGCGGCCTTTTTTCGATCACCTCAAGGCTGGTCCGTACACGTTGTGGGTGCGCGATGAATCCGGATGCACGATTGAAGTTTCCATGCAGGTTCCCGAACCGGAAGAATTGCAGGTACATCTTACCGCCAATGCTTTATCGGTCGTAGTGGGTATTCCGGTAAACCTGACGGCGGAAATTTTGCCGGAACATGCCGATATCGCCACAATCTCCTGGCGGCCACCGGCAATGATACCGAGCCAGGATATGCTTACGCAAACGGTTCGGCTCACTGAAAACACCGTAATAGCCATCGAAATTATAGATAAAAACGGCTGTGTAGCCCGCGATCAGGTGGAAATCATGGTTGAAAAGACCAACTTGTATTTTCCGAATATCTTTAAACCGGGCAGCAATCAGAACGCTTATTTCACCATATCCACCGGTGAAGGCGTGACGCGTATCGCATTGTTGCAAATCTATGATCGGACTGGCGGACTGGTTTTTGAACGCGCGAATTTTCTGCCCAACGATCCCTTGCGCGGCTGGAATGGCCGCGCTTCAAATGGAAAATTGGTGCAGCCCGGCGCGTTTTTATGGTTCGCTGTGCTGGAATACGCCGATGGCAGCAAATCCCAGCACAGCGGTTCCGTAACGGTAATCAGATAAATGCGGTTATCTGCCAGGGATGCTACCCTGCGCGTTAAAAGCCTAGTTTTACCGTATTTCCTTCCAAAAACGCGGCCTTCGACACTTTTACAGGCAATTGAATGCCTTTGATCCCATCGTACATCATGCCTTCCTTGAGCTGCACATTGCGTAGGACCAGATCGGACGCAGCATCATACAGCACGGAATGCACTTCCGTCATTGGATGTTCCGAACTTACTACTTCGAGTTCGAGTAAGCCGAATTCGCTCAATCCGAAAGTGTACCCGCTGTTTTTCGCGCCATCCTGCAACATACCGAAGTAAACCCAGCAATAGATCGGTAAGGACTGGCCGTTCAATAAGTTGCGGGCTGCGGCGGTGTAAAACCCTTTGGACAACAGCAGATATTGCCCGCTCATATAAACCGCCGAAGCATTGCTGTTTTCGAGCACACAGCCGGCTGTTTTAGTAAAAATTTTATACAGTTCCAGGGTTTTATTGGTGGTGCCAATTACCGAAATAACGACTTGGGATTGATGCCGTGCGGTCTCTGCCGCAGCCGTTTTCCACAGCCAACTCATACTGGCGGCAGCCTGCAACTCAGCCGGCGGTACGGGGTAATCCAGCCAGGCGATCATAACCGTGGCGCCCGGTACGGAGAAGACAATGGTCTTATCTTTGGTACTGGCGGAGTCACTGCTCATTTTCCAGTCTGATTTGAGCGCCGCCATTATCTGTTTCGCATTCAGGGCAGTGTGATCATTGATCAGCACGGTACCCGTGACGACTTTTTGGGTTGGTGCCGGTTTTTCAGGCGCTTTTTGAGCGTATAAAAAGATGGGAAGTACTAATAAAGCGCAAATGGCGCGGAAAATTCGCATAGCAGTCAAAGTAAATGTGTAAAAAAAGAAGGTGCAACACCATGGTTGTGATCGGTCCAGGCCGGTACAATCAACCCTGATTGCGGCAAAGTCAAAAATAACGTGCCTGCCGCCTAAAAATTTTCACAAACGGGAAAGTTACACCACCTTAAACCGCTTAGAAACGGTGTACCAGCAGTTTTGCCGTTCCACGTTGTGTTCCACTGGTTACTTCTAAATAATAAATGCCGGCCTGCCAGGTTTGCACATCGAGGGTAAATGTACCGGTGGATTTGCCGGAGGCTACGGTTTGCCCCAGCGTATTACTCGCCCGCCATTGTACGTCGGTGAGGGTCTGTACATCTACCCGCACCCAGGTAGCCGCCGGATTTGGAGTGATGGAAATCGGTAACATTTGGGCAGGATTGGTTGTTTTTGTAGTGACCGAACAATCTTTCAGTTGGGTCCGATACAATGTCAAGCCGCCACGCTGATTACCAGTCATCATTTCCAGGATTCCGTCATTGTTAATATCGGCGAATGCCGGGCTGCTGCGGTTGCCGTCGTCGGTACCGCCCCACATGTCGGTAACCAGTTGAAATGCGCTGTTCGTGGCACTCAAATTTGTAAATGCACTCAAACGACCGCTTTGCGCGCCACAGATCAGGAGCGGACCGGTTTCGGTTCGAATAAAAGCGGGCGCACTAAAACCGACGGCTTCGAAAGGCAGTTTTGTATCGACAGCACCCAGCGTTTGCAGGGTCGGAATGCTATTGAACTGCGGATTGCTACCGGTACCGATATTCTTGAAAAAACTCAGATAGCCCAGGCGCTCACCCATTACCACATCGACCAAACCATCGCCATCGAGGTCATAAATCGCTGGGGTGGAAGCCACGCCGATCACGTCCATCGATATCCACATCACATCGTTGTCTAACTGCAGATTCATCGGGTTGTTTGGACCGGCCGTATTGCGGTAACAGTACAGACTGCCGGTGTTGTTGCCGACCAGCAGGTCAAGGTCGCCATCGTCGTCGATATCGCCAAAAGTGGGCGCGAAATCGTAGTCGTTGGGCGTAAATTGCGACATACCCAACCAGTCGGAATCGGTCAGCGTAAACCGCGGTTCGGTAAAGGTGCCTGTATTGATAAACAGGTATAAACTGGCATTGGTCGAGCCGTTATTCAGGGTAAAATAACCGTAATTGCCAACCACGAGGTCCAGCAGATCATCCCCGTTTACATCTGCAAACGTCGGGTGGGCCACCGTTCCCAGATCGACCATGTCGCGTACCAGGGTATTTTTGCCGGCCAACTCAAAATTATTGCCGGTGGGCGATGTATTTTCATAAAACCAGACACATTTGCGGTCTTCGCCGATTGGTTTGTTATTGGGTGCCACGACCAGGTCTTTGCGGCCGTCATTGTTCAAATCGAGGTTGTAGGCCGCCGGAAAGACATACAGATCAATCGGCTCGTTGTAAGAAGGGAACGCAGTGTCCTGAGCGACCATCCAGGCTTGCGTGGGCGTTCCGCCGTTGGTCAGCATATTGAGGCAGTTGAGCCCGATATTTCCTTGCACCACTTCTTTATCGCCATCCCCATTCTGATCAAAAGACATCATGGTGGAGCCGGCGTGGGGATTGCGCGCTTCGACCGTATTGCCGAGTAGGCCATTTACGCAGGTAGTACCGTTTGCGCTCAGTTGGCTCTTGCAACCTTCCATCCCGTTTTCATAGTGGCGGCCCCAGCAATCATCGGCAAGTCTAAATTGCAAACTATCCGTACCGAACCCTTTTTCCACCGATTGATTGCGCAAATACCAGACGTGACCACCCACCCCTGCCGGGAATGTCAAAATATCCAGATCGCCGTCGCCGTCGATATCGTCGACAACCGGGTAATCGGTTTTACTGATCGGCAGATTGTTCCAGAATCCCGGTTGATCATTGTCGGGAAACCAGATATACCGATCGCCACAAATGCTGCAATTGGGATAGTGAAACTTAAACTGGGTGAATTTCAGCACATTATTGTCATAATAACCGCGAAAAACCTGCATTTCCTGGTCCCCGGGTAAGGTGGCAGCGCAAAAAATATCAGCGGCACCATCCTTGTTGAAATCGCGCAACAACACGTAATCGAGCAGCTTGGGAAAATTACAGGCGTATTCCGGAGCATAGATATAGGATACCTGATTGGGCGTCCCGAGATTCAGAAAAGTCAATACGATATCACCCACGCGATCGAACAGCACCAGATCCTGGATACCATCACGGTTGAGATCGGCTTCCGAAAACTGCGGATTGTTCAATCCGCCGACAAATGGGAAGTCCAGTTGTTGACCATTTACGACCACCGGCGGGTTCAAACGCTCAAACATTTGCATTTGGGCAGTTGCCGTTTGATAAAAAGAAAAAACCACCAGGGTAAAAAAGGGTATGAAACGCATAACAGCCGTATTTTTGACAAGAAAAATGATCCCACAAACGTAGGCCAATTTAACAAGTAGCGGCGTGCCAAATGGTTTTTCGGCTAATTTTGACCTAAATAAACGCTCTAAAAACGCAATCCATGATTTACGAATTCGACGGCTTCCGGCCTGTTATTCACGAAAGTGCCTTTATTCATCCACAGGCTGCCGTTACGGGAAATGTAATTATTGGCGCAGACGTCTATATTGGCCCTGGTGCAGCGATTCGCGGGGATTGGGGACAAATTATCATCGAAAATGGCTGTAATGTGCAAGAAAACTGCACCATTCACATGTTTCCTGGTACGACCGTATTACTGATGGAATCGGCCCATATCGGGCACGGTGCTATCATTCATGGCGCTACCATCGGTCGCAATTGCCTGGTCGGCATGAATGCAGTGCTTATGGATCTGGTAGAACTGGGCGACGAATGCGTAGTTGGCGCGTTGTGTTTTCTCAAAAGCGGCGAGAAAATCCCGGCACGTAGCCTGGTGGTAGGCAACCCCGGCAAAATCATCCGCGCAGTGAGCGACGACATGCTGGCCTGGAAAACGGAAGGCACACGGCGCTACCAGCAATTACCCGCCCAGTGTTACGCATCGCTGCGACCTTGTGAACCGTTGCGGGTACTGCCTACAAATCGGCCTGAAATGACGGGAGATTATAGTGTCTGGAAGAAATGATTAATGATTAATGATTAATGATTAATGATTAATCATTGTTTATCAATTACTTAGCATCTTTTTATTCTATTTTTATATGGAGACCCTTACCAGCAGTACCATTAAATCGCTCCTGAAACCCCGTGTCACGGCTTCACACAAGGGTAATTATGGCCATGCATTATTGATCGCAGGCAGCCAGGGGCGTATGGGTGCAGCGGTCATTGCAGCGAGCGCCTGTCTGCGCAGCGGGGTCGGTTTACTGACGGTACATGTGCCGCAGGAGGAGCGGTTTATCCTCCAGACTAGTATTCCGGAAGCGATGTTAGTCATGCGCGAGCAGGCAGACTTTGACCTGAATCATTTTTCAGCCGCCGGCATTGGTCCCGGCCTGGGGACGGACCCGGATGCAGCGCAATTATTTACCAGCATCATCACCGCATTTGACAAGCCGTTATTGCTGGATGCCGATGCGCTGAATATCCTTTCTACGCAACACAGTGGACTGGAGAAAATTCCCCCGGGCACTGTCTTAACGCCACATCCCAAAGAATTTGACCGGCTTTTTGGCGGACATGCCAATCCGGAAGCCAGGATCGAAACCGCCATACAGCAAGCCGTTGAACACAACATTGTGATCGTGCTGAAAGGTCATGAAACGCTGGTGACCTGTGCCGGCGAAGCATTTTTCAATACGACTGGCAATGCCGGTCTGGCGAAAGGCGGCTCCGGCGATGCGCTGACGGGTATAATTACCGCTTTGCTGGCGCAGGGGTATGCGCCTTTTACGGCTGCCAAAATCGGCGTGTATTTACATGGCTTAGCCGCCGATATTGCCTTGCAAAATCAGAGTATGGAAAGTATGCTGGTGACGGATGTGATTGGATGTTTGGGGGCGGCGTTCAAGGAGGTCTGGAAATAAGCAGATTGATCGAACGCACTTCCAAATCTTGCAATAATGGAATTAATGTCTATTTCACTCTTTCAAATTTCTTAGTGAAATTACCGGTAGCCGTTATTACATGGAGCACATAATTGCCATTGGGTAGGCTGGCTATTGTTATTGCAGCCACAGCAGGTCTTCCGCTGTGTTTGCCGTCAAACGCAAGCTCAGCGCCGCAGCAGCGTCTGCGACCTGCTGCCCACGTACAGCACGATAGTCCACCAAATGGCCGCAAAAGCCTTATCTCCTCCGGCGTTTCTGGTATGATATGGATTGATTGCAGGAGGGCCAATCATTGTGCTGTACCTTGGCAGCAGGTCAGAGACACTGCTGCGGCGCTGGGCTTGGGTTTGGAAGAGTGGAGCGGAACACCTGCTGAGGCTAAAATCGTCCGCCCGGAACCGATGCTGATTGAAATACAAATGTACACGATAACAACCAAAAGCCTACCGATGTTTGTCCTGCCCGAACAACTGCTGCCATGTTGCTAAAGATGAAGATTACAACGTCCTGCCCCAATATTGCAAAACCCCATGTTACCAGTAGTGCTTTTTTCTTTCGTCATTTTGTGTCGTCTTGAAACCAAGGGTAAATAAATTTGTCCGTTTGTTTTAATGTCTTTACTAAACTGTCTCTCTTCCATTTAATGTCTTGATATATATAACTCTCAAAGATCAAATTATATGCTGATTGATGAAACCCAAGTCTTCTTAAAGTGGCAAAGTCTTTCAATGCTAAATCAGTCGTCAATGTGTCATTTCGGTATTCAATCTCTAACAAAGTTTTCAATGTGTCATTTAGTTTTGAGTTGTCTGCTTGAAGTTGTAAAACGCTAGAAGTCATCTTTGTTTTGTACGAATATTGAATGTCTTTTAGGATAACAAAAACTGCACTGTCGTTTTTCTCACTTTCCCGTCTAGCCCAAAATTCTTTATAGTATTTTGTTCCTTTGTCTCGCTCTGTGTATGTCAGAACTAAACTGTCAATTAAGTTATATCCTTTCTTGTTGATATAAATGTCCTGAACAATAATAGGATTGTCTGAAAGAATGCTTCCAATAAGATTATTGTAGCCTACTTTCTTAAATGTCTCGTGGATTGTCAATTGGTTTTCAGGTTTTCTAATCCAATTGTTTGCCAACCAGTCACCGTTTCGTAATTCAAAGAAAGTGGGTTCACTTTCAACATAGTTTTTCCTGTCGTCAGTTGTCGAGTTACTGCAACTTGTCAGTAGTAAAATTAGTCCTGTTAATATGTTGAGTGTCGTTCTCATAGCATTACTGGTAACGTGATAATATGCGAACCTCGCACATCTAGCGCACAAAGGTGAAAAAAGTATCAGAACACTGAAAATCTTTTAGAAAATATTTTTCAAATATCACTAAATCAGAACCTTATGAATCATTAAATGAAAAATTCCATTCCAGAAACAATACAAAATGTGAAGTACGCATTTTGTATTGTTTCCTGTTCGGCAATACAAAATGCGCACTTTCTTCACCCCCCTTATTTTTCGAACAGGAGGATTTCCTCCGCATTGCTGGCGCGGGGTTCCAACCCCGTGCCTGTTATCTTTCGGGTTTTACCCGTTTTATTGTTATGTCGGGTGGAACCCGACCGATACGCGGCACGCAGTTAGAACCGCGCGCCAGCAATCGCGTCTTTTGTTTGGTTTTTCGTGTTTGATTTTTGGCAGCCCCGCGCCAGCAGGAGACACTGCTGCGGCGCTGGGTTTGGGTTTGGAAGCGTGGAGCGGAACACCTGCTGCGGCTAAAGACCCACTTGGTCTGTACGACATGAGTGTCAACGTAAATAAGTGGTGCCGCGACCGTTATGACACTCACCCCAACCTTACCAGTTCCCGCAAACCTGCATTCGACAACTGGCCTAACTAATTTTCGACCGAAGCGACGGCCGGGTTCGCCAGTTCAAGTTTTTGGATGCTAGTGCTGCCCTAATCTTCACCCAACAGCGTGTTTTTCGCCTGTTCGCCACAAATTCCAAAGCGCTTTGTCGTGTAAGATTCGATAGCGTGCGTAGGCGCTCTTCCGGTCATAAATTTTAAGCGAAAGCAAAAGGCGCAGGAAAAGCAGCACATTGGGGTCTTCCTCCGCAGCCAGCCAGTTTTCAAAATCTGGGCCTGCCGTTACAGCATCGCGCTTCTCTTTGAGTTGGCGGAAAATCAGCACTTTTTTGTCGGCATTGGATTCTGCTCGAATTTGCGCGACATAGCCAAAGTGTTCGCCCTCGCCAGTTGTTTCCCAAATCCACCGGCAGAGATCATTCAACGCCTTGTCCAACTGAAAATAGGCCGGGTTCTTCGAGATGGCTTTTTTGATGAAAAAACGTTCGTGCGCTGGGTACTCCAACAAAATCGGCTCATCGTCGAAAGTGGTTTCTGCGTTTTCGTCGTCGCTGCGGTCTTCTGAATCTGTCTGATGCTGATTTTGATTTGCCAATTTTTCCATCAGGCATTCAAAAGCATCGCTGTTTTTTTCTAACCAATCGTCAATTATTCTCCTGAAAACGCGCCCGTTTTTGGGCGCGTGATACATGAAAGCCCCAAAAAGTTCGTCGGGCGTGGCGACAATAGGGCATATGTCCACCCGATGGCCTACCATCCGCCAAATCGAGCCCCAAAGGTCTTCCTCTCCTGTTTCGAGGGATGTCTTGTTGGTGTAAAAACACTCCAGTTCTTCTCGTTGGCGAGGCGACCAAAGGATGTAATCGTTAAGCAACTCTTCCAAAATTTGATTCAGATCGTACTTTCTGGCTTGCTCTGCATCGCCGCGTTCGAGTCGGAGGCGTTTGCTTTCCGCGACCAAATTCAGGGTGCTTTCCAAATCCTGCGTGGCGGCAATCCAAGAGTTCAGCACATCCGAAAAACCAAAAGTACCAAACCAACAATTCGACAAGACCTCGGCATAAAACCTGAAAGTCGGCTCGTAGCCGATGTATTCGACTGCGAAGGTCATATTGCGTTTGAACTGTTTTCGGTAGAGATGTTCCAGCCGTTCGACTGCGTGTTTGGGATCGTCGTAATAGTTCAAGAAAGAATCAAGCAGTCTTTTTTTATCAAAATAAATGGGCAAATCAAAGTTTTCACCAAAATGCCCTTCGAGCCATGTGTGCACCTGGTCAATGTCGTAGGTATCATCATCGGGCGCAGTCAGAAAAGCGCTGCCCGGAAAGCGATTTTCCAGCAAGATCCCAATGGCGATGATCGCATATTTGTATAGCGCGCCGCGTACATCAATATACCCATATTTTGTGGATTCGCCGTTGGTCTCCGGCACGCTACCATCGTCTTTGAAAGGTGTCGGCGGAGACCAGGTAACCGGCATTTTAGGATCGGAATTGGCTTTTTCCAGTTCCAGTTCGCAGTGTTTTGACCAGTTTTTGTAAAAGCGGATGCTCGTTCCGGTAGTCCAACTCATGTAGTCGCCATAAAAACTGAGGTGTTCGTCCGCTTGGCCGCGATTGATAATGAGATCGAAATGGTCTTTGTCCTGTTGGTCGCGTTCGAAGCCATTGTACGACTCGATTCGCATCAGCCGAAGTGGAAATGCTTCCGCCAATTCGACAATCTTTCGATAGGCTTTCGACCAATCGTTATCCGTGATGCTGGATGTTTTTAGAAAAAGTTGGAGCATTGTGATGACTTCATTATAAATCTGGTTTTTGGCGGGTCCTTTGTATTTATTTGCTTTCTTTTTTTAGATTACAGCGAACGCTTGGATGTGCGAATGTGCCGCCGTTTAGAAGGCATCTTCCCACATCCTTGGTTGGGCGATTTTTATTTATTTTTATGATTCGCAATGATTTGCGCGACTTCTTTTTCGCTCTTTTTTGTTACCGTTGCAATCTGGGGAATAGAAAAGCCTTCTTTATCCATTTCAAGAATCAACTCAATCTCTTTTTCATCTTTTCCTTCCGCTCTGCCTTCCGCTTTTCCTTCCGCTTTTCCTTCCGCTCTGCCTTCCGCTCTGCCTTCCGCTTTTCCTTCCGCCCTGCCTTCCTTTTTTGCTTTTTGGGCGGCTAATTCTCTTTCCCCCCGTTCATCCTGCTCTTTAATACCCACATTGTCGTAAGCCTTCAACTCTTCTTTACTCCATTGGTATTTGTCTGCCTCTATAAAAGCAGTTTTCAAACCTTCATCTTCCTTCGCAAAATCAGGAATAATGTGTAGTTCTTGCGCATATTTGATAAAGTAAGTCCACCTATCAATCGGCGTTTCCAGTTGGTGAATTTCTTGCTTGAACTTGGGCAGCTCGATGAAAGAAAATTGAATATCTTTTAATAGATGTTCGTTAGTACCCTTATTCAATATTAAGTGTCGCGTGTGGTAATCTGAATCAGTGCCAAAAGGAAAGTCTAATATGCCAATGAAGTAAGCAGGGTGTAGTAGCGGGTAGTTTTCCCCCTGATCTATCTGCATGGAATAATCTCGGGAAATATAGTACTGTACCCGCTTATCAAACCCGGTCTTGTCTGCCACCTGCATTTCTACGACAAACTTTCTGCCCGACTGGTCAGTTGCCCGAACGTCCACAATAGTCGCTTTTTCCCCGGCGATACGCGGAAACTGGTAAGGGTTGGCAATGGAAACACGGACCACCTGATGTTCTCCCTCTAACTCCAAAGAAGCGTTCAAAAAGGAAATCAGCGGGGCGGTTTTCTGCTCATTGCCGAATATCTTGCGAAAAGCGATGTCGTTTTTTATATCTGCGAACTGCATGATCCTATTTTTGAAGCAAAATTACGGGATTTGAAGGACAGGAGCAAAAGATACAACAGAATGTTTAAAGTTTGTTTTGGTATTCCAATTTTGCTCAACTAAAGTTATCCGTCAATACCCCCCTACAGGTGCCATTGCGTGAAACCCATTATGTCAACGTGGGAGTTGCGTGAATCCAACCACACTACTGGACATTTTAGTTTTCGCTATCAGACCTTTCGCATTTTTAAAACTCGCGGGTCTCGTGCCAATAAAATGTGCCGTAGTATGCCAGAAAAGTCCTGGAATTTGTGATGATCGTCTGGTATTTATCAGACTTCAGCAGATGCCGCCAGCCTTTGATTGTGGCTGTACAAAAATACAAATCCGTATAGCCTTCGTTAGGGAATGGCGCACTGCTGTACTGCCATTGTTCTGGTAACTCCACGTATCCTGCCCGTACAGCATTCAGATGTACATAATCTAATTTTTGAGCGATGACCTGCTCGCTGTACAGTTCTATCGGGTGGTTATCGTGCTGCCAAACCTGCTAGGTCTGCTTGTCTTTTTTGCCGACCGCGAAATAACTGAACAAGTAGAGCAGCCACTCGCGGCGGCTTTCGGGTTGTGTGGGGTCTTTCAAATAGTCCAATATCTTTCGTGCCGTAAAATGTTTCCAATCGCGCACGCATCTTCCAGCCGATGCGGTGCGCAGCAACTGGCGATCAGGTGCAAATGATTGGACATGATCGTATAGGCGTGTATCTGCAATCCCTTGTGTTGCTGACAATACCGCCAACTATCTCCCGGTAGGCTTGCCGACTGAATAAATCCACCCAACCAACGATGGAGCAGGTCAGGTAGTTCAGACCTTGTTGATCGCGTATTTTGTATTTGACGCTCCTGTAATTGCGTGGCTTTTAATAATTAAATCGCTGGCAATTGCGCTTGCATTGTCATTGCGTTGCTGGCGCGGGGGTTCCAACCCCGTGCCTGTTATCTTTCGGGTTTTACCCGTTTTATTGTTATGTCGGGTGGAACCCGACCGATACGCGGCACGCGGTTAGAACCGCGCGCCAGCAATCGCGTCTTTTGTTTGGTTTTTCGTGTTTGATTTTTGGCAGCCCCGCGCCAGCAAGGGGCCCGGAACCGCCACTTTTGCCAAACCGCTGTTATAAGCTGGCCTTCTTTCCCCGTGTCAGCAAACCATTGTCAACACTACGTTTCATTGTCGTTATCGTTTCGGGTTGTGCGGTTGGGTATTCTTTATTTTCAGAAGGGGAGGAGATTTTTTTTAATTCAATTTTTTTTGCGTTGGCTTTGCAAGCGCTGCCGACAAAGCTTTGGTCTGTGCTTGGTCTTGTGCGGCTTTGGCAATGTGCTTGCAAAATGCGTGGGCTTACCATACGATTACATTTGTTACAGGTTGATAATTCCCTTGTTTGTCTAGATATTCAATGTCGTCAAGATAGTTGGCTGATTTTGCAAATACTCCAATTGCAGGGTTTGTAATCATAAAGGCGTGAAGTCTGTCATAAGCATCTTGAATAGAATTGAAATTGCATCTTGGCAACTCTCTTTCTTCTTTAGAAAATGTTTTCCCTGCAATGACAGCACCATTATTCTCTCCCCAACATTTTTCTGAAAAACAATTAACCTCCGAAATTGAAGGTGCACCAGCAGCATTATATTTTAAAACCAGAGGTTCTGTAGTTCTTAATTCATAAATGCTAAAATGACCAGTTGCAGCATCAATGACGAATTTTATTTTGATTTTATTCCTTCCTTCCAAAACACTGCATTTGAAGTTTATCGGTATGTCCATAGATTTTAATTCATGTATAAGTTTTGGAATATGAGTTTCAATGATTACAAGTTCACCTCTATAAACTGGTGAAGTAATTTCGTGATGAGATAATGGATGCAGTAAAGACGATAGAAGTGTAATGATATTATTTAGCGAATGACTGGAATTGCCAGTTTTGTCAAGAAAACGCTTTGTTCGATAAATTAGACCGCCTAGTTTATAATCTGGTAACTGTGTATTTTCCGCATCTGCTGTTTCCCATTCAGGTATAAATTCTTGAATTAATTCCTCCAATGCTTTTCTGAAATAATTTGCAGATGCAGGGTAGTCGGGTTTAATTCTGTCGTGAAGATATTGGGTTGCTTTTTCTAAATTGCTTTCTCCTTTAACTAAAATAGGTCTGTCAACTGGTTGGTTGTCGATTGAATCCTTGCCTACATAAAGTTCAATTGACTTCCATTTGCCTTGAATTTCAGTTTCAAATTTTCTTTTCGCCAATTCATATAAATGTCGGTCGTATGTGCTAATGAATACCTGATAGTCTGAAAATTCATTTTTAATGATGTCCAGTATCGGCAAACGATTAGTTGTATCTAAGCCAATGAAAACATCATCTAAAAACAAAACCTTGTAATCTATTGGTTGCGGATTACGTTTCAATATTGCCAAATAAAGGCATATTGCCAACGCAGATAATCTTGCTTCGTTTAAATAATCTGACTGATGGGCAACTGGCTTTCCGTTTAACTTTATTTCAAGTTTGAGTTCTGTTGGAATATTTCTCCACCAACCGGTTGCTGCCAAAGGTGTCAACGAATACCAAACTCGAAGATTGAGTTTGAAATATTTTATTAAAAATACATTAAGTTGTAAAAACACACCTTTCAAAACTGTTCTCAACGAATTTTCATAAGTCGTCATTTCAAGAATGGCATTCCGATATTGCCAGGTTCTGGTTGTTCGGGCAGTTGTGATAGCATTTTTTAACTCAATAAATCTTTTACCCATTGGATGTGTGCCACCCACTGCAATAAACTCCTTTAAAAGTATCTCAACAATCAGTTTAAATAAATTCGGCTGTGCTTCACTATGATTATAAACCGCTAGCAGTATCCTATAATCTAAAAAGCCTTTTGTTAGTTCTGCTGTTTTTAAAAACTGTTCCGTGTCTGTTGTTACTCCTTGCGTTCCAAAACTTATTACTTCACCAAATGCAGAAGTAATTGAATTGGTTACAGCGTCATAATCATTGAAAGTAAAAACAACATTGCCTTCTTCGGTGTCTTTGTTGTGATGTTTTATATATGGAAAGTCAACATTTTGACTACTGCTTAAAAAATTGCTTACCGATTTGAACAAGGAACTTTTACCACTACCATTCTCACCATAAATAAGCAAGTTCTCTCCTTTGTTTAGTTCTATTTCATAACTATCAAAGAAGGCACGAAAATTTGATATTTCTAATTTCGTTATTCGTTTCACTTTCTGCCTTCTATGATGTTTACTTCTTCAATGGTTAATAGTCTTAGCAAAGCCGCACTAATAGGATGCTTAGGGTCTGACAATTCTTTGTAAACCTTTGCTATGGTTTTCAAATTCTTCTCGCCTTGCCCTTCTTTAAGTTCAGGTAAATTGTTTAGGTGCTTTAAAACTTCTGCACCACCAGCTTTTATTTCTTCAGGCAAATACAATTCATATACCATTGCATCAATAAGGCGTTCGAAAAAAGTTGAATCACTTTCATCAATCTTAAATTGTAAAATATAATCCGCTATTATAGATACTGACTTCTGAGATTCAGATTTTGCTTTTTTAATAGGAAGCTCTCCAACACTTCTTGCTTGAATTTCTGAAAATACGGTCTTAGTTGATTTATGTTTATTTAGATAGTAGTAATCCATTAAGCTAGAGTTTAAAATTCCCAATAGATACTTCAATTGAAAATCTTTAGTAGAGTAAAGGTTTACTGCAACAAGTGTGTTAAGAGCAAAATATTGTTCATTATCATAAGCAAATATCAGCTTTGACGACACACGTCTAAAGAATAATTTTTCTTTTGAAGTAAATACCTCTTTCGATTTACCAGAATGGATTCTATCTAGGTTGTAATCTAAATAAACTCCTGCCCATTGGATTTGGTATTTATTAATATTTCTACCATCCAGAAGTTTAAAATACTTGCCCTTAGGATTATTTTCACGCAGAGATAGGCTTTTATCTCCTTTCAGTGCAATGGCTTGATTGATATTGCATAATTCACCTAATGGCGTTGTATTCTGGCAAATTTTCTCCGTAATCTCATTACTTCTAAAATTAAATGAGAATGTTTCTGACTTATAAAATTCCTTTTTAGTTTTCTCTGTATCAAATTCTATTACACTTAAATTATCTTTGAAATGCTTTATTGAATAATCTGGCTTAATAGATTTTAAAGCAAAGAATGTAATATTCTCAACTACAGCATTTTCAAACGGTAGTTCGTTGTAGGAAACGATTTGAGTTAAAGTAGTTTTATCAAGTAAATGCTTGCGAGTTTCCTTGTAATAATCTTGAGTTAATATCGTATTTGGAATTATATAAGTGATAACACCTTTTTGCTTTAATAATTCAACTCCAATATGGGTGAAGAATATAAATGTATTTAACCTGCCACCTGAAGTTCCGAAACGAGTTTTTAGATACGATTTATATTTATCGCTGGCTGATTCATCTTTTGATAACTGATGATATGGGGGATTGCCAATAACAATATCAAAGCCGTTAGAATGGCCAAACATCCATTCAGGGTCAAACCAAGGAGCAAAAGTGTTTTGGTCGTAGGGGTCAAAAGCTACAATTTGCTTGGCTACTGCTGTTTGCCAGCCATCGCTTTCTAGCATCTTGGCAATTTCCTGTCTTAGTTTTTTATCTTGCTTTTGGTATTGCAGTTTTTCTTTTCGGGTGTTGGCAGTAAAGTATTTATGGCGGAGTTCCTTTAGTTCTGTTTCTTTTTCTTCTATCTGTGGGTTGCGTAAAAGTGTTTGTGCTGGCTTGTCTAAGCCTATCAAAGTATTGGCTGCTACAAATTTGGTTTCTAAGTTTGGTAAACTTCTAATGCCAAAATTTTCTTTCTTCTCTTGTTTGTTTTGGTCAATAATTAAGGAAATGAAGAAACGAAGTTTAGAAATCTGCACAGCAATAGGTTGTATGTCTATTCCGTAAATACAGTTTTCAATCAAATACAATTTACGTCCGTAATCGCTGACGTTGTTTTCAAATACATCATTTATTTCATTCAGTCGCTTTCCTCTTTCTTGCTTGTCTCCAATTTTAAAAGCGGTCTCCGTTTCTTCCATTGCCTTTTGGAGTTGCAGTGCTTTCCAATGTTTGTTATCAGCGTCTAATTTCTGCAGCAAATGCACCATCTTGTGCAAGATACCCATTGGGTACGCGCCCGAACCGCAGGCAGGGTCTAATATTTTGCAATTGTTAATGGCTTCAATCAGGTCTTTGGTTTCTTGTTCGTCAAATGGGTTTGGCGTTTCAGAATAAGAAATCAAATCTCTTAACCTTGTTTCAAAATCTTTGCTTTCGTTCTTTACATTTTGCTTAATGTATTCCAACAGCGATTCGTCCACCATATAGTTTACAATCTCTCTTGGTGTATAAAAACTACCTGTTTGTTTGCGGGCTGTAGTTTGTGTTTCGGGGTTGTAACTTGCCAATAAGTTTTCAAATACTTTTCCTAACAATTCAGGGTCAAGGGCAATTTCTTCTTCTATTGGTGTATTCTCCGCAACGGTAAATTTGTAACTCTCCAAAAGGTTTATTAAACCTCTCGATTTGTATTTTTTATTTTTGGTGGCATAAGTTTCATTCAGGTCCACTTCTCTTTCTTCGCCAAAGAAAATATAATCAGGCACAGAGGCTTGTTTCTTTGGGTTGCGGCTAAAACCATCTACATAAACAATTTTGCCATCTTCATCTGGTTTATCCAAGCAGTCGAACAATCCACCATTTAAGAAAGGAACATCTTTAAACAATTGCATTGCTTCTTTTTCCGAAATATTGAACAAGTCAGCATAGCGGAATAGATTTTTAACACCGTATTCTTCTTTATTGGTATTGATGTCGCCTTCTTTGGCAAATTTGCGTTCATCCATTTTTTGGTTCAGCGTTCCAAAAAATAAGTTCTGCAAAATGGCGTGGTAGTAGTTTTGCGATTCTTTGTTTTTGTTAAAGTCTTTTAAAATTTTATCTAAGTAAGCCTTGTTGAACAAAGCATTTGGAACAAGCGATTTTTCTTTAATAAACCAAATAAAAACGACTCGTGTAATTAAGCGAATGAGGTTGGTGGCATTGCGAACATCTTTCTTTTTCTCCAAGTCATCAGGAAACGAAACATTTTCCATTGCCCAGAAATACCAATTTGCCAAGTCCTGAAAGAACTTTTTGTTGAGGATGTTTACATCCAAAACCTGCAACCAATGTTGGTGCAATTGGTCGTAATTGTTTACGCCAACCGGTTTAACTAAATCCAGTAAAATACGTTCGTGCCCTGCGTGGGTGGTTACGGTATGTATGTCACGAAGGATAATTACTTTTCCAACCTTTTCACCTTGTCGCCAATTTTGTTTGTATTTAAACCGCTCGCTTATGGCAATCGAGAAACAAGCTTCGTTCCCTGTTTGATATTTCAATACCAAAGCCACAGGCATTTTCTGACTAATACGGTTGAAAGTTCTTGTAAGGTCTGATATTTCAGTTCGTGTAGGTTGCTTGTTTAGGTCTAAGGCAAACAGCATTAAGCCATCGTAGTTTTTGTCACCTTGCTGCAATGCTTCTTTGTAAGCATATTTTACATCAAACATTCCGGTGGCTTGAAAAACTGTGTTGTCAATAATCCCGATAAAATAAGTTTTACCGATGGCCTTAAAAGTATCGTTGTCTTTATAATGCTGCTTGAGCAAATCCTTTACTGGCAATGGCTCGGCAGTATTAGAGTTGAGTTTTATACCCAACAGTTGAAACAGGTTAGTTGCTGCATCAAAAAGATTGGCTGTATTGAATAAGTTTAAATTCATTGTTTACTTATTAGAAATTACAAACCAATTGATTAAATCGAAATTTTCACCCTTGAATTTATCTTCCAGTTTCTTTTTTTCGGGAGATATTTTTCTCGGTGTCACATCACCTGTAAACAAATCCTGAATTTGATTTACGGCAACTGGTGTAGCTTGTGATTTTACCCAAAGCCCTACAGCATCAGCTAATTTATCTAAAACGGCTTGGTCGCCTTTGTCAATACTATTAGGAACATAACGAGCTTCTAATTTGTGATTGCGAAGTAAGGTCAATATTTCCTGATTGTTGTTTAATACTAACTTCCCGCTTTTACCATCTTCAATGCTTTGATGCATCAAGTGAATTTCATCGTAGACGTGGTCTAGTGCTTCATCAGGTCTTTTGGGATAACCTAAAACCGCCACAATGCTGTCAGGCATTGTTTTCCATTTTGAATTTGGTCTGAATTTAAAACCAGTGTAAACACCGTTGGGTATTTGTTTGAAAAACTCTTCGTTCTTTTTGAAGAATTCAAATAACTCTTGTCTAAATTGCTCTAAAGACAAATCATTCAAACCAAGTGTTTCATCATTCACTTCTAAATCATCCCAAGTAATTTGCAATTGGTCTAACATCTTTTGTGCTTGTTTAGGCAACAAAGGATTTTCTTCAACCATCCGCTGAAACTCGGGAGTCATTTTATCGTCTAGTTCTGTTCCTACCACACTCATCAAAGCCATTCGGTTTTCTACTCTTGATTTCAGTTTTAGGTAATCCTCATAGTTTTTCCCAGGCCAAAAGTTGATTCCTTTTATTGTTTTGTTTGGTGAGCCAATGCGGTCAATACGCCCCATTCGTTGAATAAGACGAACTGGATTCCAGTGTATGTCGTAATTCACAACCGTATCGCAATCCTGCAAGTTTTGTCCTTCACTCAAACAATCCGTGGCAATCAATACATCAATTGGATCTTCAATTTTCTTTAGTGTTGATTTATCGTATTTGGTAATTAGTTCAATCCACTTTTCATAAGGCACTTTCCATTTGTCGGCTTCTCTGTAATCTTCTGAAAGGTTTGCCTTTTCATAAAGTTCTGACCAATCTTTTTCATTGTATAGTTTAGTGAAGGGAGCAAAGCGTTCTAATATTGGTTCAAACTTGTCTCCTGAATAACCGTCAAATGTTTCACTGATTGAACCTGAAACAAAGGCTACATTTTTAAATCCTTTTTTCTTCAATTCATCATATAAAAATTTCGCTGTATCTTTAAACACAGTGAACACCAATACTTTTTTATTATCTGATTTTTTTTGTTTGGTTGTGATATGTTCAATAAGTTTATTGAGTTTATCATCTTCGGCTTTGCCAGCATTGAACTCCGCCTCAAATTTGATAAGACTTGTTTTGAGTTGCGTTAACTTGGTTACATCTGCTTCTAAATGTTTTTTGAAAAGGTCGATGTTTGTAATGGATGAAAGCGGAATTGGATTTTTCTTTCCAAGTGTGAAATGAGTTTCCTCTTCGTCTATACCATCATATTCTGC
Organism: Chitinophagales bacterium; assembly: GCA_038203695.1. Taxonomy (GTDB): domain Bacteria; phylum Bacteroidota; class Bacteroidia; order Chitinophagales; family Saprospiraceae; genus M3007. The sequence continues at coordinate 33,075 of JBBRDQ010000028.1, forward strand.
TGCTGTTTCGTCAATATCCTCTTTATCCTCATCTGTAAAATTATCTTCTAATGTACTATCTGTTTGATGCTTGATAAAGAGATCCACTTTGTCCAAGGCATTGTTGTGATGGTTCAGAATATTTTCAACGGTACTTTTGAATGAAAACCAACTTGATTCCAAGCGTTTCATCAAAAGAATATATATCATTTTCACCAAGAACTTTTCTCGTTGTTTTGGGTTTTCCAAAACACTCTCCACTTTCAAATCTTTGATGTATTCCGACGGTCTATATGCAGTAAGGTTTACACGTAAGGCATTTAAAATGTCTTCAAAGGATTTTAAGTCACCTAAGTTTTCGGGAGTAATATATTCATTGATTGGGTCGTCTTTTTTCGGGAAATTCATTTCACCGAATTCGCCTTCAATCAATTTTCTTGTTCTTGCTACAATTAAAGCATCTGTTAACTTTTCAAACTTCTGCGGCAACTTGCTAATGAAGTCTGCAATCTTTCTGTCGTCTAGTTCAGACCATTCTCCAAAGTCTTTTTGTGCAGTTCTGAATATGTTTTCAAGGCTGTCAATTTGTAAATCGGTTTCTTTAAAACCGTTGTCTTGCCCTTTGGTCATTAATTTAAACTGATTACGAATGTCCATCAGTTTGTTGTTGATAGGCGTTGCCGAAAGATGCAAAACCTTTACATCACGATTCTTTTTTTCAGGAAGTAAAACATTGTCAACAAAGAATTTATATCGTGAAGATTTATCATTTCTCAGGTTATGGCTTTCGTCAATTACCAAAAGCAGTTTTTGTTTGCGTTGAAGTTTAGAAAGCGGAAAGTCGGGATAATTATTTGTTAGTCTTTCGTCTTGAAAGTCGGTGTGGTTTCTAACGTAGTATTCTATTTCGTCTTTTTCAAATCTTGAACCTCTATGAGATTGATATTGCTCCCAGTTGTTGCGCAGTTTTTTAGGACAAAATAAAACTACTGTGTAGCCTTTAATTTCAAAATACTTCATAACCGCTAATGCAGTCCAAGTTTTACCCAAACCAACTGCATCAGCTAAAATTGCTCCATTGAATTTTTGGAGCATCTTAATTAAACTGATTGCTCCTTTTTGTTGGTAAGAAAAAAGTGTTTTGTAAATGATAGTTTCTTCTAAGTGAGCAATTTCTCGTTTGAATTCTGCATCACCCGAAAGTTCCAACAAATCGTCTTTGAAAAGTTCATAAAGAACTTTGTAGTAAAGGTCATGAGGAGTGTATTCTTTAAAGAGGTTTTTAATCAGTTCAATAATGTGTTGTTTAACTTCAACTTTTGTCTTGTCAGCCGATTCTAATTTTTCAAGAGCAACATTTTCCCATTGGTGTTTGAACCACTTTTTAAGTTCTTTATAATCGTTGTTGTCGCCAGTTGAAGCTGTGTTTAATTCAATGTTGCTGCTTTCTTTTATGCCTAACCCAGCATCTGTCAAGTTAGAGCTGCCAATAATGTGAAAGTTTTTTCTTGAGTCTTTGTCATTGTATATATAAGTTTTTGCGTGGCAAAAATTCCGTTGAATTGATTTTACTAAAACTTTGTCCTGTTGAAGAAATTGGACTGCTTTTTGTGCTGCTGCACTTAAAGAAAGTGTTCCGTTTATGCTTGTGTTTCCATTAAGCAGGTCAATAACCTTGTTTAGTTGTGCTTCGTCCTGCATTAGATTACCTAAAATCAGTCTAAATTTCTCTGCTTGGTTAATGTCGTCTTTCATTAAAGCCAAAGCATTAACAGGAAAGAAACCTGTTACAAGGTCAAGTCCACCGCTTTCTGTGTAGTTTTTTATGAAGTCAAACACTTTG
>JBBRDQ010000029.1:0-33631 GCA_038203695.1 Chitinophagales bacterium
CGGCCGTTTGGATGCGGAAAAATCGCCGGTCGCTTTGCCAATAGAAACCCTTTCAAATGATGGGCCTGGCGCAGCCGCACTTACTGCTGCCGCTTTACTGGTGCCTGACCCGCAACCGATTATACTGGCAAAAAAAGAAGCCCCGGCACCAGTCGTAGTCAGTACTAAAGCAGCGCCAATCGCTCCGGTTACGCCGGTAGTAGCCACCAGTAACATGGATGCCGCCGGCACCGCTGCCAGTGGCAGCGACTGGTGGAAATGGTTGCTCGGTCTGTTATTGCTGGCCGCGTTGTTATTCCTGCTGTTACGCGGTTGCGGGGGTTGCAATAAACCGGCAGCACCGCCACCACCACCCGCAGTAGCACCCCTGCCGGCTGTAAAAGATACGATGACAAAAGCGGCCGTCATACCGGCCCCTGCGACCACTACCCCTATTTGTAGTTGTACCGGACACAGCGATCCGCTGTTTAATTTGAATCCGTCGGCAACGCCGAAAGTCTTGCATTACCTCGGATCGAATCCGGAATTTGGCAACTCACATGGTCTTTCACCAACGCAGTTTTTCGAGAAATTGCAAAGCCGTGCTGCTGCCAATAATATGGACAAACAATTCCTGGATCGGGTGTATAAAGGCATGGGGTATGCCGAAGGATTTACGGCCGCAAAAGCCGATCAATTCTCGGCGGTAGAACTGCAACCGGGCACAGTGGGCAATATCGGTTATAGTAAACAGCACAAAACCCTGTATGCCCAACTGGACACCGAAGGAAAAGACTTGCTGGCGTTCCGGATCAAAGCAGCCAATGGCTGTGATTTCCACTTTATGAAAACCTGTGGCAATCACTTCTTTTTCTGTCAGCAATAACCGGATCGTCGGTTAATTTCAGCCGCGTTTAGCCTCAAAAGGTCCAATTTTCAGGTATCCGAATGTCGTCATCTAACGGCATTCGGATTTTTTTTGTGTTTTTTGATAAAAACCTGACAATCAGTGCCGATAATTGTCCCTCGAAAGAATTCTTTCTGAAATCCGCCATTTAACGAACCAAGATTATGCAATCAAAAACCCTTGTTTTCATCCTTTTTGCGGCATGGACCGGCATTTGCTGGCGATGGTACGTCTGTGGAGTCAAAGAAGCCTGCGGAAATAGCGCTGCAGTGCCCTCGGCCGTCGTCGAAACGACCGGCATTGAACCCGATAGTGCAGCACTCAACAGTGCCAGTAATGCTGTCAGACCCCTGAAACCCCTGCCCGTCGACCCTAATAATATCCGGTCGGTACAAATGGAAAACGTGGAAGATCGCATGGTCATCTACTTTCCCTACAATTCGATCCGGCGGGAGGACAACGATGCGATCGACGAATACCTGAGCCAACTAGCCCACCAACTCACCGCCTCCAACGAGAAAGTGAGCATCACCGGTCACGCCGATTTTGTGGGCAGTTCGAAATTTAATGCGCAATTCGGATTGCAGCGCGCCAATACCATCCGCAACACCCTGATTAAAAAAGGCGTGCTTAAATCACAGGTCAAGTGTTACTCCTTTGGCGATCGCAAACCGGTGGCTACCAACGATACCCCGCAGGGCCGCTACCGCAACCGACGGGTAGAAATTCGCGTGAAAAACTAGGCAACTCATCCTTTCAACCAAAAATATAAAACATCTCCCATGTTTCAACAAAACATAACAAATGGTCCCGGAACCGGCACCTTTGCCACGCACTCCCTGGAAATAATCATCATGTTGCTGGGCGCATTTTTGCTGGGCGTCTGGCTCGGCTGGATCCTGTGGAACCGCTACAAACAGGAAGTCGATCGTTTGCGCATTGCCAACCAAAGTCTGCAAGCCACGGCGGATACCCTGCGCATCGAACTGGAAGCCGCCAGGACGCGCACGACTACCCTTGAAACGGATAGCAGCAACCTCGCGGCACAAGTGATTCACCTGAACCGCAGCAATGGCAACCTGCAAGATCGCCTGAACGAATTGGAAATGGAAAATACAGCCCTGCAAAACCGCAACCGGCAGGTGGAAACCGAACTGGGACTCTCGTTTGTGCCAGATGAACCCGCAGCAGTACTGGTCGAAATCAGTGCGCCGGAAGACCCCGAATGGCCTGAAACGGAACCTGAAGCAGCGGCACCAGCTGCCACCATCGTCCAACTCGACCCGGAATTCACCAGTCCTGAAACCGAAGCCATCGATCCGGAACCATTCCAACCGGAAATTCTGGATGCAATGCCAGAGCCGGAATTCCAACCGGTCATAGTGACTCCGCTGGCCGTTTCAGAACCCGCCCCATCGGCATTCCCGATCGCCTCGCTCGGCAATGAAACCGAAGACCTAACCATCGTGGAAGGGATCGGTCCTAAAATAGCCATGTTGCTCAACCAATACGGCATTCAAACGTATCGCCAACTGGCCGGCACCGATGTAATTCGCCTGAAAGAAATCCTGCAATCGGCCGGTCCGCAACTGGCCATGCACAATCCCGGCACCTGGCCATCCCAGGCCAATCTGGCCGCAAACGGCGAATGGGACACGCTAAAGTCATTGCAGGATTTTTTAAAAGGAGGCAAAGCACCGAAGTGATAATGGTTAATGGATAATGGATAATGGTTAATGGTTAATGGTTAATGGTTAATGTTCATCATTTCGGCCAGGCTTGTTTTCATCATTAACCATTCTACATTAATCATTAACCATTATACATTAACCATTATACATTAACCATTATACATTAATCATTAACCATTAATCATTAACCATTAATCGTTATACATTAATCATTAATCATTAAACCCTTGCGTTTCTTTCCCATCCTTTGGCTTGTCGTCTTTTATGCTTGCCGCAACCAGCCGGCTGTACCCGTCGAACAACAACTCACCGTACTGCTCGACCAGACTACGCTGTATATGGAACCGGGCGAAAAAAGTCAGGTGGCCCGCACATTGAAAAAGAGCGATGTCGTGGCGGACTTGAATGAGGTGAGTAATTTTGAGACGACTATCCAATATGCCGGAGCAGCGCGTAAAGCGCCGTGGTTAAAAGTCCAGACGGCCGATAATCAAACCGGATGGCTGTTTGCCGTAGCGGTACGGCCAGTCGTAAATCAGGATGGATGGCTGGCTAAAAAACAAATGATCAGTTATTTTGGTCCGTCTATAGCAGTACGCCATGATCGCTGGCTGGAAACCCGGAAAAATAGTGCGGATGAACAGACCTTCGCCACCCAATACCGCGAGGCGGTAGCCCTGCGCGACACATTTATACAACTGTTGCAAAATCGAGCCGATCCGACGGACAACGTGGAACAAAATGATTTCCTGTGGTTACGTTCGGCCTTGCCAGGTTTTGTTTTTCAATGGGTGGCCGAAGGTACCCAGCCTTATCTATTTGTCGATTACAAACAATGGCAACCCGTTGCCAATACAACGACGGGAACACAGGACGATCTTTTTGTACAAACCTGTCTGATGGCTTTTGCGGCTGACAGTATCGAGTCTTTTTTTCCTGCCTGGGTGATCCAGACGACTGATTATGAAAGCGCCAGTCAGTTAGGCTCCAGACAGCACGAGCAGGTATTACAAGCGATCGATCGCACGCTGGCGGCGGGAAACCTGTTTCAACCACAACTTAAACAAATGAAAGACAATGTGTTAGCAGATATACTGGATAAAAACCGCAGTTATTGGCAACCGCAGGACAAAATAGTGTCCGAACTTACCAGTATCCTGGCACATCGGCCCGCATGCCTCGACGAACGTGACGTGCTGGCACTGCAAACCCGTCGCCAATCATTTGAAAACCCGGCTAAAAACGGCATCCGGGTCAATCTGCGCAGTGGCGAGTAAGTGTATTTCATCCTTTTAATGCGTTTGTATATGTCTTTTTCCACGTCCAAACTTGCCCTTACCTTCTTTTTTTTGGGCGGCGTTTTTTCGTTATTTTCCCAGAATGATGCCTGGCGCAGCAAAATTGACCGACGGCTTTGGCAACGCGTACAACACGATTCGTCGGCTGAATTTTTAGTCATTCTGACGGAACAGGCCGATTTGAGTCCGGCGGCCAGCATGCGCAGTAAGGATGCCAAAAGCAACTACGTCTATAACACGCTGCTCGAAGTGGCTGAACGCACCCAAGTCCGCGTGCGGGCATCGCTGAAAACCGCACAAGCACCCGTTAATTCCTTCTGGGTAGTGAATGCGGTCTGGTCTACCGGCAAAGCCGCATTGATAGAGCAACTGGCACAATTACCGGAAGTAATCCGCATTGAAGATAATCCGATCTGGCACCTCGAACGCGTGCCAGACGCAGAAGTGCCGGTCGGCGAGCGTACGTTAACGCCGATTTCCTGGGGCCTGACTACCATCAATGCCAATCAGGTCTGGACCCTGGGCTACACCGGACAAGGTGTCGTAGTCGGCGGCGAGGATACGGGTTATGAATGGCAACATCCCGCGCTTAAAGAAAAATACCGGGGCTGGGATGGCTCGACCGCCGACCATAATTACAACTGGCACGATGCCATCCATACGCTCATCAATGGCGGTGCCAACTCCTGTGGCGTGAATAAAATGGCACCTTGCGATGACGATGCACACGGCACCCATACGATGGGCACGATGGTCGGCAGTATCGACGACGACAACGTCATTGGCGTCGCTCCGAATGCCAAATGGATCGGCTGCCGCAATATGGAAGAAGGCGACGGCACGCCCGCCACTTATATCGAATGTTTTCAATGGTTTATCGCACCTACCAATCTGGGTGGCAGCGGCGCCGATCCTTCGAAAGGACCACACGTGATCAATAATTCCTGGGGCTGCCCGGTGTCGGAAGGTTGTGTACCGGATAATGTGAACAACCCGAATGATCCGAATAACTTTTCCACAATGAATACGGTGGTGAATAACGTGCGTGCCGCCGGCATTCTGGTCGTGGTATCGGCCGGCAACAGCGGCCCTTCCTGTAGCTCTGTGAATAACCCGGCCGCTATTTTTGTAAACAGTTTTTCGGTGGGTGCTACAAATTCAAGCGATAATATTGCCGGTTTTAGTAGCCGTGGCCCGGTAACTATTTACGGCCCGACACATCGCAAACCCGACATCAGTGCACCGGGCGTGAGTATTTACTCCAGCATTGGCACCGATAATGATCCAGGCTCGTATGCGTATAGTTCTTTCAATGGCACCAGTATGGCCGGCCCACATATCGCCGGTGTAGCCGCCCTGATCATGACGGCTCGCCCGGATCTGATCGGTCAGGTAGAAGTACTAGAAAGTTTGATGGAAAATACCGCCGTTCCGCGTTACGCCACTGCCTCCACTGGTTTCTGCGGCGGAGATATTGCGTCAACGCTCCCGAATAATGTGTACGGATACGGCCGCGTCAATGCACTCGCAGCAGTCAATGCGGCCCTTTCCTATCTGCCAGTCGAGTTTACCTATTTCACGGCGAAAGCCAGCGGCCCGAAAGCCTTGCTGCAATGGGAAACCGCCGCAGAAGTCAATTGCCAGCAATATGCCGTACAACACAGTCCCGATGGCGTCCGCTGGGAAACCTTTGACAAGGTGCCGTGTAAAGGTGCCGGAGCATATAATTACACCGATACAAAACCGTATAAAGGCTTGAATTACTATCGGTTAGAACAAACCGACTGGTCGGGTGCCAGCATTTTTACCAATATTGTGGCGGTCAGTTTCAATACCAGCGGCGTAGGTTTGGCAGTAGCCGTGCAGCCCGCCGCACATACGGCTTATATTACCATTGCCGGTGCCGGCGTTGCTACGGACTGGCAGGTGGAATTACAGACGATAGACGGACGTTTGTTACAAAACTACACCCTGGAACAAAGCGCTTTCATCGATCTGCCTACGCTGGTCAGCGGTATTTATCTGGTTGCTTTGCGAGATGTACAGGGACGTGTAATGGCTGTTGAAAAAATGTGGTGGCCATAGAGCCTGCCGCGAAAATTATAATTTTATTTCAAAATCACCGTATTTATGCAACGTCGCGAAGCCATTAAAAAGGCAGCATTACTGATTGGAGGTATCATGATCGCTCCGGAATTAATCGCCAAAGCAATGGCCAATCCGGCCAAAACGCTGGCGACCCTACCGCCCGCCCGATTGGATTTATTGGCGGAAATGGCCGATACGATCCTGCCGGATACCGATACGCCCGGTGCCAAGGCGGCCAAAGTGCACGAGTTCATCGCGGTGGTCGTAGAAGACTGTTTACCGCCGGAACAAACCACCCGCTTCTGGAGCGAACTGGAAGCAACCGATTCCCAATGCCAAGCCATGCATGGACGCTCGTTTGTGGATTGTTCGCCGGAACAACGAATCGCATTTTTTCAACAATTGCAAACCGACAGTAAAGCATCCGGCAAGAACGATTCGTTCTTTTTTCAATTGAAAAACCTTACGTTACAAGGTTATTTCACCTCCGAAATCGGTGCTACCCAGGCCCTCGCCTACGATCCGATCCCGGGCAGCTGGATACCCGATATGAAACTGGATGATACGACCAAAGCGTGGACGCCCATGTTTTGATAAATGATGAATCGTGAACGATTAATGATTAGCCATGTCTAAAAAACATAAATTCGATGCAATTGTCGTAGGCTCCGGTATCTCCGGCGGCTGGGCGGCCAAGGAATTCTGCGAGAAAGGATTAAAAACCCTGGTGCTGGAACGCGGCCACAAACTCGATCACATCACCGACTATAAAACGGCGCTGACCAACCTGTGGGACTTCCCGCACCACAACCAGCCTACGCACGAAGCCGTCACCAAAGACTATCCGATCCAGTCGAACTGTTATGCGTTCAACGAGGGCACACAATACCTCTGGGCCAAGGATTCGGAGCATCCTTACACCCAGGAAAAGCCGTTCGACTGGATCAAGGGTTATCATGTGGGTGGAAAGTCTATTATGTGGGCCCGGCAAACGTATCGCTGGTCGGATTTTGACTTTGAAAGCAACCTGAAAGACGGGCATGGCTGCGACTGGCCGATCCGCTACGACGATATCGCGCCCTGGTATAGTTACGTGGAAAAGTTTGCCGGCATCAGCGGCAACCGCGACGGCCTGCGGCAAATTCCGGACGGAGAATTTCTACCGCCGATCGAACTGACTATCGTAGAAAAACACCTGCGCAGCGCGATCGAGGCAAACTTCCCCGGCCGCACTTTGGTGAATGGGCGCAGCGCGAACATGACCCAGAGCATCAACGGCCGCACTCCGTGCCAATTCCGCAATTTATGCCATCGCGGTTGTCCGTTCGGCGCGTATTTCAGCAGCAACGGGGTGACGCTACCCGCCGCCGCCGCGACCGGCAAAATGACTTTATTGCCCAACAGCATCGTGCATTCTGTCATTTTTGACGAGAAAAAGAACCGCGCGACCGGCGTGCGGGTTATCGATGCGCTTACCAAAGAGACGACGGAATACTTTGCCAAGGTTATTTTCCTGAACGCCGGCACTTTACCAACCACCCAGATCCTGCTCAACAGTAATGATACCGGACGTTTCCCGGCCGGGCTGGGCAACGAAGCGGATGTGCTGGGCCGCAACCTGATGGATCACAATTACCGGGTAAAAATGGGCGGTCTGTACGATGGTTTTCACGACCATTACCACAAAGGGCGTCGTCCAGTCGGTTTCTATATTCCGCGTTTCCGCAACTTTGGCGTGGACAAACGCACCGATTTCGTGCGGGGATATGCTTTCGGCGGCAGTGTCGATCGCGGCGCGGCTTTCCAGGGCGGCGGCTGGCAGGACGGATTCGGTGCCGATTTCAAAACAGCCATGACCAAGCCGGGCAATTGGTGGGGCAGTCTGTTCGGTATGGGCGAATGCCTGCCGCACCCGGAAAATAAGGTCACCTTGAATCAGGAAAAACGCGATCAATGGGGTTTACCCACGCTTAATATCAGTTGCCAGTGGCGCGAAAATGAAGAAGCGATGGTGAAAGATATGTTCCAGACCGGTGCAGAAATGCTGGAAAAAGCCGGTTTTACCAATGTCAGTTCCTTCGATTCGCACGAACCACCCGGTCGCGGCATCCATGAAATGGGCACCGCCCGCATGGGCCGCGATCCGAAAACGTCGATGCTCAACGCACAGAATCAACTGCACAATGTACCCAATGTCTTTGTGACCGACGGTGCCTGCATGGCCAGTGGCGCAGCGCAGAATCCGTCGATCACGTACATGGCGCTTACGGCGCGGGCGGTGGATTTTGCGGTGAAAGCATTGAAAAGCAAGGCGTTGTAAACAGCAATCGGATATGCGGGAATCAGCGACAAGCGCGCTGATTTATCTGGCCGCAAATGATCTGATAATTTTGCATAATTGTTGCAATTGACTTACGCACTGTCTTAAACCCGTCAATTCTCACATTCCGGCTTGAATTTTGCCTATCGTCGTGTAAAATAATACTCCGACTTGGCATGAAAAACCGCTACCTGATTTGGTTGCTCTGGATAGTAAGCATGCAAACTGTGGGCGCACAAACTGCGCCACCTCTTTTTGCTGTTGAAAAAACAACCAATATTACCTGCCCACGACCCGAACTCTTACAAATGGCTACGCGAACAGACTCGTCGGCCCAACTCACCTGGACGGACGCGGGTAATACCTATGAAATGGAACTGCGTGAAAGCGGACAGGCTTTTACCGGCGTGGCTACATTTCCGAATATCGATGCGCCGCCATTTACAGTCGTCGGGTTGCAACCGGGCCAAAACTACCGCTTTCAGGTACGGGCGATTTGCGACGATACTACGCGCAGCCCCTGGAGTAATGCGCGCAGTTTTGCAACAGATCTGAATAATGCGCGGCCTTGCCCGCTTAATTTTGATTTGCGCGATACTTCTTGCGCGAGCGGGAAGCAAATATTTCGAGTGTATGTAGACAATGCGCCCGGTCTTTTTCTGGGCGGCGAAGTACAAGTCCGCAGCGTCCGATTAATGATCGAACACCCTTGGCGGTCAGATCTTACCGTATGGTTGACTTCGCCCGACAACACCCGGGTACAATTGATCAGCGGTCTCAATGCCGGCGATAAAAACATCGGTGACCTGGAAGGGTCTCCCTGTGCACAATTTGTAGAACTAACCGATCAGCCCGGCGCTTTGCCGCTTTCCGCCGCTGCGGAGCGCGACAATATCACCGGTTATTATCTGCCCGTGGAGTCGCTTTCCGCTTTTGAAAACGGACAAAATCCCAATGGCATCTGGCAACTGGAAATTTGCGACAGCAAGGCAAATGACAAGGGAAAATTGCGGTTGTTTCAAGTCGTTTTTGCCCGCACGGATTGTGCGCCGGTGGATAGCGTAACCGTGACCGATGTAACTGCTATTTCGGCTACCCTGCAATGGGGTGCCGACTCTACCGGCGACAGCCTGCTGATCGAATATGGTCCGGCGGGTTTTGTGCCGGGGTTTGGTGGACAGGCAGGCACGGGCTCCATCGCGTTGAATTTGCCACAGCCCGCATTTACGGCATTGACACTCAACGATTTAACGACCCGGCAAAACTATGAGGTCTACCTGCGCCGACAGTGCGCACCGGGCGTATGGAGCCCGAATTCGACAGTGCAGCAGTTTTTTACAAATTGTACGGCTACGCTGGTTGAAAATGTCGATTCCCTGGCAATTTGTCCGATCAGTTGCGCCGAGTCATGTTCGCTGCCCGGGCTCTGGGACAATGTCTCCGGCGACGATTACGACTGGAAAGTACGCACCGGACCGGGGCTGACGTTTCCGGTTGCCGGACCGTCTGGTGCGCCAGAGGGAGCAGGTAACTATTTGTACTTCCGCAACAGCTGTACCCCGAGCGGTGCCAATGGCAAAAAAGCCATTTTGCGCACGCATTGTATGGCCGTTTCCGCGCCGGCTAATCAACCCTGTCATTTTTCATTTGACCTGTACATGAATACCAAAACCGGGCAAATGGGCAGCATTTCTTTGCAGGCTAGTACGGACGGTGGACAAACCTGGACGAATCTGCAAACCTGGTCGGGCAACCGCGGCAAACGCTGGCGACGCGAATATGTGCCACTCGCTGCATACGACGGGCAAGTGGCGCGCTTTCAGTTGGTGGCTACGGGCGTATTTGGGGCGTATGGCGATATTGCCATCGACAATCTGACGTTTTACGGCTCGGCATTAACTGGATTACCCGATTTTGAATTTTTCCGGGATGCGGACGGCGATGGTTTTGGAAATCCATTGCAACGGCTGGTTTCCTGTAATGCTACCGTTCCTACCGGTTATGTACCCAACCAGAATGACTGCAACGATAACAGTAATACGATCTATCCCGGTGCGCCGGAAGTGCGCTGTAATGGCATCGACGAGAATTGTAACGGTATGACCGACGATACCGCAATTGCTGCACCCAGCGGTGCGGCGGCAGCCATTTGTCAGGGTCAGAAGGGCATATTTGTGGCTTTGGGAACGCCGGCTGGCCAATTCTTCTGGTTTGACCATCCGGAAAGTCCAGTCCCGTTACTTTCAGGCAATACTTTGACTGTCAATAATTTAACCCAAAATAGAACCTTTTATTTACAGGATTCCATCCTTGTTATGAATGGCGGATGCGCAAGCGTGCGTACACCAGTAACTATTGAAGTACATCCAGTGCCAGTTTTGTTTTTGCAGGCAGCGCCGGCGCTTTGTACCGGTGCATCGCTCGATCTGGGCGCGTTGACAATAATTGATTCCGCCACTACGAACAGCAATATTTCTTGGCATTCCGCCGCGCCGGCCAATGCGGTGAATCGATTGGATACGACACGCGTGCAGCCCGGCATTTCGACGATCTACATCGCACAAAGCACCAGTGCATTCGGTTGCAGCAGCGAATTGGCGGTGCCGGTTACGGTACATGCCCTGCCTTCTATCCTGATTACGCAGGGCGATTCGCTTGCCTTGTGCCGGGGAAGCAGTGTCGTTTTAAACGCTGTGGGCACAGGTACATCGCCGCTTACCTACACCTGGAACAATGGACTTAATTTTCCCAATATCCCCGTGCAGGCCGACACACTAAGTGGCCTTACCACCATTTATACCGCCACGGTGATCGACACCAACGGCTGTACAGCAGCGCGCGCTATAAAAATACACACCCGGGGCGGTATTGCAAAGGCCGCAGTCCTCGCCATCCACAACCCCACCATCTGTGCCGGTACGGACGGAAACGTTGTTTTACACGCTTTGGATGGACTTGCGCCCTACATTGTGCAATGGGCCGGGCCTACTTCCGGCAGTAACACTGCACCGGGCGATACATTGCTTTTCAGCGGCCTGCAGCCCGGCGGTTATCAGGTTACTATCACCGATGCAACCGGCACCTGTCCACTCTCCTTACCGCAAATTATTTTGAACGCTCCCGGCTTGACCGTTCAGGTAGATACCCTCATTCAACCGCGTTGTCCGGGTGATGCCACCGGCCGTATCGTATTGCAGGTCAATGGTACGAATCCGACATTTCAATGGAGCAATGCACAAACGTCGGCGACGGCCGTTAATTTGAGTACCGGTGTGTATGCCGTGACGATTAATGACGGAAATTGCACCCAAACCCTGGCTAATCTTTACATTACGCCGCCGCCCTCTTTACAGATCATCCAAAATCAACTGACGCAGATTACGTGTGCGGGGCAAAATACCGGTGCCATAGATCTGGCTGTATTTGGCGCTACTCCACCCTATCAATACCTGTGGTCCAATAATATGACCACGGCTGATTTGCTGGACATCCCGGCCGGCGACTACCAACTGACGCTTACCGATGCCAATAACTGCGAGTTCGCTTCGCCCCCCTATTTTATTATGGAGCCGCCTGTACTGCGTGCCGAATTACTTTTAGCCACTGAAAACGCTTGCTTTGGCGATAAAAATGGCTGGTTAAAAATCAGGGGAGCCGGCGGTGTGGCACCCTATCAGATCCTGTGGGAAAATGGCAGTACCCAATCCCAACGCACCAGCCTGGCCGCAGGATTGTATGCCGCTACGATCACCGATGCTGCCGGCTGCACGGCTTTCTTCAGTCATAATATTACCCAACCCGCGCCCATTGCGCTGGATAAATTGTTGACCACCGATCCAACCTGTGTGGGTAAAGCCGATGGCCGGGTGGAAATACTCGTCACTGGTGGCACACTACCCTATCATTATGCCTGGAATACCGGTGTAACCGGCCCCGGCGTGGCGGCATTGGAAAATCAAACGGCCGGTATTTTTTCCGTAACGATTACGGATGCAGCAGCGTGTACATTCGTTGCAAACAGCGTTGCATTACAAGCACCACAATTACTTACATTGATGGTCGACAGCCTCGTCCCAGTGCTTTGTCACGGTGAAATGACCGGTGCGATTGTCACGCAGGTAACCGGTGGACAAGGGCTGCTCACGGTAACCTGGAATGGAGCATCGGGCAGTTTAGCCCGCTATAATATTGCCGCCGGCACTTACAATCTATACGTCAGCGATCAGCGCGGCTGCGCCTTAAACGACACTTTTCGGATTGACCAACCAGCACAAGTATTTGATATACAGGCCATTGAATTACAACACATCCGCTGTATGGGGGAGCCTACCGGAAGTATCGATATTCAGACAAGCGGCGGAACCTTACCCTATCAATATGAGTGGAATAACGGCACCAAAACGGAAGATTTATCCGTGGCAGTGGCCGGTGAATACGAATTGCTGGCGATCGATGGACACGGCTGTGTGAGTTTTTTACCGTCGATTATATTGACCGAACCCGATGGCCTGAGCGCTACTGCAACGGTGCGCAATGTGCCCTGCATCGGGCCGGCAACCGGTCAGATCGATCTTGCCATCCAGGGTGGCACTGCTCCGTATGGTTATTTGTGGAGTCGCGGCGATACGACCGAACTCCTTTACCTGGCCCCCGCCGGAAATTACACGGTAACGGTACTGGATGCGGCCGGATGTGCCGCTATAATACCCGATCTAACCGTTTTAAATGCTAGCGCCAGTGTCAGTCTGTCGATTGCTACAGTGCAGGCAGTTTCTTGCTTTGGCGCAAGTGATGGACGAATCGTCGCACAAATCAACGGCGGAATGTCGCCATTCCAGTATATCTGGTCGCCACCGATAGGATTACATGCAAATGTGCTGACCTCGACCGACCTCGCAACCGGCCTTTCCGGCGGCAATTATGCCGTAACCGTAACTGATGCCGCAGGATGCACGGCGGTGTCAGAAAATACATACCTGGAAGAAGCCCCCAATCTCTATGTCGATGTAACTGTAATCCAAAGTATCATCTGTCGCGGAGATAGCACCGGCGCTATTGGCACCATGGCCAGTGGCGGGTTGTCGCCGTATCAGTTTAACTGGAACAATGGGGCAAGCGGGCAAAATATCCTTGATCTGCCGGCGGGTTTTTATACCGTCACGGTAACCGATCAGCGCGCATGCACGGCACAATACACGGATATTTATGTCGGCCAACCCACGTTTTTGTTGATGGCCGTGCTTGATACGATTCGACCTGATGCTTGCGGAGAGGGAACTGGCGCATTGATCACGCATGTCACCGGCGGTATTCCCCCGGTAAGTATTGTATGGAGCAACCAGAGTAACAATCCGGTGATCAGCAATTTGTCGGCAGGTGACTATCAACTTACTTTAACCGATGCTATTGGCTGCGTACAGGTATCGCCCGTTTATACCATCATCGAGCCGGATGAATTGTCCGCTTCCTGGCAGGCGGACTCGCTGGCAAATGGCTGGGCTGTCACGCTGCAGATTTTCGGAGGCACTGCACCTTATAACATTGCCTGGAACGCTGCAGCCGGCAATCAAACCGGACCGATTGCACTGGGTTTATTACCCGGCCATTATACCGCCACCGTGACGGATGTATATAATTGTAGTTTCGTAGTGGATAATATCGCCGTTGGCACCGTGGGCACTGCACACCCGGCCCAGGTAATAAGCAGCCGCATTATGCCAAATCCGACTACAGGCCACGCTACAGTAGACCTGGAACTTCCCGCACCTGCGGCACTGACTATCCGTATCGTATCGATCACCGGTCAAGTGATGGGACCGCAGATAAACACGGAACGTCAGCAGGTACACCACATTTTACTAGACCTGGAAAGCCTTCCGACTGGCGTTTATATTTGTGAAATAAAGATGGAGAATAACTTGACAGAAACGGTACGCCTGGTGAAGATGTAGTGCTTCTAGCATCTGCACAAACCTGGCAATCATGACCACATCGTGGAATATTGCGGCTTTAATCGTTCACAAAATGTGACAGATGTTTGCAAATTTGTCACATTTTGTAAACCAAATGTCAGACATTTGCGGTTTATAAAACCCGTCCATTGTGCTCGCGCTTTTCCGCAACAACCAGATCACTACCATATTTCCTTTAGCCCTGTACATAGCGCTGACGCACGGGGCTGCTTTTTTCGGCCTGACGCCTATGACGACCGGAGAAGCCGGTGCAGAAGGGGGTTTATTATACCAGGCTTTGTTTGGGTGGGCCGCATCATCTCCGCTTTTTTCGGCTATTGCAGCCGCTGTATTGGTGTTTTTGCAGGCGTTGATTATCAATAACTTAGCCGATGAATTCCGGTTACTTGGAGAACGCAACTGGCTACCGGGCATGTTCTATGCGCTGGTAGCAGCAAGTCTGCCCGACTTTTTATGGCTGACCGCGCCACTGGTAGCCGCCACTTTTATACCGATGGCACTGCGGAGAATATTTCGCGCTTACAAGGTGCCAAATGCTACAGCACTGGTCTTCGATGCTGCTTTTTGGACGGCCGTAGCCAGTTTGTTTTACCCGCCGGCAGTATTTCTTTTACTGGCGGCCTTTGTGGGCGTCAATATCATGCGGTCTTTCAGTGTGCGGGAGCAAGTGGTATTCTTAACCGGTGTGATGACACCGGGTTTTCTGACTTGGCTGGCTTTTTTCTGGTTTGATCGCGGGAGCACATTTTTAGCCGTACAATTTGACAACCTGTTCGGCTTCTATCATTTTAGTCCGGATATCACCTTGATACGGATATTGAAAGGAGTGTTCGTACTGGTGTTGCTCGCTATTGTCGCCCTGAATTACGGGGCCTATTTCCGACGCAAACTGATCCAGGCCCAAAAGTGTATCAGCGTATTGTACTGGTTTTTAGTGGTGGCCGGTGCGGCAATATTATTGCAAAATGATCCGTTACCCGCCCATTTAGCGCTATTAATGCCCGTAATCGGCATTTTTCTGGCGATGTCATTTGCCGATATAAAAAATCGTTTTATCGCGGAAATATTCCACTTTGCCCTGTTGGGTTTTGTATTATTTATTCAATTTTTTCCCCGATAACTTTTCTTTTCGTAATTCATTTAAGCACGTACAACGATGAAATTTGGCGTTATTGTTTTTCCCGGTTCTAATTGCGACGACGATATGGTCCACGTACTGGGCGACGTCATGGGTCAGGAAGTGACCAAACTCTGGCATAAAGACCAGAGTCTTACCGGATTCGGCGATGGCGACTGTATCGTGCTGCCCGGCGGCTTTTCTTACGGCGACTATGTGCG
The DNA here is from genome assembly GCA_038203695.1 of Chitinophagales bacterium. Classification (GTDB taxonomy): domain Bacteria; phylum Bacteroidota; class Bacteroidia; order Chitinophagales; family Saprospiraceae; genus M3007. The sequence goes on from JBBRDQ010000029.1 coordinate 15,594, forward strand.
TGCCGGAGCGATTGCCCAGTTATCGCCCATCATGCGGGCGGTGAAAGAATTTGCAGCAGCCGGTGGTTATGTATTTGGCGTCTGCAACGGTTTCCAGATTCTTTGTGAAGCGGGTCTGTTGCCGGGTGTATTGCTGCATAATTCGAATCAGCAATTTATTTGCAAAAACATCTGGATTCGTCCCGCTACACAAAATTCGCTGATCACCAGCCAATTGGACTTGGCACAGGCCCTCAAAATACCGATCGCGCATGCCGAAGGGCGTTTTTATGCGGATGCTAAAACGCTGGATGCACTCGAACAAAATGATCAGGTATTATTTCACTACAGTACGCCGGAAGGGGAAATAACCGATGCGGCTAACCCGAATGGTGCCGCACGTAGCATCGCCGGCATTTGTAACGTACAGCGCAATGTATTTGGGATGATGCCGCACCCGGAACGTGCCAGCGAAACCATTCTGGGCAATACGGATGGTCGCGGATTGTTTGAATCGTTGGTGAGCACAACGCTGGCGGTTTGAAAATAGGCCGATCTGAGGAATGCGGATTCGAGTAACTAGCGTACCTGGAATACCGCAATACGCATCCCTCAGATCCGCCGCCTTTTTTAATCCCGCGTTTGTCCGCCTTCAAACAGCGCCAGAATGATATTACCCATATAAACGCCCAACGCTGACTCCACCAAGGTCAAAAACATGGTCATGTCCTGGAAATTAAGGATATTGGGTGCGAGCGCTTTTACAGAAATCAAGGTCATAACCACCACAAAGTGACCATTTACCAACCATTTTACCAGACTATTGATCGGAGCGCTATTTTGGGTAGCGAGGTTGGGCTCGGTAATACTGCGGCCGAGAAAACGAAAGACGGCTCCCCCGTACAGTGCCGTCACCGGTGCCAGAATGCCGATCAGTGACATAAACTCCTCCTGATCGAAGCCCTGCAGGATATAATAAACGGATGCGATGATCAGCAGCGCAAAGTGATAAATCAGGATAAGCCGCGCGATCCGGGTGCGCGGCGAAAGCGGTGTGCTGGTGGTAGAAGCCGTCACCGGCGCACTGATTGGCGTATCGTTGTCTGCAACTGTATTGGCCATCGTTGTGGTGTGAGTCGTTGTCATCTGCGAAGGTAATCCAATAATTTTTTAAACAAATGCTTTTGATATTCTTCCAATTCATTCTTATAACGCAAATCCATGTCTTTATAGTCGTTTTTACGGGGTGGAAATATGATGCCGGAGCCATATTTTCCCTGAAACTCCCAAGAAAGTTCCACATCATTGCCTTTTTGCAGGCATTTCACGTAAATTCGATGGTATTCAAAGTAACCATCCGGACAAATTTCTTTGCTCAGGTGCGTCACTTGCAACACAAATTCATCAAAAGTAGCGTACGAGGTATCAATCCGCGCAGTCCACAAAACCGGCGTTCCCTTGGGTTTGTAAAAACTGATCAGGTACTTCCGGGCATTTGCACAGACGGGGGCTACTGTTTTACCAGGCAATAACATAATATTATCGCCGGTATTTACCCCCGCCAGACTGGTCGGCACCTGCACATCGCGAACGGTACCGGCCCGGATATTAAAACCCTGTACCGGCATCTTGCCTTGCTTACTGGTAAATTTAGCCAAAAAGTGTGCCGGTGTGTGGCACCGCACTACGACTTCCGCCTGTTCAGGGCGCACTTCGGCCAAAAATGCCCATTTATGCAACAAACGCTCGTGAAAATACTGGCCATTTAAGGTCCGATTAGATTTTTCGAGTTTGTCCCAGGCACATTGAATCGAATCGCACACCAGCTTGCCTTTATAAACAGGACGCAGGAATAAGGTGACTTTATTGGCGGTTACACTTATACTATCGGCGCGAAAAATGCCGGCAAGTTTATTTTCTCCAAGCCAGGTATTGAATTCTACCTTTTTCTTCTGGAAAAAATCTTTGTCTTTCCGCAAGTCAGTCTGCGCAGATGCAGCGCCGGCTAGCAGTAAAAACAGATAAAAGATTACCCGGGCGGGGCGGTGGGTCATCGCAGAAGATTTTAAGCGATAAATACGGAAGATGACAAGAAGTTATTTTAAAATGGAATGATATTTAACGTTCTGCGGCATAAGTGTCGCTGATTTAGCACTTTGTTAACTACTGAAAGCGGATCGCCCGTACGGGAGAAATCCGTGCAACGACAAAGGAGGGCAGCAGAAGGAACAATAAAGTAACCACCAGCGTACCGACATTTACGCCAATTACCGGCAGCCATTGGATCTTGACGGGTGCATACGAGAGGTAATAATCTGCCTCGTTCAGCCGGATCAGGTGGAATTTATCCTGCAAAAAACAAAAACCCAGTCCCAGCAGATTCCCCCAGAACATACCTGTCAGCGTAATCACTGCGGCATGGTACAGAAAAATCTGCCGGATGCCTCCATTTTGCTCGCCCAAGGCTTTCAGAATTCCGATCATCGTCGTCCGTTCCAGTACCAGAACCAGCAGCGCGGTGATCATATTCATAATCGCTACCACCAGCATCAGCGCTAAAATCACCACTTCGTTGTAGTCCTGTAATTCCAGCCACTGAAAAATGGCCGGGAATTTGTCGCGAATACTCACTGTAACCAGTTCATTTCCAACTACTTCTTCATTGATATACTGGTTGTAAAGATCCAGGTCGCGCAAATCTTCGCACCACACTTCAAAGCCGGCCACCTGCGTTTCGGTCCATCCCAACAAGTTCTGCACCTGACGGATGTCACAAATGGCAAACTTACGGTCGTATTCTTCCAGACCGGTTTTGTAAATGCCGCAAACCTGGAACAGGCGCTTCAACTGCACCTGATCCTTCACAAAATGCACGATAAATTTGTCGCCCACCCCCACTTGTAAGCGATCAGCGGTCTGCCGGCTGATAATGATGTCGCGGCTGGGAGCGGTGTCATTCAGGTTGAGCGGCCGCCCTTCCAGCAGATAGGGCTGCAGGTTGCCCCAGTCAAAATCAGTGCCCACGCCTTTCAGCAAAATGCCCTCCATCGCCGTCTTGGTGCGGATAATCCCGGCGTTCACCGCATACGCCTGAATGTGCCGGATGCCCGCACGCGGAACGCGCGGAAGACCGATTTCTTTTGCCAATTCCGGAGAAATTGTTTTAGTCTGGGCTAAAACCGGGTAAAAAGGCTGATTTCTTTCAATAGGAATCGGCTCGAACGACAACGAGTAACCCGTATCCGAAATATGAATATGCCCCCAGAACTCAAAAATCTTGTTGCTGATTTCGCTTTTGAACCCAGCGATCAAGGCCGTCGCGGCAATCATCACCGCCACACTGAGCGCAACTGCAATCGTGGCAATGCGGATAATAATCCGCGAAAAATTGTGACCACCGGCAAAGGCGATACGGCGGGCAATGAAAAAAGGGAAGTTCAAACGAAACGGCGTTTTAGAAACAGAGCGGCCCAACGGGCTTCCGGCGACAAAGTTAGGTAAGTATTTTCTCCTAAAGAACGGTGTTGAAATAAACGCGTACGATCAGTTGGACTGCACACCGCTTCCTTACAACTTATACACGTATATACTCCGCTCAAAACCAACCAGCAAAACCAATTCTTTGCCACCTAAACTGCTGATGGTAAAAGGCGTAGAGCCGGCCAAAGGAAAGTCCGACCGCAACTGACCCTGACTATCCAGCAAAAAAATCTGGCGTTTATCGCGCAGCAGAGCACCGAGTTGGCCCGTACCGCCGGCAAACAGTGTATCCGCCGGTACCGGCAAAACAGTCGTAAAAAACGGACTGAACACGCTGCCTTTATAGCCTGCGGTCACGATATTTTTTCCTTCCAGTACGCTGTACGCTAATCGCGGGGTGCCGGAAAACGGCGTAACAATGCCGGATTGCGTCACGCGCGCCGGATTGCCTACCTGGAGGTTGAATAGGTCCCCCTCCAAATTACAAACCTGGAATAAACCGCGCTCATTGGATACGACAATGCGCGGAGCAGCCAAACCGACGTCAAGTTGAGGCGCACTAAAGGTTTGGCCTTTTAATAGTCGGACCGGAAAACGGCGCGCGCCATCGCGGCCAAATACCGATAGTGCGCCTGTAACATCCACGATTGCGAAAAAATCTTTGCCATCGTGTTGAAAGTGCAGGAAAGGCTGGCGCACCACGCCTGTTCCGGCCTGCGGATTCCAGCCGGAAAACGGGCGTCCATACGAGTCATAGCCGTACGCATTGCCGTTTGCACAGGCCAAAAAATAAGTAAACGGCGTGTTTTCATCAAAATAAACGACAATCAAGCCATTGGTCGCCGGCGACTGTAAGGTTACCGGAAAACCAGTCGCATCGCTGCCGTCTTCATTGAACAGCCATACTTTCCCGGCAGTATTACCCAGGTACCGAAAGGGGGTCTGCGGGGAGGAAGCACCGTAAATATTGGATAATAGCCGGCCGTCGAGCGTGCGGCGCCAGCGCAGATTGCCCTGTGGATCAAAACAATACAATTGATGTTGTGCGTCCTGGATCAGGATAGAATATTGTCCCGGTATGGTCGCCGACATAATGACAAAAGGGCCCGTCACGGCTTCGGCAGCCAGCATTTTTTTCCAAACGAGGCCGGGTATTTCTGTGGGGACGTTGCTGGGCTGGCTGTACAAAGCAATGCTTGCGGATGCGTTATTTTGCGTAAAATGAGCCGCTGTAAAGCCGGCTTTGGCGATGGTTTTCCATAGTTCTGTGGTCGAAACCGGTTTGTCCGGTGCAAAAATTTCGGGCGCAACCCGCGCCAGATACGCCGCATTAAACAGTAAAAAAGCCGATTTAGATTGCGCATCCGACCAGCCGCTGCGCAATTGTAAAAACGCGACGTCATTGACTAACGTTTGATTGACAATGTACTGGTCGATCAGTTTTTCAAGCGCGTCCGGGCTTGGGGCCCAGATAAGGTAATCGCCCAGCAGCGTGCAGGCAGGATTCCGGAATGTTTGCGCCTCGCCCGACAAAGGCTGGATCAGTGTATTTCGTACAAACTGTATGATGGTAAAGGTCTGATAATCATAGCGTTTTAACACACCGGTAGCCGCTCCGTACGCGTTTATTTTGGCCCGGGCCAAGGCGGTATCTTGCGCAGCGAGGACGAAAAACTGATCCTGTTGCAAACCCGGCGACACCGGATCTGTTAGTACAAATGCGACTTCAGCACCCAGCCAGGGCAGTATATAATCTTCAAAATCACTGTTTTGGATTGTTTTAAACAGATCCAGCAACGTCTGACGATTATCTACACCAAACCAGGTCAGCAAGGCGGTATTGGCGGGCAGTACGCTGCACAACTTGTCGGAAGTGCCGCCTGATTTTGCTTGCAGCATCTTTTGTAAAAAGCCGCGAGCCGTCGCACTGGCCTTCACCTGTCCCTGGGCATCCCAGGCAATCGACAGCGATTCCAGATTGCCGGACAGTATGGCGGGCAATTGCCCAAAAACAGGGGACATCTGGGGAGCGAGTTGCGATGCGAGTATTTCTGGTCGCACAGTAATCTGACAAGGCAGGCTGTTGATTTTATCCGACCACCAATTCGTGCGTTCCCGCAATTGCAGCAGCCCGTCTTCCACCTGTACCGGATGACTGGCAAAAAGCAGTAAATTATCTTTGAAACAAAAGACAAGGCGTTTATCTCCCTGCACAGGTATCGTAAAAATAGCATCGCCGCGAAAGGAATATGCGGTGGCATTTTGCCTTAACTGGTTGAATGTCCGGGTTTTATCGATTCGTGGATTGGTTGAAAGGTCCAGTATAAACAGCGCGTTCAGGGGGTCATTTTCACCGGCAGCAAACGCCGCGAGCAGGGTTTGCTCCGTAAATAAGTGGCAGGTAAGGCTATCTGTTTGCAGTAGTTGTTCCACCTCCAGCGCCTGTTGAAAGGCCGTCGCCATGGGCGAAGCCTGTAACACCTCTTTCCAGGCGGATTGCAGCAGTGCACTTTCCGAAGCCTGCACAGCAGCGTGCAAATCATTACACTGCAATAAAATGGCCGTTGCAGCCGGCACGGCAGCCGCAAGCGGAGTCGTTTTGGAGGGCCATTGCCATACGGCTACCGCAAGCGCGCACAAGGACAGCAGGAAGAGCAAAAATATACGGGTTCGGGAAAAAAAATCAGGCATCGGGTATATGGTTCTACGACAAAACAAATGAAACTTGCGGGCAAATATTTCCGACAAAGATGAATACAGTTGCTGCAAAATTACTTCGCCTGGCCGCCATTTTTGGTTTTACGGCCGTGGGTATCGGCGCGTTCGGCGCGCATGGGCTAAAACCCCTGCTGACGGATTACCAAATCGCTATTTTTGAAAAAGGCGTACAATACCAGTTTTATCATACGCTGGCGCTGGCCTTAACGGGTATTTTAACCCAATATTTTCCCGATAAACGCCCGCTGCAATGGGCCGGGTGGCTCTTCGCAGCGGGCATACTCACCTTTTCGGGTTCTTTGTATTTGTTGGCGTGTAAAGACCTTATCCCATTTTCAGTCGCCTTGGCCGGACCGATTACCCCGCTGGGCGGAGTGTGTTTTCTGGGCGGCTGGGCGCTGATTTTCTGGTCGTTGCGGGGTCGGTTTGCCAGTGGCCTAACCTTCTGAAATCTCGACCAGGTATTTGTTTTTCTTGCCGTTTTCAATCATCAGGAAGCGGCCATGCAATAAGTCATTGGCAGAAATCGTGGTATCCAGTGCACTGATTTTCAGTTTATTAACCGAAATTGCGTTGTTTTGGATCGCCTTTTTAGCCTCGCTCTTGCTAGTCAGGATACCGGTATGTTCGCTGAGAAAATCCAGCAGGCTGTCGTTGCGCTCCAAGGTGCTGCGCAACACCTTTGGCGAAGGAATCTCTTCGGCTACCTGCACCAATGTAGCAGCATCCAGGTTATTGAGCGCATCCGGGCCGGCTTTCGGATCAAATAGTAATTGCGATACCGCCAGTACTTTTTCGTATTCTGATTGACCGTGAATGCGCACGGTGATCTCTTCAGCAAAAATGCGTTTTACTTCCTGCATGCTGTTACCCGCTTCGATCGACTCGATTTCTTCGCGGGTCTTGAACGAGAAATAGCGCAAAAATTTCGGCACATCGCGGTCGTCGGCATTAAGCCAGAACTGGTAAAAACGGTACGGCGTGGTGAGGGTCGGATCCAGCCAAATGTTACCGGATTCACTTTTGCCGAATTTGGTGCCATCGGATTTGGTCAGCAACGGCGTAGTGATACAGAACAGTTTGGTTTCGTCGATTTTACGCGCCAATTCCACGCCGGCGGTAATATTGCCGAACTGGTCGGAACCGCCCATTTGCAGCGTAATGCCGTGCTGCCGGTGCAGCAACACAAAATCGTACCCCTGCAACAACTGGTAACTGAACTCCGTAAATGAAATGCCCGTTTCTCCCTCGATGCGGCGTTTGACGCTTTCCTTGGCCATCATATAATTGACTGTCAAGTACTTACCTACGTCGCGCAGGAACTCCAGCACGTTCATATTTTTATAGAAGTCATAATTATTGACCATCGTGGCATGATTCGGCGTGGCCGAATCGAAATTGAACAGGCGCTGCATTTGGGCTACCTGGTGCGCCGTGTTGCCATCCAGTTCCGCTTCGCCTTTCAGATCGCGTTCTTTGTCTTTGCCCGATGGGTCACCAATACGGCCGGTCGCCCCGCCCATCAAAACAATAGGCTGGTGGCCGGCACGTTGCAGAAAAGTGAGCAGCATGACCTGTACGTAATTGCCGATCGTCAGCGACGGCGCGGTCGGATCAAAACCGATATATCCGCGTACGCGGCCTTGCTGCAAATGGGCTTCCACACCCGGTGTCATATCGTGAATAAGTCCGCGCCAGCGGAGTTCGGCAAGAAAATCCATATCGTCGTTCGTGCTTGGAGCGAGGTAAAAGTTTGTTTGGAAACCGGCTACGCCGTTCCTTAGAAGGCGCAAAATTAGATTTTGGTTCCAAAGCAAACGGGTTTACCGGGAAGTTTTTCAAAAATCAGTTAATCGACCCCGATATCCGAACATTCGTTTAGAGATGGTGTCAAAATAACTCCCCCATTTTGTCGCCACCGCCTCATCTTTTTCGTTAAATAACACCGCTATTTGCCGCAAAAGATAGTTGGCTGCCCCCAAAATAATTAGCCGGTAATGGGGCTGTTATTCTGACACTGTTCCTTATTTTCGCCGTGTGAAATATTTCCGGTTAAAAAACGTCATTGCACAAACAATATAACTCATAACGCACACCTCCAATATGGACATTAACGTACAGGAACTTCATCAAAAACTGCAATCCGGCGAAAAATTCGTCTTCATCGACGTGCGCGAACCTTGGGAATACGAAGAGTTCAACCTCGGGGCTGAGTTGATTCCCCTTGGTTCGCTCGCAAATCGAAGTTGGGAACTGGAAGACCACAAAAACGACGAGATCGTTATTCATTGTCGTTCTGGTGCCCGTTCCGGTATGGCGCAGGCCATGTTACAAGGCCAAGGTTTTACCAATGTGCGCAATGTTACGGGCGGCATTATGGCCTGGGAGGCTGCATTCGGCAAGACCAAAGTGTAACCTGCTCTTTTAAAATCTTAACTATTACACATGAAATCTACGCGTTTTCTATCCTCGCTGCTGGTACTGGCCTTTTTATGCGCCGTCGCACCGGCATGCAGTAAAAAATCCGGCTGCCCAGCTACCGAAAGCCTGAAACCAAAAACAAACAAGAAGGGCGAGTTTGTGAGTAAAGGCAAAAAGAAGGACAAGGGACTTTTCCCGAAAAAAATGGCCAAAAAAATGAAAAAATAAGCCGCAGGAAGGAGCGTACTAAGATATTAAAACTGCGGAATGGTTTTCAATTTGCGCCTAATGGTTTGTTAACTATCCTTGAATTGCGATACACGATGTTACTTTTGTCGCTTCTTTAAATGAAAATCAACGGATTCGACCATTGTTCGCATGAAAAAATTACTTACTCCCGCCTTGTTGTTGTGCCTGTTCGCCCAGGTAATGTTTGCCCAAACCACCGCAAAAACCTATGAATTCCGCAATGGAAGCTGGTATAACGGCAGAAATTTTACCAATGCCACCTGGTATGTAAGCGGCGGTCTGCTTACCCAAAAAGTGCCCATCGTAAAAATTGATTCGGTGATCGATCTCCAGGGTAAATGGGTGGTGCCCCCTATGGGCGATGCCTTTTGCTCAAGCGTAGCGGGCAATGCTTCCAGTGCCAATATGCTCAAAATGTACATTGAAGAAGGCACTTTTTATCTTCAAGCGCTGTACAATACCCAAGAGGGACGCGCGGCAGCACAGGCCGAACTAAGCAAACCGATGATGCCGGAAATGGTTTTTGCCAACGCCCCGATCACTTGTTCGCTCGGCTATCCATTCTTACAAGTAGAAGGTCCCGCACAAAACGTTAAAAATCCGCAGCAATGGGGCGCTAATTACGACAAGATCAAAGTCGGCCGCAAGATGCAGGGCAACGGTTACTGGTTTGTAGATAACAAAGACGCGCTGGCTGCTAATTGGGATAAAATCAAAGCCCAAAAACCGGATATAATCTCCATTGTATTATTCGACGTGCAAAACAGCGGCGGAAAGGCCGATAAAGGACTTACGGAAGATATGGCCAAAGCCGTTATCAAAAAAGCGCATAAAGCAGACTTACGGGTGTATGCACATATTGAAACGGCCGACGACGTGCGGTTGGGACTCAAACTCGGCGTAGACGGATTCGCCAACCTGCCCGGGAACGCCTGGAACGGGATCGATGATCTGAAAAAATACGAACTCACCGAGGCTGACATTAAACTGCTGGTCAAAAAGCGCACCGTCCTGGTCACTTTGTTGGCCCATGCACAAACAGCCAGTTCCAACAAAGCAGTGATCGATTTTCATAACAATATATTGAAACGCCTGCTCCAGGCCAATGCGAATGTGGTGATTGGCTCCGATGACCCGCAGCGGACTGCCCGTGGCGAGTTGAGTTACTGGTTTAATCTGTACGGGCTCGACTACGCCCGCGCACTGAAAGCAATTTGTGAAAATACGCCGCGCGCTATTTTCCCGAATCGAAAAATTGGCAAAATCGAAGAAGGTTTTGAAGGTAGTTTTATTGTTTTACTGGATAATCCTTTGGATAATATCCTGAAAATCAGGGCAATATCATTTAAAGTAAAAAATGGAGAACTGATCAAGTAATCGGTTTAATACACCGGAGCAGGCGATAGGCTGCTCCGGTATATGGCATGTAACCAAACCCTTCCAAAATGATAACTTGTACCAATTGCGGCATGCCTAACACCCCGGACAGTCGCTTCTGCAAACAATGCAGCGCAGCATTACAACCACCACCGATCGTTCCGGATTTTGGTGCAGTCGTACTGGACAACCCCACTTTCTTTACGCCGCAGCCCCAAAATAATACCAGCGATAGAGGGTACTTTCTCATTGCCATACTGATGTTGTCGCAAACCTTACTGTGGCGGTTTGGGGTGCTGTTGCAAGGTGCCTTCTCAAGTACATTTATGGTATTTTATAAATTGATGAGTGTAGTATCATTGTTCCTGATAGTGGGCCAATGCATTATCATGCTGCTGTACACTAAAAATCCAAATTACCGGGTTTTAATTATCATCACGTTGGTGATAGAGGCGCTGTCGAGTTTGTATCTCATCTATCAGAATATGACCCGATGACCCGTCCAGAGCCGGTTTTACCAAAAATATAAGTAATTGTAACATACCAGAACTTTAGGGCGGCCGTTTCCGTTTTTAACATACATTTATCGGCAACCCAACGTTCTTAACTTTACCTTTACTTATGCGACGTTTACCCCTTTTGCTTGCACTGCTGTTCTCCCTCAGCGGTTTGCTCCACGCACAAACCAAACCCGAACGCATGCATGGTCTGCTTTGGGAAATTTCCGGCCACGGCATTAAAAAGAAAGGTTATTTATACGGAACCATGCACATTTCCGAAAAACTAGCTTTCAATCTCAGCGACACCTTCTTTATTGCCCTGCGGCAGGTCGATATGGTAGCGCTGGAAACCAATCACTTCGAATGGCCGGATTTTACCAACCGAATGCGCCTTAGCCGGGGCGGAGACGATGGTAATTACAGTTATAACGCATACAATACGCCGAATTTATACAACGACGCATTCAAATTCACCACACCGGGCAATGAGATGCTCGGCGGTATCCTGGCATTCAAGCCACGCATGTCCAACGAATTCCTGTACCGCACCAATGAGGGTCGGCAGGATTACGAAGAAGATACCTACCTCGATCAGTTTATTTTTCAAAGCGGGCATAAACTGGGCAAAACTGTAATCGGACTGGAATCGCTGGAAGGCAGCTATGAAGCAGTTACACGCGCACAACTTCCCAACGATGACGATACGGAGGAAAATGAACGTATTTACCTGGATCCCAACAAGTTAGAAGAAGCCTATCGCAGTCAGGACCTCACGATGCTCGATTCGCTGCACAAGTCCGCCAATCCCGGTAAAACCTTTCAACGCTGGATGTTGACCGAACGAAACATCATTATGGCCAACCGGATCGACTCGATCCTGCAATCCGGCACCGCGCTTTTTTCCGCCGTAGGTGCGGCCCATTTGCCGGGTGACATGGGTGTGATCACCTTGCTGCGCCAAAAAGGCTACACCATGCGCCCCGTGTTTTTCACCAATGTAATGGGCAATAAGGACAAAGAAGAAATAGACCTGATGCGCTATCCGGTCACATTTGCACGGCAATGGGCACGCGACTCGAGCTGGACAGTCGATGCGCCGGGAAAATTCTACCCCACGACCAAGCAACGTGGCTTCTCGCAAGAATTGTACGCCGATATGGGCAACGGGTCGTATTACGCAGTGACCGAACTCAATACGTATGGCTGGTGGACCGGACAAAGCCCGGCTTATCTCGCCGAGCGACTGGATAGTCTGGTGTACGAACAAGTGCCCGGACGAATTATGGAACGCAAACGGCTGACGACCCCGTATCCCGGTCATGAGATCACGACCCGGACCAAACGCGGCGATGTGATGCGCTATAAAATCTTCTTTACCCCGCTGAAAATGTATGTCTTTATGACCAGTGGATCAGGCGATTACGCACTAGGGGAACAAGCGAGCCAGTTTTTGAACAGCATCCAGTTTAAAAATCAAACAGCCGCTATTCTAGAGCAGCCGCATACCGTAAAACATCCCGATTATACCATTACTTTCCCGGCCGATCTATTGGAAAATGCCACCTTTGATCCAAAATCAACCCAGTTTCTGGCCGCCTCGGCGACTTCAGACGGCTCGGTTTATTTTCTGTATCGAACCGCTTTCCACGACCTCGATTTTATCGAGGAAGATACTTTTGAATTGAATATTATCGGGGAGCGTATTGCCGGACAATTTACCAAAAAAAGCCCGCAAACCAACCTTGTTGCTACCAGCCCCTACCCTACTCAGGACTTTAGTTTCCGGGCTGATCGCGATAGCAGTTATCTCTTCGGCCGGATCGTGATCGATGGACCGCGTTATTATCTATTAGGCTGTCGCAAAAATTCACCCGGCGCACCGACGGCGTTTTTCGAGTCGTTTTCCCTGGATAAAACCACCAGATTGGCCACGCACGAAAAGATTGAGACCGATACTTCCATGCATTTCCGGGCGATCTATCAAACTGCACTGGCCGATGAAAAGCCCGATGCTTTTTTCGAGAAATTGGACCAGATGCGCGAAGAAGCGTTTAAAAAACAAAAAAAATCGCCTAATTACCGGCCCTCTTATTACGATGGCGAAGACGAAACAGCGGAAAAAGAGCAAACCACGCTTTACGATCCGTACACGGGCGAGAAGGTTACCATTAATGTCTCCACCATGGCTGCTACGGAGGAATTGCCAGCATTAGATTCGCTACAGCGACGCATTGTACAGGAGGTGTCGGAAAGCGGAAACCGGCCGGTACGCAGCGTCAAATGGGATACCCAAAACAACGTGTTGACCGGCGACCTGGTGGTCGAAGACACCAACAGTACACGGGGTATTCGCAGTAAATATGTGGTCATTAACCGTAAAATATACACGTTGGGCGCTGTCATAAACCTTAATGCACCGGAAAGCCCATTTGTGCAAAGCATTTTTAATACATTCACCTCTACCGACACTGTAACCGGCGAGAGTCTGACCAAGGCGCGGGATCTTGCTTTTTTACAGGACATCTACGCTACAGACAGTACAAAGCGCCAGGCAGCACTGCAGAAATTGGAGAAAATGCCGGCCAGCACGTATCGTCCGGAGCATTTTACCGCCATTCAGACGGCTATCCAACATCCTGATTTCGGGAAATTAAAATTCGGCGTCCGGAGTGATCTACTATGCGCAATGGGGGCAACGAAAACGCCGGCCGCTGCTGAATTTACCCGGAACTTTTATGGATTGTATCCCGATTCGGCCCGTTACCAGTTAGCGGCGTTGTACACGCTGGCGCAAATGGGAACCAAGCCGGCGTTTGACGCCTTGTTCGATCTTTGGCTGGATCATCCGGTAGACCTGGAAAGTTACGAAAACAACCTGTTCACCCGGTTGAATGACACCCTCAAACTGACGGCGCATTATACGAAACAACTGGTCAAACTAGCCGCAATTACCGAATATCAAAACGGCGTACTCGATTTGCTCGACAAATTGAGAATAGAAAAACTGATCAAGCCGTCCGATATTATCGCGCTAAAACCGCTGCTGATTGCGCAATCGAACTGGCAAATCTCCAAAAATCAGTATCAAAATGAGGAAAAACGCGCACGTGAAGATAGTGGCGAACGGTATTATGGCGGGTATCAACAACAAAGTATTAGCCAGACTTTAACCCGAAATTTTAATTTCCTGGCCCCTTATTTGCGCAAGGATAAAGCAGTGCGGGCATTGATTGAAAACGCGATCAAGTATGGCGACCAAAAACTGCAACTCGCGGCGTATGGAATTTATCTGGAAAATGGGATCGGAGTCGCCCCCGACAAAATAAAATCATTTTCCGAAGACGATGAGACGCGTTTACAATTATTCCAGACTTTAGCCGCTACGGGTACGCTGAATAATTATCCGAAGGCATGGTTTGCCGACACGCTGGCTATGATGCGCAGTTACCTGCTCTTTGACAATGTAAACGAAAATAGCAGTCAGAAACTGGATTCTATTCGCTTGCTGAGCCGACACGCCACCACTTTGAACGGCAAACCTGCCACCATTTACTTTTTTGATCTTAAATATAAAAAGAATAAAAAATGGGGCCTGGGCGACGTCAAGGCTATCCCCGATTTCAGTTATTTACTGTACGGAGATGCCTATGAAAAATTAACCGGCAAAAATTATTACAAAAGCCGCGCCTACCGCTATAAAGCCACGTCCAATATCGTGTCGGAAATAGAAGTAAAAGAAAAAGAAGAATTGATCCGCAAAAAAATCGGCTCCATCCGGTTTGATCGCCGGGAGCGTTATGAGGAGGAGGATGACCGGCGGCGGCGGTATTATGGAAACTGATGTTTAATTACGAATTAAAAATTACGAATTACGAATTTTCATCCCGCTTGAGTAATTACGAATTAAAAATTACGAATTACGAATTTTTCACCCCGCTTGAGTAATTACGAATTAAAAATTACGAATTACGAATTTTTCACCCCGCTTGAGTAATTACGAATTAAAAATTACGAATTACGAATTTTTCACCCCGCTTGAATAATTACGAATTTCGAATTACGAATTACGAATTACGAATTTTTCACCCTACTTGAATAATTCGTAATTCAAATGCGTCATGCGCCAGGACAGGATTACGAATCATTCTTTCCCTCACCAGCAAAAAATAATTCGTAATTTTTAATTCGTAATTCGTAATTAAAAAACTACATCTCCTTCCTCGACAAGCGCCCTACCAATCTCCGGGCTTCTTGCTTGGGGCTTTTCCACCAGTTTACTGCATAAGTGGGGACGTAACTGATGCCTTTATTTTGAAAATAATGGCGCAATTTTTCTTCCCATTCATACGAAGGCAAACTGGTCGGTGCCAGCACGCCGTCGAACAACAGTACACTGCTCGGCTCGTCGGGCGTGGTGCTTTGAATGTACATGGGCACGCGACCGCCAGCGACGACGACGTTTTGCAGCAGGTTGCCCGATTTGTAAAAGGTGGTCAGTGCCAGCCCCACTTCGTCTTTAAAGGTGGAGGTTGGGTAGTAAAAATCATTGGTACCCAGCAGCAGTTTCATGTTTTGCAGTTGCTCTTCCGCCGCGGCTTGTTCGCCGCGCTGGATCAGGTCGGCGAAGGTAACCAGGTGCGACAGCACGCAGGTGCCCAGGAAGTTTTTATCGGCGGCCAGGGCGGCATGCAGTCCGGGTGGAATAGAGTGCGCGATGTAAATTTTTTGGGTCGCCCGCGTCAGCGCAACGTGTAACTGATTGAATCCCAATTGACTGTTCCAGAAATGCAGGTCGCGGGTGAGGGTACCTTTGGCATCGTTGATACCGTGGGTAAGTGAGACCAGCAATACGTCGACGTGCTGCCCCTGCAATTCGCCAAACTGGTACACGCCCAGTCCGTTGAGGTGTAATTGCTGAATTTTTTCGTGGCCTACCATCCGTCGCTGGCGGATTTTAAGCAATTGGCTGGCGATCAGGTCGCGCTGTTGTACCGTAGCGCAGGCAATGCCGACCACCGGATATGTTTTGGCCGGCGTCAGTTCAATCGTATTTAGCCAGTCGATAATCTGCCGCGCTTCCGCTTCGTTCGTTTTGGTTTCTTCGTCATACCGGCCCTCTACGTTGGCAACGATCGTGGCATCCTGGGCAGTCCGGCCGGAAGGCAGCCGTTTAAAGGGCGTATCAAACGCAATTTTATTAAACCGCACCCATTCTTCAGGGCTGTCCTGGTGCTGGTATTCTAAAATGTGGGTTTTTGCGCCGATACCTTTGCAAAACTCCAGAATATCATCTTCAGCGAACGGCGTCATATCCTGTTTTGAATCACCCAGAATGACCAAGTTTTTAGCCATATCAAACAGGTGGTAACATTCCTGTTTAGCGATGTTGTGGGCTTCATCCACCAGGATCACGTCGAAAAGCATATTGGACGCCTGCACGACATCGAGTGCTACTTCCGGCGTAACGAGCAGTACGGGCAGGGTCTCCGTCAATGGGAAGATATGATCGCGGAACAAATCATCGGCCCGCTGTGTGGCCGATAAATCGCGGTTATTTTTACCGAACCAGGTTTTATACGCAGTACCATTCTCGGATTTCAGCGCGCGCAACGCCCGGTTTTTACGGCCTTCCCACAAGGCGCTGATCTGCAGCGGAAGTAAGTTGCGCAAAGAGCGGGCGCTTTCATTGTAATTGGCGATGCTGTCCGCATTCCATTGCATGCCCGGCGAAAAGTTCTTTTGCAGGAAATGGTATAGGTACCAACTTTCAAACGCTGCCAGCCAGTTGCCCGGCTTGATTTTGCACAAGGCCCGCACCACTTTCTGGGCGGCTGGGTATAAAGCGAGCCAGTGTTTTTGCCAGATGTAAAAATCGTCGAAGTCGCGCAGGTAAAACCGGGTATCTTCCAGCCGTGCGATCACTTCTTCCAGGAATTCCTGGCGTTTCGGAATGGTCAACATCTCGTGTTTCAACGTATCATCATACAGACCGACAGCATTAAAGTCTTCGACAAAAGCATCCATATCCTGTTCTATTTTGCGCACATCTTCGCGAAAGTCAAGATCCGGGTGGATACTTTTGGCGTTTAACCGGCGTACGTCTTCGCGCACCATCGCGGGAACGCGTTTGTGCCACAGGTGTAGCGCATCGGTAAAACTGCGGGCCAGTTCAGAAATTTTGCGAATGTTCCGGTTGTCAAAATGTGGCGGAAAATCGAATTCGAAATACCGGCGCGCACTATAAATACGGCGCATTTCTTCAAATAACAAACCAATTTTTTCCTTGGCCGCCACTACTTGTTTGTACCGGTCGGAAAATACGCCGTACAGTTTTTCGGAAGCGGAAATAGGCTTTTCAAAATCAGGACCAAAACGCTGTACGCCGTCTTCCAGGCCGTCGCGGATCTGTTTGATCAGATTGGACAACTCGAAGTTATACTGTTCGTAGTGATCGAAAAGCCCCTCGGTATAGTCGTTGGTCTGCGCGATATAACTATGGTGCAGCGCAGTGGCTTTTTGCAACAACTGCTGCACTAAAGTTTCCGTATTAGCCAGTCCTTCCAGACTATCGTACTGCGTAAAAATCGCGCTGTTCAGTCGGCTTAACGGGTGCGAGAGCGTGGGAAACCGGCGGAACAACGGTTCGCTGGCGTAAATCGCGGCAACAATATCTTCGTATTCCTTTTTTGAAAAAACGAAATCGGTAGGATGCAACTGACTGAGTAGTAATTCTTTACCCTGGGTACGGTTGGACCGTAAAAAGCGGCCGACCGTATCGGTAAAATTCAGATCGCCAAAAATCGGCGCATGCAATTCCTGCCAGGCCGCATCGAGTTGGGTTTGCTCGCGCTGGGTTTTGTTCAGCGTAGCCTTGTATAATTCGACGTCATAGGAAGATTTGTGTTTGCTGTCGGCGGCGGCCCGCAGCATATCGGCCAGCATCAGTTTATCGCCGGCAGTATCGCGCAACACAAAGGAAACATCGCCAAAACCTTTATCGAGCACAAATTTCTGGGCGCGGCGCAGTGCATTGATACTTTTCGATACGACCAGGCATTTTTTGCCGTTAGACAACGCATTGATCAGAATAGCCGATATCAGATACGTTTTGCCGGTACCGGAAGCACCTTCTACCACCGTTAAAGCATTGTGTTGAACCGCGTGGAGCACCGCGCGTTGCGACGGATCGAGTGGCAACAAGGTAAACTGGTGCTTCCAGTCCGCATCGGCGGTCAGATCGGGCGCTACGACCGGCGCTTCCGACAAGACCGTACGCGGCAAGGTGGGAAAGATGCCCCCTACCGCTGACCAGTG
>JBBRDQ010000030.1:0-32899 GCA_038203695.1 Chitinophagales bacterium
CCATTTATCCAATAACGGCGCCGACCTCAATGCGATCAAGGAATTACTGGGACACAGCAACCTGGCCGCTACGCAGATTTACATGCACAACAGTATCGAGCGACTGAAGAAAGTATATGAGCAAGCGCACCCGAAAGGGGAGGGGAGTGCGGAGGACGGGAAAGAGGAAAAGTGAAGGCGTAAAAATTAGGGTGTCTTATGGTATCTCCGGTTTCCTTTAAGGTAATTGCGCCACAAATTTCCGTGTAGCCTTGGCCCGGTGACTGATCTCGTTTTTCACCGCATCCCCCAGCTCTGCAAATGTCGCGGTGTAACCTTCGGGGATAAAAACCGGATCGTACCCAAACCCATTGGTACCGTGCCGCTCGGTAGCGATCTGCCCGTTACACACGCCTTCGAACAAGGTTTCGTGTCCATCTTGCAGTAGCGCAATTATAGTCCGAAAACGGGCTTGGCGGTTGGGTTGGTCCAACAGGTTGTGCAGTAATAAGTTTATATTGTCATCGGTGTTTTTATCCTTCCCGGCATAACGCGCGGTATACACCCCGGGCGCGCCATCCAAAGCCGCCACTTCCAGACCCGTATCTTCCGAAAAACAATCGTAGCCGTATTTTTCCTGGACGTACCGCGCCTTCAACAGCGCATTGCCTTCCAGCGTGTCTTCCGTTTCTTCGATATCTTCCAGACAACCGATGTCTTTGAGGGTTTTCACAACGTACGCAGCACCGAGAATCTGTTCAATTTCACGGGCTTTATGCGCGTTATTGGTCGCAAAAACAAGTGTTTTCATACGTATATCGATATTAATGGCGCGGTGACTGAATGCGAGTTGATTCAGTCACCGCGCAAATCTTAAATTGCCTGGATTAGATCGTACTGCGTCACTATGTGCATTGCACCCGTGCGATCGGTGGCGATCACCGCCGGGATTTCCTTGCTGATAAACCGGTTCAGGTGACTGATCGGCAGATTGTCTTTAACAGTGGGAAAAGCCGCGCCCATAACTTCGCGCAGGGATTTCTCTGAGTTTTGCAGTGGATTTTCCAGCAAAAAGTGCAGCACCTGGGTTTCCGTGATCGAGCCGACTACTTTATCGTCTTCTAGCACTGGCAACTGGCTGATATCGTGCGATTTCATCAGATTAAATGCGTTGCGCACGGATTCTGTTACCTGCACACCGATAAAACGACGGTCTTTTTTGCGCGCGATCAGGTCGCTCACTTTTAGTTCATCTTCCAGAAAACCGCGTTCGCGCATCCAGTCGTCGTTAAAGATTTTGCCGACATAGCGGCTGCCGTGGTCGTGAAAAATAACTACCACCACGTCGTCTTTTTTAAGTTGTCCGCGCAATTGCCAGGCAGCTCCCAGGGCGCTGCCGGCCGAATAACCGAGCAAAAGACCTTCTTCGCGGGCCAGGCGACGCGTCCACAGGGCGGCTTCCTTGTCGGTAACTTTTTCAAATTTGTCGATCAGGCTAAAATCGACATTGGCCGGTAGAATATCTTCACCGATGCCCTCGGTGATGTACGGATAGATTTCCTTGGGATCGAAAACGCCGGTTTCATGGTATTTTTTGAAAACAGACCCGTAGGTATCGGCGCCCCAGATTTGAATATTCGGATTTTTTTCTTTCAAAAAACGCGCTACACCGCTCACGGTGCCACCCGTACCGACACCCACTACAATATGGGTGACTTTACCGCCCGTTTGCTCCCATATTTCCGGACCGGTACTTTCGTAGTGCGCCTGCCGGTTGCTCAGGTTGTCGTATTGATTGCACCAGAATGAATTTGGGATTTCTGTGCTCAGGCGGCGCGCTACCGAGTAGTAAGAACGGGGATCATCTGGCTCCACATTGGTCGGGCAGACGATTACTTCGGCACCTACCGCTTTTAAGATGTCCACCTTTTCCTTACTTTGCTTGTCGGTCGTGGTAAAAATACACCGATAACCGCGCACACAGCCGACCAGTGCCAGGCCCATGCCGGTGTTGCCGGATGTACATTCGATGATCGTACCACCCGGTTTTAGATCACCACGCGCTTCGGCGTCGTCGATCATTTTCACCGCCATCCGATCCTTGATCGAGTTACCCGGATTGAAAGTCTCCACTTTCGCTAAGACCAGCGCGGGGATTTCATCCGCCACGCGATTGAGTTTTACGAGCGGCGTATTGCCGATGGTTTCCAGGATATTTTGTTTGTAATTCATCTTTTATGCGTTGTTAGGACTTGCAAAGGTATGAAATGACATGCCAGCGGGGTGTTTTTGCCGAAGCAATTGGACAATCTGCTGAAAAACCGCCGGATTATTTTGAAAATCCGCTTCCTCCAGGTCCAGCACGATCACCGGCGTTTCCGTTTCGGTCTTCAAGTAGTCAAAATAAGCGTTTTGTATTTCTTCCAGATACGCCGGCGCTATTTGCTGTTCGATCTCCCGGCCGCGTTTGTGGATATGCTGCAACAAGATAGGGACCGGACGATGCAGATACACCAAAAGATCGGGTTTGGGAAAGGTGGCATTCAGCACGCCAAACAAGCGTTGAAACAAGCGAAATTCTTCTTCGTTCAGGTTATTTTTGGCAAAAAGCAGGGTTTTTACAAAAAAATAATCTGCCACTGTGAAGGAGCGAAACAAATCCGGCTTCGCAAAATGCTCCAGCAACTGCTTGTGCCGTTCGGTCATGAAAAAGAGTTCGACCGGAAAAGCGTACCGCGCCGGTTGTTCATAAAACGGCGGCAGAAACGGATTGTCGGTAAACTGCTCCAGGATCAGCGCACAGTCGCAATACGCCGCCAACTGTTGACAGAGCGTTGTTTTTCCCGCGCCAATATTGCCCTCGATGGCGATAAACTGATACGGCGACATAGTTTAATAATCCAACCGAATGACTTCCGACAGATCATCGCAGGCCATGTACAGTTCGTCGATTTGTTGTTTCAAGATCGGGTGCTCGATGTCCGGCGCAATCTCCATTAATGGCACTAATACAAAGGCGCGTTTGTGCATTTCCGGGTGCGGAACTTCCAGTCCTTTATCGCGCACAATCCGTTTTCCGTACAGCAAAATATCGATATCGATCGGGCGCGGACCCCATTTTTCATTGTCCTTGCGCACCCGACCCAATTCGCGTTCAATCTTAGTAATTTCCTTGAGCAAATCGCGCGGATCCAGCGAAGTATTGATCATAATCACTTGGTTCAGAAAGGGTTCCTGATCCGTGACACCCCACGGTTGGGTTTCGTACAAGTGACTGGCGCGGGCTATTTTACCGATTTCTTTCGTGATAAAGGCCGATGCAGAGCGAATATTAGCCCGTCGATCCCCGAGATTACTACCCAGACCGAGGTACACATTGATATACCGTTTTGGGGCCATCGCCTGCCGAAGATCGGGGCGGGCGGTAGCATCCGGCTCGCTGGAAACAGGTCTTGGAGCATCTTTCCAGGGTCGCGGGCTGTCGCTTTTGGTGCGCTGTTTGGGTGCATCCGCGTCGTTGGAACGCGATTTTGGCGCATCTCTCCAAGGGCGTGGCGCATCGGTTTTTACCGGTACGTCCGGGGTAGGGGAGTCGCTGTCTTTTACATCCCAGCCTTTCTCTTTCACCCGCGCTGGTTTTAGTACGCCGTGTTTGCCGGTTGCCGGCATTTTCCGCACGGTTGGGCGCGGCGTTTCTTTCTTTTCAGTCGATTCAGCGGCAGGGCGCGCGGTGCGGTTGGAAGGCCATTCCTTTTCTACGATCGGGCGTTTGGCCGTGCCTTTTCCGGCGGCGCTATATTTCTTTTCCCCGCCGGCTTCGGCTGGACGCGGCTTGCGCGGTTTACCTGTTTTATCTGCACCGGCACCCCGGGGTTTATCATTCTTCATAATTGTGGTGATTGGGGCTTTAAACAATATCCGTTTAAAGCCAATTCCTGAAAATTCCGCGCAAATGTACGGTAAAAGTGGCAGGTAGCGAATGTTGCAGGTGGAGAAAAGGCCGATGGATAAGGATTATTATTTTGAAACCCGCTAACTTTGCGCCTCTATTCCAAATGATCGTTTGTTTGGAGACATCGCCACCAAAATAAAACTTATTGTATGAAAAATTGCTTCTTCCTGCTGAGTGCCGCCTGTCTGTTTTTTGTTGCCGCCTGTGCGGATGTGGACAAAGGGCTGGTCGATAACATGGTGGCTGAATCGAAATCGGCCGCCAGCATGGGAAAAATGACCACTGCTAAAACCGCCGTGGCTACCGTGTTGACCCAGCTGGAAGGTGCTTCCGAAACGATTAAAAGTAATCCGGCGTACCTGGCGCTATTGGAGAAAATAAACGGTTACACGGCAAAAACCGAAGCCACTGCGGCTGAATTTGCGGATTTATCCGGAAAATTAAATATTTTGCTGGCTGATTACAAGGCTGGAAAAATCAAAACGGAAGCCGCTAAACAAGAGTTTGAAATCATTTCGGCTGGTTTTAAAGGGACCAATGAGATTTTTGATCGGCTGCCGGTGC
This sequence comes from Chitinophagales bacterium, assembly GCA_038203695.1. Classification (GTDB taxonomy): domain Bacteria; phylum Bacteroidota; class Bacteroidia; order Chitinophagales; family Saprospiraceae; genus M3007. Next base: position 4,496 of record JBBRDQ010000030.1, read on the forward strand.
TGGCTGCGGAAACGAAAAGCCAATTCGAGCAGTTGACGCCCGCGGTGCTGGATGAAATGGGTGAAAAGTAGGAATAGAGTAGGGGAGTGCTGGGTGTTCCCGTCACAGCAGGATTGCGCAACGGATGAAGCGCACGCATTTTACACACTTCCTGAAGACAAAAAATCCCGAATTTTTCACAAAGGAAAAATCCGGGATAACACTCATTGTAATTTATGAAGCATCTTTAATCCGAGGTCATTACTGCACATCCCAGAACACGCGCTCACCCAGGCCTGATTTTTGGCCTGGCGCGTTTGGATTCAGGTCAATTTCAGACTGCGGGTAGAACAAAGAACGTGGCAACTCGGGTACCAACGCATTCGTTGGGATCGTAATGGCCGGGTAACCGGTACGACGCAGGTCGCTCCAGGGCTCCATAACTACACCATAGTTCGCAATGAACTTCTCCTCGATAATTTTACGCACTTTTTCATCGTCAGTTCCCGCTAAAGCACCATTCGCGGCAATATAGGTATCGATCTGCGCGGTAGGTACACCGGTAGCAGTCATCGATGCGCGGATACCAGCCTGGAAGAACATTTCTGCATCGCCGGGAGCGCCGTAAACGGCTGCTTCTGCACGGATGAAGTTGTATTCTGCAAATGTGAGCATACGAATTGGCGCTGTACCGCTGTAGGTATATGCGGTATTCGTAATCGATCCATCAGCCCCTGCGACCACGGCATTCGCATTGGTCGTATCGCCGCGCAGATAGGTGTGCATGCGGGAGTATTTGAAAGAAGCGGCATCGCCACCTTTTGCACCGGTGAAAGAGGCTGTTTCAAACGGACGGGTGAAGGGGAACGGTGTGAAGTACCGCGAACGACGTGGATCGCTGCGTACATTCATCAGGTCCACCAGCGTAGCATTGGGGAAAATCTGGTTGCCCCGATCCAATTCAAACTGGTGAATTGGGTTTTGGTTACGTGCTACATTGAAGAAGGGCATTTGGAAGTTGTCGGCATTACTTTCCATGAACACACCGGAACCAACCAAAGATGAAATTTTCTGTACCGTTCCAGCTCTGTCCTTTTTGCTTTGGTGTATCAGCAAACGCAATTTCAGCGTATTAGCCAATTTTTCCCAACGCGGTTTGGAAGTTGCAAAAGTACCGGCGAAAATGGTTGAGTTGGTACCAGGTGATTTGACCGACGTTGTTGCATTCAAATCGGCGATGGCCTCTGTAAGTAAGCGATCCAAACCACTATAGATGGCTTCTCCGTCATCGAATGCAGGCGAGGTGTTATCCGTAAAGCGCAACGCCTGCGTGAAAGGCGCTTTACCCCAGGCATCCACGATCAATTGAAAAGTGTACACTTTCAAGATTTTGGCGACCCCTGCATAGTGCGGACTGCCTTCGGTAGCAGCCTTTTGGATCACGAGTTCCAGATCGCTCAGGGTGGTTGAGTACATGAGATTCCAAGCATTATTCAGGTCAGAACCTTGAATATTGTAGCGCTCGTACTCCTGTGGTTGTGTAGTGGCACCTTGGCCCTGGCCGGAGAACTGTTGCGCCAACAGCGCACTGAAGCGATTTAGGTCGGAACCCGAGGAAAAGCCTACACTGGTCGTAGCGGAAGTGAGCAATTGTTCGATAGGTGCGTCTAGCACACTGTCGGGGTCAACGTTCACATCGAGAAAATCTTTACAAGAAGAGAGTAAAGAAAGTCCCATTACCAGAATGCTGTATTGGAAGAATTTATTTAGTCGCATAAATCCCTGATTTATTTTAAAGTGAAATGATTTATTTCAGCAATATCGTTACTGCCAAAAATTAAAGAGTTACCCGCAGACTTGCGCCATAAGAGCGCATTTGTGGTAATGCATTGAACTCCAAACCCTGTGCATTATTGATACCCAGCGCATTTTGTTCCGGGTCAAGGTGCGGGTAATTAGGAGCATTCAAAAACAGGTTGCGGCCGAATACGCTTATTTCCAAAGCGCCGAAGGGGCTTTTGTCCAGCCATTTTTTAGGCAGGTTGTAAGACAGAGAAGCTTCGCGGATACGGAACCAGGAGATATCGTAAATAAATCCTTCTGCAGCCACGTGTCTACCGCTGTTACCCCAGTATTGCTCGGTCGTTAAACGTTTTTCCACATCGCCGCCATTTACCTGGCCTGCATTCGGACCGGTTTCGAAGATACCTTCAAACTTGTAAGGTGTCGCCACGGTACCATCGTCATTAAAACGGTTGAATTCAGCCGTTTCTGCTACCACACCATTGCGCCGCAAGTCGGCCAGATTACGCGAATACTGATCGCCACCCTTGCGAATATCCAACAATACGCTGAGGGTAATCGCTTTGTAATTGATCGTATTGTTGACGCCAAGCGTCCAGTCCGGGTTCGGATTACCAATTTTATTTACATTGGCAGTGGGTTGCGGGAAACCGTTTGCATTCAGCAAAAGGGTGCCGTTAGCATCGCGTTTGTATTGGTTGCCGTACAGTTGGCCGTATTCGTCGCCTTCCACCAAACGAACGTTCGGTGTGACGAAACCGCCGAGGAAAACGTTTTGTACGCCAGGTGCGAGATCTTCCACGACAGATTTAAACTGGGTAAAGTTGAAGGTGCTGGACCAACTGCCGTTTTTCGTTTTGATCGGCGTGATGGTAACGCCGGCTTCCCAGCCATTCGTTTTCAGGCTGCCTGCATTCAATACCACGGAAGAAATACCTGCCGCAGAAGAATTCGGTACAGCCAGAATGATACCGGTTGACTTGGTCTGATAACGTGTAACCTCAAAACTCAAGCGGTCTTTCCAGATAGAAAAGTCGAGGCCGACTTCTGCACTGGTACTAAATTCAGGTTGCAGTGCAGGGTTGCCTGCGGCATCATTGAGGGTAAAACCAGACAGACCATTGAACGGAAACTGGATATTCGGGCCAAAGCCGTCCGCTGGGTTAGCGGTACCGAGGTACGAATCGGTTGAATAACGACGAGATGCTTGACCGGTACGACCATAATTTGCACGGATTTTTGCTAAGCGCAACCAGTCTGACTTGATAGAAGGAAAAGCTTCGGTCAAATTCAAGCTACCTGCTATGGAATAGTACAGGTAGGAGTTATTACCTTTCCGAAGGGTGGAGTTCCAGTCATTTCGAACAGCCAGGTCGATCGTGGCAAAATTGCGATACACAGTGGTCAAGTTACCAAAGGCACCGACGATACGACCCTGACTGGTACCAAATGTAGGCACATACGTGGTGGTGTTTGCATTTAAGTTGCGGAAATCACGCACCGTGATACCACGACCAATTACTGTAGCGCTTTTAAAAATATCATCCACTGTTTCCTGGCCCAGTACGAAGGTCAGATCAATGTCTCTACCGATCTGGCGATTACCCGTCAGGGTCAGATTGGAGTTCAGCAAACGAGACAGATTGCGACCTTCCAGGATACCGCCTGCACCGGCAGCTTGGGTATTGCCCTGACCGCGTGCGCCGATCTGGTCATAGGCAGTGCGTATGAAAGAGTAGTTATCGATACCCAAGGTGTAATTGACGCTCAACCAGGACAGGAGTTGGTAGCGCAGGTTGAAGTTGCCAAGGATACGATTGGTCAGGTCATTAAACTGATTCTGTTCGATGCTCCAATATGGATTGTCTACCACAGGATCGTAATGCAATTGTGTTCCTGTGGCTGTTTTGTAAGGCAGACCACTTAGGTTCCAGCTGCGCGGCGTAAACCAGGAGCGGAACAGCGGGTTCGACAATTGGTTACCCTGCTGGGTGCGATTGGATTTATTGTGTGTGTAGTTCACCGAAATACCAGCCGTCAGTTTGCTGGTAATGTTAGTCGAGGAATTAAAACCTACGTTGTAGCGTTGCAGGCGGTTGTTGTCCAAAACGCCTTGGTCATCCAGGTAACCCAAAGACAGGCGGTAGTTGGTGTTGTCCTTATTACCCTGAAAAGCCAGGTTGTGCTGCATGTTACTTCCGCGCCGGAAGAGGTCTCGCACATTATCCGGGTAAGCCGTCAGTGCTACGGAGTCATTTGCGCTTACCAATTTGTTTCGGTAGTCCGTTGGCAGAATCACGTTCTGACCCGCGATACGCGGCCCCCACGAAGCAATGGATGCAGGATTGAAATTGCCTGCTGAGCCCTGGCCATAAGTATTCTGGTAATCAGGTGTGCGGTTTACATCCTGAAAAGCGTAATTAGCCGTGTAGGTAATCGCATTTTTCACACCGGCTTTTCCTTTTTTTGTAGTAATCAGGATTACACCGTTGGCTGCGCGTGAACCGTACAGTGCCGTAGCGGCAGCACCTTTCAATACGCTCAGGCTTTCGATATCTTCCTGGTTGAGGTCAATACCGCGATTGGAGAGGGCCGGGCCGGTTTGCAAGGGCGTATTGCCGCCGCTGTTATCAATCGGCACACCATCTACCACAAAAAGTGGCTGATTACTTCCGGTAAAGGTCGTAAAACCACGAATGATGATGCTGGAGCCCGTGAAAGAACCGCCGGAACCGCTGATCCGAACCCCCGGCACTTTCGCAGCCAGTGCATTCGTTACGTTTGTAACGCGGGCAGTCGTCAAATCTTGACTACTGATTTCAGTTACAGCGTAACCCAGATTCTCTTTGTTCTTTTTGATACCGAAAGCTGTAACGACCGTTTCCTGAAGGATCAAACCTTCTTTCATCGTAATGTCAAGGTCATTAGAGGTACCCACAGCCATTTCGGTGGTTGCGAAACCGGAAAAGGAGACAACTAATATGGCGTCATCCTTGGTCACCGTGACTTTATAGACGCCGTTTACATCAGAAACTGCACCGGAGGTGGTGCCTTTAATAAGAACAGTGGCGCCAATAAGCGGCTCTCCCTGTTCGTCAATGACCTTGCCGGTCACAGTGCGCTGAGCAAAAGTCAACGTAGCGCTCATAAAGAGCAGCGCCAGCCCGAGTAGGACTTTTTTCATAGAAAGAAATGATTTGGTTAGCAAAAAAATTTGATGCGATTAAAAGAAGGGAAAAGCGGTTATTGGAGCGGCAATATTAAGTAAAATTTAAGATGTCAAATACAACCTTTGGAATTAACATTTATAACAGGTACGTTCGTTTGACCAAATGTTTCGAAAACCGTGGTAAAATCGCTTTTTTTGCTATAATTTCGCGCTAACCTCATCATTTGTAGATTTTTTTTCCGCAAAAAAACCTGGCCATTTGTCAGAATCAGTCAAAACAGCACCTTCATGACTGATTGGCAAAATCCGGCTTTATTTAACATAATATATATTATAGAAAAATAATTGACGGGAATTTCATAATAGACGTACAAATAAGCCGCTTAATCAGCGCCACTAATTTGCATACTTTTAGATGGGAGAAAAATTAGTGTTTGCCACCTTGGCTGCGTCACTTTTTCCGGCGCAGGAAAGCGCCCAGACTGACCATCATGTCCTCTAAAGAATCGTATTCCTTACGGAAACTGATACCAAAACCGATGCGTGAACGCCGCTGACCACCGCTAAAATCGGGCTCCGTGCGCTGGTATACCTTCAGGCGCCATTGCCGGTTGGAAGTTACCTGTATCTCAACCGTCACGTCTTCGCCCAGAAATCCGTCCTGGACATTGGTGCCCGGCCGGCCCAGCCCAAACTGCGAGCCCACCTGCACATTGATGCGATCATTGAAAAGCCCGCTGCTCATGCGGACCTGTAATTCCCGACCAAACTCCTTTAGATTAGGCTGGCCCACGGTAGATAAAGAGGTCTGATAGTCGCTGTACGCAATGTCAAAATTGATACTCGATACCGTGCTGCCAAACCACTGGGTGGCCAGTTCGGTCAGGTAATTGGAGAACTGATTGCTGAAAACCTGGGTAACGGTGTGTAACGCCGATGAAACATAGTCTGAACTCTGGGCAAAAGCCGCCGAGTTGGTGGGCAAAAAAGCGCCCATTACCACCAGGCCGAATACCTGTCTGGACAATTCATTCTGATCTTGCCTAAGTAAACGCAACTTATTGTCAGTGAACGATTTAAGTTGGTTAGATATGTTCGGGAAGTCCAGGTCGAACGTAATAGTAGGTTTTAATAACTCCCCTTTCAGGTGCATCGTTACCACTACTTTTGTTGCCTTGGCGGTTTCGTTGGCCAGTGCGGTATTGGTTTCAAAAAGCGCTACTTCATCGCGCAGCAAATTGTACAGCGACGTGTTCTCGTCGTACGTGGCGTCCAGATTGATTTGCGCACCATACGGGTCGCCGTACCAGTTAATGGTGCCGCCTTCGGCCACTGTAAAGGGTTTATTGACAAAATTGAGCAGGGTAAACAGGTATTCACCGCGCTTGATGCGGTAACTTCCATACATATTGAATTCCCCTTCCCGATTGATGACCATTTTAATATCGCCGTCTCCCCTACCCTTGATAATATCGCCGGCCTGTTCGTCAAAAATCAATTGTACCTCCGCTGCATCGGTCATCGTCAGGTTCATTTCCAGATTCAGGCCGGTTAGTTCGCCTGATTTGGTCAGTTTAAAAGGCTTTTTACTACCTAAAAGCGTGTCTTTGTTGTTGAAATTGATAAAAAAGTCACTGGATGCATCCGCTCCCTGTGAAATGGGAATGTACATTTTCGAATCGCGGCCGGCAGTTGCATCAATCACAATATTGGTGCGATTGAATGCACCGGAGAATTTGGCATGTACACTCCCCTTCCCTATCCCGTAATACTGTGCGTTGTCTTCAGCCGTAGTATTGAGGATCATGAAATTATCAGTCGCCGACTTTATTTCACATTCCAACTCCCAATTGCGGAAGTGATCGTGTCGCAACCCGCCCTTTATTTTAGCCATATTGACGTATTCGCTGGCGTCCCAAATCGTGTCGCCATTCGCCCATATCTGGTATTCTGACAAGACAACACGTTGATTGCGAATATGATAGACACTTTTGAGATAATCCAGTTGAAACTGGCCTTTGCGGATATCAGCATATCCGCGCATGACGACATTTTTAAACGGCCCGCCCAGCATTACTTCGGCGTCCAGTTCACCGGATGTATTTGAAATACCCGGGATAAACGTTTCCAACACGCTCATGGGAAAACCTTTAGCGCTCACTTGGGTCTGGAATTCGCGCGGTTTGATACTGAGGCCAAGATCGGGTACCTCCTGAATTGAATCGCCGGTCGGCAAATAGGCACCGGCTACCCGCATAACCGTTTTATTGTCGCGGGTCAGGAATATTTTACCCCAAATGGGAGCGTCCAGATCATCCATCTCGATATTCCCGTTCATTTCACCGTATGGAATATTGTTTATGAAAACAGTATCGGTGGTGAGCGAGGCCGACATACCCTCCAGGGTCAGTAATTTTTTTATCTGAATGTCGAAGTCGTAGAGTTTACCTTTAATTTTCAGGTCCGGATTATTAGTGATCTGGTTGATAAAACCCAAGTCAAAATTCGTCAGTGACAAAGCCAGGCCATGTCCGTTATTCATGCTGTCAACTGTAATCCGTTGATTTTCATGGAATAACTCAAAATTATAGGCTTCCAGGTAATTATTCCCGAAACGCAGGTAGTTGTTGTCGGCGATCGCCCATTCATTTTTGAACAAGGCGATGTGCGAGGAATTAAACTGCACCTGCCAGAGCGAATCATATAAGGATACATTTCCGTTCAAACTTACATTTTCAACAAAATACGCGCTGTCCTTCGCTTCGATCGTGAACGATAGTTTATCTTCCGTCAACATGCCCCCTATCCTGATCAGATCGAGTTTCTGCTTTTTGCGCAGTATGGTTGCCGGGATACGCAAATCATACGACGCGCTATCGCGCAATCCGTACCAGTTCAGGCTTACGTCGCGCACCTCGATGCCGCTGTAGCGGAACTGTGGCACTTCCACAACCAATTGCGTGAAACCGGTCGCAGCCTCTACCCGGGCTTTCAAATAAATATTGCGCAGGGTATCGATGTCCGGGGCGATGAGTTGAGTCAGATCCCGTGAATTTTTGATTTGCGCACGCATTTCATAGTGATCAGTCAGTGCGCTGGAATCTGCTTCCGGAAAACCAAAACGTTTGCCCCATTCCGGGTGATAGCGGCTGAATAATTGCTGCAAATGTTTCGGTACTTTGGTCAGATTGAAATCGCCCTCCAGATACGCATCGGCCACATCGGATAAAAGCGTAAAATACCGGCTGCCATCGGGGCGATACATCGATGTAAAACGCAGGGAATCAATGCGGTGCAATTTTTCATGGTCTTGTAATATCTGAAAATTGCGCAGCAGAACCGTACCGGTTAGATCACTCCAGTTCCGGGCGTTCAGATCGAGATTTTCAATATTGCCCGATATAATCCAGTCCTTGTCGAGCAGGTTGAGTGCGCCCAGATCAAGCCGTTTCAGATCTGCTTTGAAACGCAGGCGCGGCACTTCGGTATTCATATCAATCGTGCCATCAAAGGCGAAATCAATATTTGGGTCTTTTACGCCCAGTTTACCGTCGAATATTTTCTCCCGGAAAGCGCCGTCCAGGACCACATTGCGATAGCGATATCCTTTGTAGAAAAACGTATCGATGGTACCACTCACACTGGCTTTGATCGTCGGTAAAGTGAGTCCGCTGGACTGGTCGGCGATTCGGACCCGAAACGTGGTTTTCCCAAAATCGGAACTACCGGTCCACTTGGCCAGGTCGAAATTATTCATGTTCAATTCTCCCCCGTAGGTTGCGCTTTCCTTACCATTTTTCAGGTCGAGGTTCATATCCACGGTACCGGAGCCGATATCGGTCGACAAGTTGCCATGCAGGATATGGCTAAATCCATAGAATAATTGGTAGTCGCCGGAAAAGCCAATATTGCCCAGCGAATAAAAATATTTCGGTGCGCTGAACCCGGGAATAATCCGCCCGATGGTTTCCAGATCAGACTGCAAGCGATCGAATTTAAATTCCAGGATGCGTTCGTCGGCCACACCGGAAAGCCCATCTCCGCGGAAAGAACCGTGCATATAAGCATTGGGACCCAGCTGGATTTCCAGGTTTTGCCCTCTAAGTTTTTTGCCGACGGTCCCGTAAATCTGCCCGGCGATATCAGCCACCACCTTGCGGTTATTGATGAAAAAATTATTGCGTTCCAGTGCGCCACTGAAATACATGATATCACCCAGATACAATTGTGATCCAGGTTTTAAGCGCAGATCCAGTGCGACATTGCTTTGAAAGTGATTATAGTCGTCGTATTGTTTATAATGCAGCATTACTGTATCGCCCAGGGTGCTGTAAGGAGTCCGGATTTTCGTATTGTACAAGGCAGTAAGCGTATCGGATACCACTACCCTATCCGCTTCGGCATGGGACAATTGAAAGCCGCATTGCTCTTTGGCCGAAAGATTGCGCAGGTGCCCGGTAAAAATTAAATCATCGTCAAATTTTACACTATCTGCCTGTATATCAATACTTTGTACATTTATATGGTTAAAATCCATTACGTTGTCAGCGGTCTCCCTGGCTGGCGAAACGTGAAACCGGTCCATCGCAAACTGTCCGCCTTCCAGCGAAAAAGTACCGACCCTAAAACGCAGCGGTTGCCGGATTTTTATGGAATCCGTCAGCGAGGTTTTGATGACTTTAACCGGTGCCCCCGGCCGTGGTGGCAATGGGTGCGATTGATAATCTTTAAAATCAAAAACCAGCCCGCGCAGGGTTACGGAGCGAAAATCGGCAATATTGGAAGGCAGGTCCAGGTTATTGATCTGGAAATTCCCGAAAGGAACATCGGCGCGAATCGTCCGGCCTTTTACATAGTCATTTTGGAGGAAAATTACATCATCCAGATTAAAGTTCTGGATGCGAATATTAAAAGGGCCCTGCGAAGGTGAACTTTGCCCGGAACTTTTGAATAACTCGTTTTGCAGGATAAACTGAATATTGCTGTCGTACTCCCCTTCGGCCCGACGGATGTTAAAACGGGCATGACTCAGCCCGATCTCAGTAAATTCCAGTCGGCGGCTCAGTATGGAGAAAATATTGGAATTCAATCCGGCGGTCAGTTTGCCGGCATATAACAAGGTGTCGCCCTTTTGATCGGCAACATACAAACCTTCCAGCACCAGGTTGTCAAAAAATTCAATATCGACGTGTTCTACGCGTACGGTTGTTTGCAGTTTTTCCGAGAGGAAGGCTGTAACTTTGCCAATTAACCAATTCTGAACGAACGGAGATTGCAGCAGAAAATAGCACAAGATCAGACCGGCAACGAGGACAAACACCAGATTTTCGATTCGCCGCCACAGTTGACGCAGCCAACCGACAATGCGCCAAAATGTAGTGGACGAAGATGAATTATTGTGTTTAGGTTGCTCGGACATATTGTTTTGTAATCATCCGCAAAGTAACGTCGGTTTGCGGCAATCTGTGATATACCCCCTCCGCTTTTACCGGATTATATCATTTAAATAACACTTTTTAACGCAGCATGCGCTTAGAACTCGCCTATTTACCGCCCATTGCTTGGTGTGCCCGAATTTGGAATCAACCGGTTGTGCGGTTAGAAGCACAAGAGCATTTTCAGAAAGGCACCTATCGCAATCGCTGTCTTATCGCTAGTCCCAATGGCATACAGCGTTTGAGTATTCCACTCGTTCACGGCAAACACCAGCAAACACCCATCCGCGAGGTCCGTATTGCTTACGATACCTCGTGGCAACTGCAACATTGGCGCAGCATTATGGCAGCGTATGGCAATGCACCCTTTTTTGAACACTACCGCGATGCGCTGAAGACCTGCTATGAGCAACCATTTGAATTCCTTTTTGATTTTAATTTTGCCCTCCTGCAACATGTTTTCCATAAAATAGGCTGGCCAGGCACTTGGGAATTTACTGAAAATTACATGCCAAAAGATGCTGCCTCCACTTTTGATTTCCGCGATACCGTGTCTCCTAAATCTGCCGTGGTGCCGGCGTGGTTTTTTCCCGCCCCATACAGCCAGGTTTTTATGGAAAAACACGGTTTTTTGCCGGATTTATCCATCCTGGATCTGCTTTTTTGCTGTGGCCGCCAGTCCGGAGAAATTTTGGCTAAATCCTGCATAACGTTGTAAGTTTGTCCCGAAACATCCAATCACATGATCATCAACCAACGTACCCAGGCCCTGCGCGCGCAGGTAGAAGATATTGTCAAGGACCTGCAAACCCTGAGTCAGGAGATTGGTTACAAGGAACTGGCTGCTACCGTCGGCGAATTGCGCAACCGCATGAATGAGCCTTTTATGTTTGTTATTGTCGGGGAAGTAAAGGCCGGTAAGAGTAGTTTCGTAAACGCATTGCTGGACGCCGGCCGCGAGATCTGCGCCGTGGCCCCGCAGCCTATGACGGACACGATCCAGCAGATCCTGTACGGCGAGCAAGAAGAAACCATTGTTGTCAATCCTTACCTAAAGAAAATCCTGCTTCCGATCGACATTTTGCGGGAAATTGCCATCGTCGATACACCAGGCACCAACAGCATCGTAGAACGGCACCAGGAAATTACCGAGAATTTTATCCCGGCCAGCGATCTGGTCATTTTTGTCTTCGAGGCGAAAAACCCTTACCGGCAATCATCCTGGGATTTCTTTGATTTTATCAACCAGGACTGGCATAAGAAAATCATCTTCGTGCTTCAACAAAAGGACCTGTTGAACGCCGATGACTTGGCGGTAAACGAACGTGGACTGTATGACTTTGCGGTAAAAAAAGGCCTGCAACAGCCCGTTATTTTCCCCGTCAGCGCGAAAGCCGAACTGGAAGGCCGGTTTGACGCGAGTGGTTTTTCGACGGTGCGCGATTACATTCGCACCCACGTCACCGGTGGTCGTGGCGCAGCGTTGAAATTAAAAAACAACATTGCGACTTCACGCAATATTCTCGACCGTGTACGTATAGACCTGAATACGCGCGGTGAACAATTTAAGACCGATACCGCCTTCCGGGCCGATATCCATCAGACGCTGGATAATCAGGAAACCAAGTCGAATCACCACGTCAATATACTGATCGAAAATCTGTTAAACGGATACGATCGCATTACTACGACTACCGGTAATGAACTGGCTGCCGGCCTGTCGTTTCCTTCCATGCTTAAACGCTCGGTGCTGGGCATTTTCAGCAAACAAGCCTCCATCAAGGACTGGCTCAACGAACTCTCCCAAAAACTGGAACTGAATCTCAACGGCGAGTTAAAAATCAAACTCAATGACGGTGTAATCGACTTGGCCGATTCGGTGCAGCAAATGGCCAAAATGATCGACCTGAAAATTCGCAGCAGCAGTACGGTCGTCAAGAGTGATTCCTATATTTTTGAAGACATCGCCGACAAACGTTCGGCCGTGTTAAAAGAACTACAGGAGGCATTCGCGCGGTTTATGTCGCGGTCGGAGAATTTTACCGATACGCGCCTGTTTCCCGACAATACCGCCGTTTCTCCCAATATTGCGGCCGGGAGCGGAGCGGCGATCATTGGCATCTTATTGGCGGCGGTGACCAAGATTACCGTACTCGATATTACCGGCGGGGTATTGAGTGGTATCGGGATGTTGTTTGCCACCATTACCGCCGGGGTGCAGCGCAGAAAGATCGTACATGGGTATCAGGAAGAGATTGCACAAGGCAGAACCCGGATGGCGGAGGCGCTGGAAACCAAGTTGCGCGCCTATGTGCGGGTAATTAAAAGTCGTATTGGAGACAATTTTGGAGAATTAGATGCCCTGCTGGCCAATGAAGCGGCTCAAATTGCACACTTTGAGGAACGGTATCACATACTGGATTCTCGGCTTGACGAAATCGACAAAACACTGGAAATCAATTAGTTAAATTAATTTACGGCACTGCGCTTTGATCACTACAGGTCAGTCTGTCTAGTACATTTGTACTATAAAAATGAAAATATACTGACGGGGGTACTTGGAGAAAAAAAGTATTGCACCTACATTTGCCGTACAAAGTCTCACCAGACGGCAAACACACATTTTAAATTTTTGGACAACGGCCTCCCCCACCCTTGTTATTGGCTTTTTCGTTTGTCAATATTTCAATTTTCTTGCATAACAAACAGCGGCGCACTCTGCGTTCAGCATAAGAATGTAATCGGTTTTTGGGATGTCCTCTTTCGTAGTAATGCGGAAGGGGATTTTTTGTAGTCCGCTAAATCAATAGTTCACGAAAAATAAATGCGCCAGATACTTTGCTTAACAGGTATTATACCGCTGTTACAGCACAAATTTATTCACCCCTGTTTTCAAAACCAGTACTTTCCCTTTCCACTGCAATGTACCCGTTGTACGCGCCGGCAAATCGACTCGTACCGACCACTTATCGTTTCTTAATTGGTAATCGACTGATAATGTACCGTTTGGATGCGGGATCGAACCATTGACTTTTTTCAGATCGCCCAGATGCGGCGTAATTTTCACGGTGGAAAAATTAAGTCCATCGCTGTCGATACCGAGCACGGTTCGGAAAAATTCGATATTCGGACTGGCACCCCAGGCATGGCAATCCGAACGCGTCGTACTTACATCCGAAGATTCGCCCCAGGTGGTCAGGCCCAGCGCGATGTTTTCCCGCCATTTGTCGAGCCACATCAAATAGTCGTTGCCCAACCCCGCTTTTACCAGCGCCTGGTGCAGGTAATACTTGAAATAAATGGACGCTGGTGCTAGTGTCGTATCGGCCAGCAGTTGCTTCGCCAGACTCGTCGCTTCGACGGACTGCACCATACCAGTCAGAATCGCCAGTGCGTTGGCGTGCTGTGAGTACCGATCTTTTTCGACCCGGTCGGCGTACATTTTTTGGGATGGATGCCAATATTTGCGTTGGATGGTCTGCTGCAACTGTTTGGCGTAACCGGTATATAGCAGCGCATATTCGCGCATCCCGATTTTACTTTCCAGGTCGGCGGCCAATTGATAGGCCCACAGCAACTGCAAATCCAACAGTGCCGAAGTACCATCCGCGCCCATCGGCCCCACGCCCGACGACCAGTCTGTGGCCGTGACCCAATCCGTAAACATCCAGTACGGCACATTTTTCAGCGAACCGTCAGGCTGCTGATAATTCCGGAAATACTGCAATACCTGACGTTGTCCGGGCAGTTTACTTTTGATAAAAGCGAGGTCTTTGCCATAACGGCTGTAATCGTGCAGCATACCCACATACCACAGCGAAAAAGTCGGAATATACTGCGGCGTATGTGAGGGATGCCGGCTCAGCGTTACACCTTCCGGTTGCCGGGAATTATCCATCAGGTTGATGGCATTGCGGACCAGCCGCTCATCTCCGCTATTGTACAGCGATACGAGTGCCTGAATGCGCGTATCGCCGATGTACTGCATTTGCTCATAATAGGGACAATCCATGTAGGTTTCCGTAGCGCACAGGCGGGCGGTGCGCCAGCCAATCGCGAGCATGGTATCGATTTCGGGACGTTCCGATTGCAAGGTAGCGTTGAACTGGAACGGATACCCGGTAAAGGTGCCGTAGATATCGTCCAGCACCAGTGGTTCGGTTTGCGTGGCGATGCGCACTTGCACATACCGGTATGTGCGGTAATTCAGCGAAGTAAACGTTTGTGCGGCAGTGCCGTCCGCCACCAGACTGTCTTTTCGACCAATGAATTGTTTGCCGGCCACTTCGTTGCGATTGCCTTTTTCGGGGTATTTGGTAAATAACGCTTCTGCATACGTCAGGGCAATGGTCGCTCCCTTGCCGCCGCTAAATACCACCGTCGGATAGGCATTGGTGAGATGCGTCTGATCCAGCACGATCATAGCGCGGGTATTGGCGGGAATGGTCAGCGCAGTTTTGGCAGCTGGAAAAGCCGCCGGGATTTGAATGTTGCTGGATTGCACGACCGTAGGGAAACGTTCTTCCCGCAGTTCCATCGCTGGAATGGCGGAAGGAACCAGCAGCCAGCCGCTTGGTGTGCCGTAAGCCCCCATAATTTCTTTGGGATTGCCGTTAAAAAGCGTTTGGGCGTTTTTCCAACCGGTATCCTGAAATTCAAGGGTTTTCCAGTTTTTAGGCTGGTTGGCCAGCGCGATCAATTCGCCGGGACCGGTGACATAATAGGTGGACATCCGGACTGGGAGGGGCGTATAACTGGTATCGCGCAGGCATTTCCAGGAAGTGTTGGTATTAATCACGGATTCTGCCGGTGTGGCGCCTTGCAGGATAAAACCTGTTTGCAGCGAGATTTGCGCTTCCGGCATCCACTCGTTTTCATTCCAGACCTGAGCGGCTACAATGTTTGGCCCGCTCTGAAAATAAGGCGCCAGGTCTACGGTTTCAAAATTCCAGTGCGTAAGATCGCCGCGGGCCGGACCCAGCGATACCAGTTTTCCGTTGACAAATAGTTTATAGCGGTTGTCGGCCGAGACGTGTACCACAAAGGCCAACGGTTTTACCGGGAATTCCAGCGTTTTGCGGAACAGACAGACCTGGTATGCCTGGGCCGGCATATCCGGGACCGTTATCCAAAAGGCATCCCATTGTTTTTGCAGCATCGCTGCCGATGGGGTGGTTTGCGCTGAAACAGCACGGCCGAAAAAGAGGCTAAGGAATAAACAGGCAATAAAACGGGGTGAGTACTTTGGCATGGGCGCGCTATTTTGGCGTCAAATATCGCGGTATTTTGGGCGAAATGGAGGGATAAGTGGAGTATAGTTTCCTGTATATGCTTCTTTATCTAGATTTAGCCGTCTTAGGCGCTGGTGTCATCGTGAGCTCACGATGACACCAACGCCTAAGACGGCTACTCCTCAACCAACAGCCCCCCGCTCACCTGCACGCGCCCGCGCTGTAAAAACTGATAAAAATACACCCCCGCCGATAACCCGCTCACATCTAATTGCAAAACCCCATTAGCGGCTTCCTGTGCCGCCACCCGCCGCCCGGTCGCGTCGTACAACTGCCAGGCATCGGCCGTACCAAAACGCACGGTGACGAGGGTGCTGGCCGGATTGGGCTGTACGGTACCGGCCTCGGTCACATCGGGTTCATTGGTTGCCACAATTCCATCGACCGTAAATTCATACAAATGCCCGCAACCCGCGCCATCGGTGATCGTAAGTTGGTACTGCCCGGCCGGGACATCGGTGATGGAAGCCGTGGTAGCGCCCGTACTCCACAGATAGGAGAAAGGCGTCTGCCCGCTGGTGATTTCGACGGTAATCGCCCCGTTGGATTGCCCTACCGTCGCGGAGGTTACTAAGGAGGACATCGCGATGGACAGCGCGTTTACCACGGAAATGCTGTCCACGACCGTACAGCCCAGCCCATCGGTGGCGGTAGCGGCATAGATGCCGGGCATGATATCCATGATACTCGGCGTGACTGCACCGGTAGACCACACCCAGGTGATGGGTTCGATGCCGCCGCTGATATTGACATTCAGTGCACCGTCGGTAAAACCGTTGCACAGCACGGTATCTCCATCGAGCGTCAGGCGCGGGTTGCTGCTCGTGACCGTTACGACGGCCGTAGCCGTGCGGTTTTTGCTGTCGGTCATGGTGACGCTATAGGTACCGGCTATCAAACCGGTGAGCGTCGTGCCGTTATTGCCCGCCGCATTGGTCCAGGCATACGTATAAGGTGCGCAGCCTTCCGCTGTAGTCCAGGCAATGCTGCCACTATCCTCACCGATACAGGTGGGGGTAGCCGCCGGTGTGGTAGTCTGCTCCAGCACTGCATCATCCTCATACGGACCGATATCGACCGTACCGCCCTGGATACGTGCATTGCCATCCAGATCGGTAAGAATACCGGCGGTGGTTACTACATTGTTATCGCCGGCATTGATAGCAGGGGAGCAGGGCTGGAGGTGGTAGTTGCCGTTGGCGGGGTCGATGAAGAGGGGGTCGGTGTTGTATTGCATGCCGGGGCCGTAGGTGTTGTTAGAATACGCGAGGTAGGGGCCTATAATAGAATGTGTAACAGTTAGCACATCACATTGAATTGTTGATAAATGATAAGCTGTATCTTGCCCACCATTGCCATTATATATTTCTATGTTATTTTTAATGATGCAGTTATCTATTCTAGCAACTCTGGGAATTGCTTGCAAAGGTTTACTGCGGCTTATATTATTCATAATTATAGAATTATAAATAGAGCATAGGTTATTGGCTAATTTAGATTCTATAGATAAAAAATCGCAATTAACCAAAGTGCTATTTTCTATGAATATTTTGGCATCTGTAGCAGAAAGATCAATAGAGTTTTTATTTTTAGTAATTATATTTTTAATAAAAATGTTTAATTGAGTAACATTGATATTGACCATGGACTGTCCAATAATTGTGTTACTTATGTTGAGCACACCCTTAATAGGTGCATCCTGTTCTAGTAAAATATTGAAATTTGTATTATCATAAATGTGACAGTCAGTGATTTTTATACTATCGACCCCAAAAGATGTCATACTAATTGAGCCATACTGTACTGCAAGATTTAAATTATTTTTAGTAAAGAAACAAGAGTCAATTTCTAAGTTAATATTTCCAGCATCAAAATCCGTATCGGATACAACACAGCCCCGTTGTAGATGTTCGTTAAATTCTGTATTACTGACTTTTATAAACGAAGCACTATTATATCGCGGACTTCCAACTGTTATTCCATCGCCTCGAAAAGAGCCCGCATTTTTATGAAATATTGTATATTTTACATCAAATGTATCACTACGCTCGCTATCCTTGAAATAAATAGCCCCACCCAAACGCGCTCGATTAGATCCAAAATTGCAATATTCAAAATCATTGGCACGCTCAAGCCAACTTCCGCCAGAACGATAAACTCCACCGCCGGCATTCACGGATCGATTGTATTGAAAATTGCAGTACTGAAAAACGGGGGCTATTGATCCACTACCTTGTCCGTTGGCATATACCGCGCCACCATCGCCCGCTGCGGTATTGTGTTCAAATATGCAGTTGCGAATGGTGGGGTAAGCGGTACCGTCTTTGCCCATAATGTATAAAGCAGAGCCAGATATACCTATTTCGCCATTAACGACAGTACTATTATTTGCAACGCCATCACGAAATGTAAAGCCATCCACCAGTGTGTTCAGATCGGGATAAGGCAAGTATAAGAGGTTGTAACTATTGTCAAGGCTATCATCGACTATGCCGATGTCCCCGCTTACAATAGTAGGGTGACTGGCGATATCACGCTCTTCCAATAACATTTCGCTGCCGGAAAAACCACCGTACAACGATACGCCGGAGGGTAATTGAAAATGGATAGCACGATTATTGTCGCTGGGTTTATAGGTGCCTTGCGCTACCCAGATTTCATCGCCCGGGTTTGCTAAAGCCAGGGCGTCGTGCAGGTTTGGAAATGCGCCGGTCCAGTTTAATCCGGTTTGTACGCCGTTGGTATTTATGTCAACGTAATAGCGGGTTTGAGCGGTGATATTTGAAGCGGTAAAAGCAAATAAAAAGAGGAAAATACTTTTCATCGTACGTGGGAATTAATAATTGCGGGAAAAATGATTATGGACGCGGTAAATGATGCTTTACGGCGCAATTTATTAGTGGCAGGCTGATTTCTGATCAACCTGCCACATGTTCCATAAACTAAATTATCATTTTAACAGAATCATCCGAATGGTCTGGCGACCCAATGGTGTATCAATTCTCACCATATATTGCCCGGCATGAAGCACAGGCAATTGCGCAGATGATATGACATTTAAACCCGGCAAAAATGTGTAAGACTGGGTAGCACAACTACGGCCCAATGCATCAAAAAAGGTGATTGTGCTTGCCCCACCTTCCGGTAAAGTAACCTCAACCCGGAATTGTCCCTGTGTTGGATTAGGATACACCGTAGCCGTCCACATCGATTTGGTATCGATAGAGGAAGGGGTTATAATTGCCGGCGCCTGGTAGTCGCGAACTGGCAACAATGAGAATATCGCCGGTGTACCGTTAGCGGTATAACTTTCACTAGCAATACTTGCTGCTTCAGGCATAATGCGCAGTGCAATATCAGCCTGGTCGCTCAATAATTCTACCTGAATATAACAAAGTGGTGTATTGGGCTCTACATGCGTAGCAGCGCCTGTACCATCCATCCACAACAGCCGTAATTCACCGGGTGTCGGAATATTCCAGTCCTGACTTTGATAGCGATTGGGCTGTGCGGCAGTCGTACAGCGTATACCCTTAATTTTCAAGGCTTCAGGCGCGTATTGTAAGGCCATTTGCCAGGATGTCACATCGGAAGCCTGTTTGGCAAATATAGGAATTTCAAGAATTTGACCTCTTTTGCCTGCGGATAGTCCATAACCAAGCGGCAATATATTTTGCTGGCGATCTTCAATTCGCAACAGGTTATTTAAAACTGCATTTCCATTAATATCGCCAATCTTGATCGCAAAAAAATCAGCGTCCGAAGTTCCTATAAAAAACGAATCCTTTTCAGGAAATGCTGGTGAGAAAGGATTGAGAGGATTGGGGAATATATAATCTTGACGTACAAAACGAAAAGAGGTGTTGTTAGGTAATTCAGTATATATCCCAAGTACTAATTTTCTTAATTCAACAATGTCAAAAGTTGTAACCGTACTGGATTGATTTGCGTCAGCCGCAATGAATTGATTAGGAGACGTAAATGGTTCAATACCCAGTACATGCTTACTAATTAAAACCAAATCAAAAGTCGAAACGCCATTGATATGATTATCATTACGGGAGGGTGTAAGTATTTGTCTAATATTACTAGCGACTGGGCAAGCACATAAAGATGCTCTTCCCGATACATCAGCCTCTCCGGATTTAGTACAAGCAGGGCTAACTGTCGACAGCACATATTGCACTTTTGCAACGCCATTATTTGAATTTTCATAATCATCGAACTTCATCGATACGCTTTGCAGGCAAATATCATCCGCGTTAACACCCGCTTCAATATCCGTCACTACATTGATTGGAACACAAAAATCGCTTGAATCTCTTTCCAGCAATTTGGCATCGAAGAAATAAACCGAACTGATACATACCGAGTCCCCATTAAAAGCCAGATGTGCTATCTGTCGTAAAAAGATAGTCGCAGGCGGAGTAGGCGCGGCTATCTGGAGCGCGGTGGGATCTTGCACAAAATCAAAAGCGATGCGCAGTACGGTCGGTGAAAGTACCGTAGGGGTAAATACTTCCCCATCGATGCCTGGTGCTGCGTAGGTATCGCCAGCATCCAGGGTAAGTGTGCCAGAGTGGGTGATATCGACAATAAAGTGCCCCTCCTGGTAGTATCTATCGCTGGTGGCCGATAAACTCAGATCGAAAAAAAGATCATGACATACATCAGCGACTGTATCGATCGAATGGTGCGCATGTATGGTCAGACCATTGCAATCCAGGCAATTGTCGGCGCCATCCCAGGAAATTGTCACCGGTATCTGGGCCGGGCTTGCATTGGTGACCGGCGAAGCAAACGGCTGACAGCAGGCGCCCAGAATACTAGCCCGTCGGTCTGGTGTAAAGGCTAATGTGGTGATGCCACATTCTGAATTTAAATAAGGGCCGTTTATATAGATGTAAAACAGTGTTACATCCGACTTTCGTCGAACAAACAATCCGGGCGTTTTTGCATATATATAATGGCGGGCTGTGTCACCTGTCAGTGGCGATTGGTAGGTAACAACGGTAAAGTTTGTATCTTTCACCTCCGTATATACCTGCGACATGGCAGTAGTCGAATTAACGACGATCGAAAAATCAAGGTCTTTTATAGTGATATTGTTGAGAGAATCAAGATTCGTTCCGTAAATCGTAATTCTTTTACGTTGCGGGTAGCCGGGGATTGAGTCGTCTTCCGGTGAACTCATCTTTAGCCGGAATGACGTCGAACAACCGGACGGCAGGGCAACTTCTTTGGAAATAGCGGTATCCGTAATTATCGGCAGATCGCAGGGTGTTGGCGAACCGTTGTCCCATTCGAGGGTTGGGTAAGCAGTAATAACCGGAAGCACAATTTCTCCGGGAAAGGCGTTTACGGCCAGTATGAACAGGAGCCTTCGGCCTGTTACGGACCAAGTGATCAATTCTTCCGTCGAATCATTTTGAACCAGGTAGGAAAAGATATTATCGCTCTCTTCCACAGACATCGTTGGCGCATTTGCCAAGAGGCTGTTTATGTCGGATGGCGAACAAAAAAAAGTTCGTGCGGCATCCAGGTGAGAGATAGGTGCGTGACCTGAGTCAACGACTGATACCGATAAGTTTCCACTAATACTGAGTTTATAAAATTCGAAATCAGTCGGACTTGTATCATTAGCGCCGCCATTTTTTGTTAAATAGACATAATAGTACAGTATATGGCAGGGCGTATCGTCTGTGTTGCAGATTAATTGTGTAGTGGCGGGGGCCTGTGTTAACTCTATTCCCCAGGATGAGCATTGCGCGGTTGCTTTACTTGCGCCGAATAAAGCCCCAAGCAGGGTAAATAAATAGAAAGAACGGAGGAGCACAACGTGCGTAAATAGCCTAAGATTGGACATTGGACATTGGACATTGGACATTGGAAGATAATTTAAATTATGAATTTTTATTGTGAGGAACTTATTCACTTATATCTACGGAACAAAGTTATACTATTAAAAAATACCAACCTATAGTGGTATTGAATATAATGGAAATTTAACAATTGAGCGGCTTGGCAGATATTCTTTTGCGGGCAGGTCGGTGTGACCACAGCGGCGCTGGGTTTGTTTGGCAGCGTCGGGACTTGACTTTGAAAAGTATAAAAAAGCGGTATCGCCCCATCCAGGACAACACCGCTCTAATTTTATTTTATATCAGACCTCCGAACCTAGTTGGGCAAAATCTTAAACAACTCCACTTCAAAGATCAGCGTCGAGCCCGGTTTGATTTTCGGGCTTGGCGAGCGATCGCCATACGCCAGATCGGCCGGGATGACAAAGCGGAATTTATCGCCGACGTGCATCAACTGCAATCCTTCGGTCCAGCCTTTGATAACCTGATTGAGTCCGAAAGACGACGTTTGTCCGCGCTCTACACTGCTGTCGAATACAGAGCCGTCCAGCAACGTGCCGTGGTAGTGTACTTCCACTTTATCGGTAGCCTTCGGCGATTGGGTGGCGGTACCGTGTTTGAGCACTTCGTACTGCAAACCGCTGGCGGTGGTGGTCACTTCCTTGCGTTTTTTATTATTTTCCAAAAACAGCAGTCCTTCCTTTTTGGACTTTTCCGAGGCTTTGGCCTGGGCCATTTTGTTGTAATCGGCAAAACAGGCCTGCGCTGCCTCCGGGGTAAACAAAACGCTGTCGCCTTTCAGCGCAGCAGTCAGGGCGGCGATCAGCATGTCCGGATTCATATCGTCGGTCAACTGGCGTTTTACGCTGGTGGCAATCGCGATGCCATAAGCGTAACTGGCGCTGTCGAGGTTATTTTTAAGCACAACGGTCGGCGCTTTTTTCTGCGTTTTAGCCGGACTATTTCCCTGGGCGAATAAACCCGTGGCGAGTAACGTCAGCGCAAGGAACAACAATGATTTTTTCATGAATGATGAATTTTAATGCGTAATGAGAGTATTGGGTTAGGATAAATGCTTGATTGCCAAGGCTGGTGCCGGGGCGACTTGAAGTCATCCCGGCACTAATTGATTGATTGTCAACTACTTTTTCTTCATCTCCGCGTAATTCTTATAGAAATACGGAATAGTTTCGATGCCTTTGTAATAATTGAACAGGCCGTAATGCTCGTTAGGCGAATGAATATCGTCCGAATCAAGCCCGAAACCCATCAACACGGAGCGCACGCCCAGTACTTTGTCGAACATGGCCACGATGGGAATACTACCCCCGCCGCGCTGCGGCAACGGTTTCTTGCCGTAGGCGGTTTCCATGGCTTTTTCAGCGGCTTTGTACTCCACCGAATTGGTCGGCACCACTATCGGGTAACCACCATGATGCGGCACCACTTTCACTTTCACCGATTTTGGGGCGATGTTTTCAAAGTGCTTCTGGAATAACTTTTCGATTTTCTTGGGATCCTGACCCGGGACCAGCCGCATGGAAATCTTCGCGAACGCCTTGGATGGCAACACCGTTTTCGCGCCTTCGCCCGTATAACCGCCCCAGATGCCATTGACATCCAGTGTCGGGCGAATGCCGGTGCGCTCGACGGTCGTGTAGCCTTTTTCGCCCATCAATTCGCCGATATGCAGATCGCTTTTATAGGCTTTTTCATCAAATGGTGCTTCGTTCATCAGTTTGCGTTCCTTGGCGCTCACTTTTTCCACATTGTCGTAAAACCCTTCCACTGTGATGTGGCGCTTCGCGTCGTGCAGGGACGAGATCATGTCGCACAGCACATTGATCGGATTAGCCACCGCGCCGCCGTACACACCGGAATGCAGATCGCGGTTGGGGCCGGTTACTTCCACTTCCATGTAACACAAGCCGCGCAGACCGACGGTCAGGCTGGGTGTATCGTTGGCGATTATGCTGGTATCGGAAATGAGTACCACGTCGCAGGCCAGTTTTTTCTTGTTGGCATTGCAGAAAGTTTCCAGGTTTTTAGAACCCACCTCTTCCTCACCTTCGATCATAAACTTGACATTGCAGGGCAACATATTATTTTTGAGCATCATCTCGAAGGCCTTGACGTGCATGAACATCTGGCCTTTATCATCACAGGCACCGCGCGCAAAAATAGCGCCCTGCGGATGCAGTTTGGTCTTTTTTATTACCGGCTCGAAGGGTGGACTATCCCACAAATTGAGTGGATCGGCAGGTTGTACGTCGTAGTGACCGTACACCAGTACTGTCGGCGCTTTGGGGTCAATCATTTTTTCCCCATACACAATCGGATGGCCGGCGGTATCGTGAATTTCAACAGTATCCACACCTACGGCGCGCAGGTGTCCGGCGGTTGTCTCGGCCATGCGGCGTACGTCGGCGGTGTATTTAGGGTCGGCGCTGACCGACGGAATGCGCAATAAATCCAGCAATTCATCCAGAAAGCGTTGTTTATTGGCTTCCAGGTATGGTTTCAGTTCTTTCATATAAATGGTTGCGAATGATTAACGGACTGGTAGATGGGGGTTTAAAAACGCACAAAAGTAACGTTGCCTGGACTGTTTTGTACTAATGCAGCCCGTAAATTGACATTTCGTTAAATAGTCCGCTGCACCCGCTGCTCGATTTCTCCCAGAATCTGGTGGGCTAGTTGCAAGGCATCAAAACCGTCCTGTAACGTGACGACAGTAGGAATGTTTTGCGCAATGCTGGCGTAAAACGTCTCTAACTCCCGCTGAATTGCATTGACCGGGATCACCTCGGGCATTTGCAATTGCAGCCACTTTTTGCCGGTATTGGTTTCAAATTCCATCAACTGATCGGTAGGCGGCAGGTCGGCGGCATCCTGGGCGAAAAGCCTTACAATTTGCGTATTCTTCTCGAGAAAATCCAGGCTGAGGTAATGATCGGGCTGGAACAGGCGCATTTTGCGCATTTGTTTCATGGAAATGCGACTGGCAGTCAGGTTGGCTACGCAGCCGTTTTCAAACTCCACCCGGGCATTGGCGATATCGGGCGTATGGCTCAACACCGCTACCCCACTGGCGCTGACTTTGGCGACCGGCGATTTGACCAGGTGCAATACCAGATCCAGATCGTGAATCATCAGATCCAGTACTACCGACACATCAGTACCGCGCGGCTGGAATACGGCCAGCCGGTGACTTTCGATAAACATGGGCTGCAGGACCATATTCTCCAGGGCGAGAAAGGCCGGGTTGAAGCGCTCCACATGACCGACCTGTACTTGTACGCCGAATTGTGTGGCCAGCAGCAGCAGTTGCCGGCCTTCCTCTACCGTCTCCGTCACCGGCTTTTCAATAAATACGTGTTTGCCGGCGCGGATCGCCTGACTGGCTACTTCAAAATGCGTCACCGTAGGCGTGACAATATCTACTGCTTCAACCTGCGTCAGCAATGCCTCGACCGTATCGAAACGCCGCAGCCCGTGTTGGGCTATTACAGCCGCCGCATTGGCATCGCTGGGATCATAAAAGCCGACCAATTCCCAGCAATTTGTTGCAAGGATACATTTTAAGTGAATTTTACCGAGATGACCGGCACCGAGAAGTCCAATGCGCATGAATAGAGATGGGTACAGTTAACGTGAAAAGGGCTGCAAATATCTGATAAATGCGGGAAGCCGCGCAAGAAATTGTATACAGCAACGTGTTGCACATAATATGCAAGCAGTACTATTATTCACCCGTAGAAATACCTGTTTTTATTAAATAATTATGAAATGTTAGGAGAACACGCCGACAAATCAATAATTTTGAGGCACTTAGTCTAATCATTTGATCAATCATCATTTCATGAAAAAACAACTACGTCTGTTTGCGGGCATTTTCACCTTTTCTGCCCTCTATCTTGCGTGTACGCCCACAACGCCAAAAACCGGCCAGACAGCGGAAGACAATACCAGTATTGTCTATAAATACCAGATTCCGGCCGATACCGCCCTGCATGCGCAGGCCCTTTGGGAACGGGTGAACACCGGCATCAATCAGTCTTTTA
The DNA here is from genome assembly GCA_038203695.1 of Chitinophagales bacterium. Classification (GTDB taxonomy): domain Bacteria; phylum Bacteroidota; class Bacteroidia; order Chitinophagales; family Saprospiraceae; genus M3007. The sequence continues at coordinate 30,098 of JBBRDQ010000030.1, forward strand.
AATCGAAGGCCGACAGTGCGTTGTACGCTAAATTCATCGTCAATGGCTTCCGGGTGCACCGCGACGATCTGCTGGGTATTTTACAGGCCACCGACGGCAGCCGCGTGCGTACATCCGCACCAACTGATTCCATCTGGTGTATGCTCTCTGTACGCCCGGATACGAGTTATAAAAACAGCCAGCCGATCATCACCACCAAAACCTCGCTGATCTTTGAGACCACTAACAAAGCTACGGGCAAACGCGTGTATTACGATTTTTCGAAACCCTGTCCCCCTAATTGTCCGCCCATTGATACCTCACACGGCGGCGGTTCCGGGAAATAGCAATTTTTCGTTGCCGATAAACTGTCTACCTTTCGCCCCGATAGCGTGATCAAAGCGCTTGGGAAGATATGTGGAAAAGTATTTATTTTGAACTTTCTCAGTTTCCGGCTATTATCTTTATTTTTTTAGTCCCTTGCTGCATTGTAGGAGCGGTGCACTGGCGGCGTTTGCCCGAACCGATAAAGATCCTGGTCGTCTTTTTATGGTTTGATTGCGCGATCGAAATCGGGCTCAGGACAATGCCTTATTATGGTTCGCGGAATAACTTACCGCTGTTACATGTGCTTACAGTTGTACAGATCATCGTGTGGCCTTATTTTTATAGTAAAGTAATGCGGCCGGACGCGACCTACCGCAAATATATGCCCTGGATTATGGGCGTAGGCTTGGTATTGGTGGTATTCAATACTTTGTTTTTGCAGGGGCTCGACCAGTTTAATTCTTATGCGATCACGCTGGTATTGGTGGTCGTCATTTTACTGGCGCTGGATTTTGCCTTCAATTTTTCTGTTGTATCCGGTGTCAATAAAGAGCTGGCCAAAATCCTGCAACGCATCAACGCATCCGTGTTATTATACTATTGTGGGAGTTTGTTTGTATTTATGTTTAGCGGTTATGCAGCCCGTACCTGGGCAAATGGTTATAATGTGCTGTGGAATATAAATGTCGTTTTAAATTGTATTTTTTACCTTGTAGTATTGTTGGGGATATGCAGTCTGATATTCAAAACTCGGATATAGTTTTACTGGCTGGTACGGGCATCCTGATCATGATTTTGCTCGCACTGGCCATGCTGATCTATTCGAACCGGGCCCAACGACGTCTATTGCAACAACAAATGCAGACCCAGGCGCTGGAGTTGGGCTACCAGCAAGAATTGATCCAGCGCAATCTGCTGACGCAGGAAGAAGAACGGCAGCGCATTGCCGGTCACTTACACGACGATATCAGTTCGAAACTGGGGGTGCTGCACCTCACTTTTCATCGGCTTACCCGCGCCACTCCGCCTACGGAAGAACTGAACCTGATGTCGACGGAGATCAGTGATTTGATCACGCATACATTACAGCGGGTGCGCGCTATTTCACACGAATTGCTGCCGCCGACGCTGGAAGATTTCGGCCTCATCGAAGCCATTAAAGAACTCGGCGAACAGATTCGCAAAACCGGTGCCGTGGACCTACAATTTACCTACGCACTGGAACGGGAGACCATCGGTCCGGCTCTGACGGAACTCCACCTGTTCCGGATCGTCCAGGAATTGTGCAATAATTCGCTCAAATACGCCCAGGCCAGCCTGATCACGATTGAACTTTTTACCAAAGAGGGCCGAAACTGGCTACGGTACCGGGATGACGGCCAAGGTTTCGATCTCAACACGATCCATCGCAACGGACTGGGTATGAAGAATTTAGATAATCGGGCCAAAATGATCGATGCGCAATTACATTACACAACCGCTCTAGGAGCCGGGTTCGAGGCACTGGTATCCTGGCAATAATTTCACCGCTAACCTTTTCTGTTATGAGAACAATTAATATTGCCTTAGCCGACGACGAAGCGCTGTTCCGGCGTGGTATGCGGCTGATCCTGGAAGACTATGCCGATATTAAAGTTATTTTTGAAGCCGAAAATGGCTCGGATTTACTCGAAAAAATTCAGACCTCGGCCGACCTGCCGGAGATCCTGTTACTGGATCTGAAAATGCCCGTTATGAGCGGGATTGAAGTCGCTAAGGTGATCCGCCAGCAGTTTCCATCGATCCTGTTCATCGTATTGTCTTCGCATATCAATCCGGCTTTTATTCTGAATATGATTGAAATCGGTGCTTCCAGTTACCTGGGCAAAAACGCGCACCCCGATGAAGTGGTAGAGACAATCCGGGCCGTAGCCGAAAAGGGATTTTATTATAACACCATCGTTATGGATGTAATCCGCGACAGCCTAAGCGGTAAACAAATGCCCAAGCACTCCCCTATCGATTTCGAAGTTCAATTGACAGCCCGCGAAAAAGAAGTACTGCAATTGATCTGCGAAGAGTACACTACCCCGGAAATTGCCGAAAAACTATTCATCAGCACCCGTACGGTCGACGGACACCGCAATAACCTGTTGGCCAAACTCAATTGCCGCAATACCGCCGGGTTGGTGGTGTACGCAATTCAGCATGGACTGATCAATACAGGGAATCTTAAGATCTGACCTACATCTACTTCCGTTTCTTCTTTTTATAACTTTCCAGCACAAACGATCCCAGTCCTTCCAGCGAAGAATAAAATGCCTTGCCTTTATTCGTTTCGGTAAATGCCTCGACAAAGCGCACCAGATAAGGATCGCGCGCAATCATAAAGGTCGTGATCGGCACATCCATTTTTTTGCAGCGCTGCGCCAGGTTGAGACAGCGATTGACAATCTTGCGATCGAGCCCAAATGAGTTTTTATAGTAATTTTTACCGATTTTCAGACAGGTCGGTTT
>JBBRDQ010000031.1:0-31995 GCA_038203695.1 Chitinophagales bacterium
GGTCATTTTACACCACAGTTCTGCGGTATCGTACGTGCCTTTCCAGGCGAACGCGCCCACTTCGTCGGAGCCGCCGCCCGTAACGATCTTGTTGAAAAAAGTGAACGTACAGTATTTTCGGAACTGCCGGGCACTAGGGCCCTGGGCATAGGTGAAAAATCCTTCCCAATCGCCGGATGGGAACAGGGGGTGGGTTTCGGAGGTGGGGGTTTGTGATGGCATGCGTGGTTTTGTTTGAACTTGAAGATTTACAGTTATTCAAGTATAATTCTATTTTCGATTCGGAGTACATATCCTGTATCTGATAGAAATTGATCCATCCTTCTATATTGAAGGAAGCAAATATAATGCAAAATCTTAACATCCAAATGACCCGATTGAAGATCGTTCTCCAACAAAAAACGGGTATGTCCCACCCTAAGATCGAACATACCCGTTTTTAATTTTATAGCCCAACGACTACCTTACTGCACCACTTAAAACTGAAAATCCGACAGGGAATCCCAAGAATCGCTTTGCGGTTTTGAATTGGCGGCAGGCCGGTTGTTATTGTTGTTTTGCTGTTGATTGCCGTTGTTGCGCGGACGAGCATTCGGGCCGTTTTCCGATTTGGACTGCGGCTTGGGAGCCGATTCATTGCGGCGATTTTGGCCACCTGCTTCCGTTTGAGCTGGTTTGTTGCGCCATGGCTGCTCATCGCGACGAGCCGGACTAGCGCTGCGTTCGCGGCGTTGCTGCGGCGGACGGTTGCTCGACGACTGGTCGTTGCGATTGCTTGGCCGGCTTTCCAATACACCTTCTTCACGACGAGCCGGTGCGGCGACGCGTTCGCGCGGCTGCGAGGGCCGAGATTCGGCGCGGCGATTATTACCTGGCTGGGGCTGACCTTGCGGTTTCGGGCGGTTGGACTGCTGCTGACGACCGCCGCCGCCGCGCTGCTGAGCAGGCTTAGGCTGGATCGGTGCCGACAGGTCTGCCGGGTACGGGTGTTCGGTTACGACCGGCACTTGCTGGCCGATCAGTTTCTGAATATCGCGCAGGTACGGTACTTCTTCGCCTTCGCAGAAGGAAATGGCCGTGCCGCTGGCACCGGCGCGACCAGTCCGGCCAATGCGGTGGACGTACGTTTCCGGGATATTCGGCAATTCGTAGTTGATCACGTGGGTCAGGTCTTCTACGTCGATGCCGCGCGCGGCGATATCGGTAGCGACAAGGACCCGGATACGACCGCGTTTGAAGTCGCTCAAAGCGGCCTGGCGGGCATTCTGGGATTTGTTGCCGTGAATGGCCGCAGCGGCGACGCCGGCTTTTTCAAGATCAGCGGTCACACGGTTCGCACCGTGTTTCGTGCGGGTAAAGACCAGCGCTGAAATGATGGTCTTGTCTTGCAACAAGTCGATCAGCAGCGACTTTTTGTTACTTTTATCCACGAAATACAGCGACTGCTCAATTTTTTCCACCGTAGAAGAAATGGGCGTTACCGCTACTTTGGCCGGGTTGGTCAGGATAGAATCGGCTAAACCGGAGATTTCCGGCGGCATAGTAGCGGAGAAAAACAGCGTTTGGCGCTTGGCCGGTAATTTGGCAATGACGCGTTTTACATCGTGGATAAAGCCCATGTCCAGCATACGGTCGGCTTCGTCAAGGACGAAAATCTGCACGTGCTGAAGCGATACAAAACCTTGCTGCATCAGATCGAGTAAACGACCGGGTGTGGCGATCAGCACGTCTACGCCGCGGTGCAGCGCATCGGTTTGTTGTTTTTGACCCACGCCGCCGAACACGACGAAGTTGCGGATACCGGTATGTTTACCGTAGGCGGAAAAACTTTCTCCGATCTGAATAGCCAATTCACGGGTTGGCGTAAGAATCAGCGAGCGGATTGGCGCAGGCCGTTGGGTTGCCGGACGATCAGCGTGCAAAATTTGCAGGATCGGAATGGCAAAAGCCGCCGTCTTGCCGGTGCCCGTCTGGGCGCAGCCGAGCAAATCCTGGCGTTTAAGAATGAAAGGGATGGATTGTTCCTGAATCGGAGTGGGCTGCGTGTAGCCTTCGGTTTCGAGCGCTTTCAGGATGGGCTCGATGAGTGATAATTCTTTAAATGACATTGTGGAAATGATTCCGGGAAACTGTTGCGTCGTGGCTGAAAAGTAAACAAGCGGTTATTTTGATCAAAAAGATCGAATTTTACTTGTTTACTTAAAAAGTAGTTGTCGAAAAAAGGCTGTAAAATTACGTCAACCCTGAAAATCGGGCACTCCATAACTCATAACCCACTACGCATAACTACTAAAAAAGCCTCTTCCGGGAATTGAGAACGATGAGAAACCTCGGTTCCCGGCGGTGCAGGCACCGGATGTTGATGAAAAATATTGGTACAAAGGTACGGCTTATTCTGTTGCCGCGCACTGTTTTATGCTAAGTATGTGTTAACAATTAAATTGCAAGGGGCTAAAAAACAACGCACAACGCGCAACCTATAACTTCTCTAGGCGGTTTCTTCCTGCAATTTCGCCGCATTATCGGCAATGGTCAGCGCTTCGACGATGCCGTTCAGGTCGCCTTCCATCACTTTATCGAGGTTGAAGTTTTTATTATCGCCTTCGAGGCGGTGATCAGTCACGCGGTTTTGCGGCCAGTTGTACGTGCGGATTTTCTCCGAGCGGTCGCCCGAACCGACCAGCGTACGGCGGGCCGAAGCGATGGACGACTGGTGCTGGTGGATCTGTGCGTCGCGGATTACCTGGATCAGACGGCCCATAGCGATGTCGCGGTTTTTATGCTGCGAGCGGCTTTCCGTACTTTCCGCTACCGCGCCGGTAGGCAAGTGGGTAAAGCGCACGCCCGATTCGGTTTTATTGACGTGCTGCCCACCCGCACCGCTGGCCCGGAATACGTCGGTACGAATATCTTCCTTGCGGATGTTGACATCCTCCATTTCGAGTTTGGGCATCACCACGACCGTGGCGGCCGAGGTATGCACGCGGCCTTTGGCTTCGGTCTCTGGAATGCGTTGTACGCGGTGTGCGCCGGATTCGAATTTTACCTTGCCGTAGACGTTTTCGCCGCTTACTTCAAGTACGATCTTGCCGTAACCGCCCAGTGCACTCGGGCTTTCATCGATTACTTCCACTTCCCAGTTTTGCTCCTGGAAAAAGCGGGTGTACATACGGTATAAATCGCCGGCAAAAAGGGCGGCTTCATCGCCGCCGGTGCCGGAGCGAATTTCAAAAATCACGTCTTTTTCGTCCTCCGGGTCTTTCGGCGTGAGCAATACTTTGATCTCTTCTTCCAGGGAATCGCACTGTGGCTGCAAGTCGGTGATCTCTTCGCGGGCCATTTCACGCAGTTCCGGATCGCTTTCGTTGGCGATTACTTCACGGGCATCGTCGAGGTTGCGGCGCACTTTTTCATAGCGCTCCAACGCTTCGATGAGCGGCTGGAGTTTTTTGTACTCTTTATTCACTTTTTTGGACTTTTCCATGTCGCCCACGATGTTCGGGTCGGACAGTTGTTCTTCCAGGTGAATATATTTATCGCGAATGGCTTGCAGTTTTTCCAGCATCGTATATGGACCGTTTAGGGGTCGTTTTTATTTTGGGCCGCAAAGATAGGCAAAAGGAGGAACTTGACCCGTACCGGCTGCTTTAGCTGCCGAATCAGTGATTCGGCAGCTAAAGCAGCCGGTACATTAGGCAACCCATTGGCTGTACTTTGCGCCTTTTAAGCACTTTTGCAGTCCGGATAGTTCCCGGTCCTTGTGTTCTAAATTTCTCTCTTCATGCGAATTGCTACCATTATTGTATTTTTTATCTTCTTTTTGGCGAAAAACAGTTTTGCACAAACCGATACTACCGCTTTCCCGCCGCTGGCGATTGCAGAATGGCGGCAGCATTTACCCTGGCAGCGTTCGGTATACGTGACGCAGAGTACCGATAAAGTCTGGTTTGCTACCGAGTGGGCGATTGTGGAAATCGATAAATCGGACCGGTCTCCGCGTTTTCTCACCCGCACGGATGGCCTGAGTGATGTGGGCATGAACCTGATTCGTTATAATAATGCGACAAAATCCCTGCTGGTAGGTTATTCCAACAGCAACCTGGATATTTACAAACCGGAAGACGGCTCGGTCATTAACCTGCCGTTTATCAAGAAAAACGTCAATATCGTTGGCGACAAGAAATTGTACAGCGTGGCGTTTGAAGGCAAATTCGCTTACTTGGCCTGTGGTTTTGGCTTGCTGAAACTGAATATGGAACGGGCGGAAGTGGTATATACTGTATTTACCGATGTGCCGGTATATGCGACCGCAGTATTTCAAAACCAGATTTATATCGGCACGGAAGAAGGTGTTTATCGCTTGCCCGACGACGATATAAATCCCGCCGATTTTAGCCGCTGGCAAATGCTGGGCGCGGCCGATGGTTTCCCGGCCGGTCAAGCAGCCGGCGCGATGGCGATCTGGCAAAACCAGTTATTCGTCGGTATTAAGAATAAATTATACAGTTTTGACGCAACCACGCTGACGGAAGTGAGTGCCAGCGGCGACCGCGATGTATTTTACCTGACCACGGAAGGACCCGGCTTGCTGATCGGCTGGAAACGCGGCTTTGACGGTTATATCGATTACCGCGAGCCATCCGGTGTCCAAAACACCATTCACTGGGCCTGCGATGCCAGCAAGCCATTTTACGGAATAGAGGATGGAACGCTGAAATTCTGGATTGCCGACGATTCCGATCAGTTTCGGTATTATGACCGCACCACTGATCAGTGTGAGCGGTTTACGTTTAACTCACCATACAACCATAAAAGCTCGGAAATTGCCATCGGATCTGGCGGCGCAGTATATGTAACTACGCCGGGGCCAAATTCTGGCTTGGGCGCAAGTTTCAATCCGGATGGACTTTACATACTGAAAGACGGGCAATGGAATCGCTTTAATAGCGCCAGCAATCCGGAATTAGGGGATGCGACCAAAGACATGTGGAAGGTAGCGCCACATCCGGACGGGGAGAAATTTTACATCGGGAGTTTTGTCGGTGGCGTGATAGAAGCGACTGCACCGGGAACGGCCGCCAAGCGGTTCAATAAAAACAACTCCATTTTACAAAGTGCCGGCGCATCCGGCAGCGATATTACCGCAATTGCCGGCTTGGCCTTTGATAAAGACAAAAATCTGTGGATCAGCAATTACAGCGCGCCTTCCTCGCCAGTCGCCGTGTTGAAAGCGGATGGACAACTGCGCAATTTTTCCAGCAGCCCGCAAAATAGACTGTTACAAGTAGTCGTCGATCAGAATGGTTACAAGTGGTTTGTGGTCGGTTTTCAGGGCGGCGTGATGGTGTACGACAGTGGCGCGGATATCGACAATCCGGCCGACGACCGGTACCGGGTAATCAACACGGCTAACAGTGAACTCCCGTCCAACACGGTCAATTGTCTCGCCGTAGATCTGGATGGCGATATCTGGGTCGGTACCCAGCAGGGCGTAGTCAGTTTTGAATGCGGGACCAATGCATTCGATGAAAAAAACTGTACCGGCCGGCGGCGGATCGTAAATGTGGACGGATTCAACGGCTATCTGCTGGAAACGGAAGATGTGCGCACAATCGCCATAGATGGCGCCAACCGCAAATGGTTCGGCACATCCAACGGCGTGTTTGTCGAATCGCCCGATGGTCTGACGCAGGTAGCGAATTACACCAATACCAACAGCCCTCTTTTCGACAATAACATTACTGACATCGCTATCAATGGAAAAACCGGAGAAGTGTGGATCGGTACGGAAAAAGGCTTGATTTCACTGCGCGCACAAGCCACCGACGGTCCCCGGGTGAACAGTCCCATGGCCTACGCTTACCCCAATCCGGTGCGGCCCGACTACCAGGGACCGATCGCTATCTACGGCCTGGCCCGCGATGCCAATGTAAAAATCACCGATATCAGCGGCCAGTTGGTATATGAAGGTAAAGCGCTTGGCGGACAAGCGGTGTGGGACGGTCGCGATTACAAGGGCAAACGCGCGGCCTCGGGCGTGTATCTGATTTACGCAACCAGTTCTACCAATTTTGAATCGCCGGACGCCATTATTACCAAGGTGGTGATTTTAAATTAACAGATTAACTGCATAAAAGCAGAAAAGCAGAATTTTACACGGCTATTTTTTTATTGTAAAGAACCAGCGTCGTGTTAACGCTGGTTCTTTGCGTAAAAAATTTGTCAAAATGTTTGATAAAAAAAATATGTTTGCACGGCGAAAATTCTCTACGCAACCATACCCGCCTGAAAGTACGTAGAGGATCATGCCATCAAACCTTTACTGTTCACTTATCAAACTGTTTTAATCATGCTGAAAAATTTTATACTCCCACTCTTGGTAGTGCTCTTCTCTATGGGTACCGCGATGGCCCAACGGGTCTGTGCCGCTGAAGAAGTGCTACACCAGCAACTCCTCGAAAATCCGCTGTTGAAACAGCAAATGGAAGAAATCGAACGTAATACCGAACATTTTATCCAGTCCGGTGGCGTCCATGATCGCATAGCATTGACCATCCCTGTTGTGTTTAATGTGGTTTGGAATACCGCGGCAGAGAATCTGTCCGACGCGCAATTACAGTCGCAACTGGATGTCTTGAATGCCGACTTCCGTCGCCTCAATGCCGATGCAGCCAATGTGCCGGCAGTATGGCAATCAATTGCGGCTGACTTCGAGATCAATTTTTGCCTGGCGACGCAAGATCCGAACGGAGCAGCCACGACCGGTATCCGCCGTTTGCAAACTTCCATTACTTCTTTTTCTACGAATGACAATGTAAAACGCTCGGCTAACGGCGGTCTGGATGCCTGGGATCGCAATAAGTACCTGAATCTGTGGGTATGCGACATCAGCGGCGGGATCCTGGGTTATGCACAATTTCCAGGCGGCGCTGCTGCTACCGACGGTGTGGTACTGGACTATGCTTATGTTGGATTAGGCAGCACGCCTCCTTACAACCTGGGTCGTACAGGTACCCACGAAGTAGGTCACTGGCTCAATCTCTACCACATTTGGGGAGACGATGGCACTGCCTGCACGGGTACGGACAACTGTGCCGATACGCCGAATCAGGCGGATGAAAACTACGGTTGCCCGGTATTTCCAACTGTAAGTTGCAGTAATGGCCCGAATGGCGACATGTTCATGAACTACATGGACTACACCGATGACGTTTGCATGTATATGTTTTCGGCTGGGCAGAAAGCGCGGGCACAGTCGCTGTTTTCTGGCAGCGGTGCGCGGGTTGCGTTGCTGACCTCTCCGGGTTGCCAGGCTCCAAGTGGCGGCAGTTGCGGCACACCTTCCGGACTGAATGCGACCGGCGTTACGCAAACCGCTGCTACACTCAACTGGAGTGCGATCGGCGGCGCCACTTCGTATACATTACAGTGGAAATTGGCGAGCGGTTCTACGTTTACGACCGTAAGTGGCCTGACTTCAACTTCCTACGCATTAAGTAGTCTGACCGCAAATACGGCTTATAACTTCCAGGTTCGCGCCAGCTGTGGCACGACCACGGGCGCTTATTCGGCACTGGCGTCTTTCACGACTACGGCAGCAGGAGGTGGCGGTTGTGCAGACCAGTTTGAGCCCAACAACACGCGGGCCTCAGCCGTAACTGTACCGGTCAATACTACCTTTACGGCACAAATTGCTACGTCAACCGACAAAGACTGGAACAAATTTAACAATACGACTACCACTAAAAACATCAAGATCGAACTTACGACATTGCCAGCCGACTATGATGTAAAACTATATCGCGGCAATTCAAATACCTTATTAGCCGCTTCGGAAAATGCCGGTACGTCCAATGAACTTATCATCTACAACACGACTACAGCGGCTAATACGTATTATGCACATGTCTACGGCTACGGCGGTGTGTTCAGCAGTACGCAATGTTACACCATGCGGGTAAGCCTGAGCGCTAGTAATTTCCGGACAGACGGCTCTACGGATGGCGAGGTAACCGAAATTGAGGTTCCGGTTACCTTTGAAAATGCGCCCTTCGGCTTGTTCCCCAACCCTGCCAGCGAGCAGGTAACCGTACAAGTTCCGATGGTGGCCGATGTAGATGTGTCGGTCGCGATTATGGACGCAACGGGTAAAGTTGCCTTGCAACAACACCGTACCCTTTCAAAAGGCGATAATCAAATGATCTTCAACGTAAGTCAGGTACCAAACGGCGTTTACTTCGTACAGGTTCGCAATGGATCGGACGTATATACGCGCAAACTGGTCATTGCGAAATAATGGTTAATGGTTAACGGATAATGGTTAATATAAAAAAGGGGTTGCTGAAGTTGTTCAGCAATCCCTTTTTTATTTTTTAAATTATTGAAAGTCAATTATTTATTAACCATTAATCGTTAATCATTATCCGTTAACCATTATTTCATCTCCTGCATATCGGCGTAATAGATCAATTCCCATTCGCCCTGATCGTTTTGCATAAAATGGCGCTCCTGCCCATATTCGGCAGCACGATAATGGATGCGCTCGATGACAAAAGCGTCGCCCATTAACTCGAATTCGCGGATAAAGTCCGGGCTGGTAGAGAAATCGACCGTATGCTGCATGTGCCAGGTTTCGGGCATCCACTCTAGCAGCATTTTTCGGGTGCGCAAGGAATCGACTTTTTGATCGGTCTGTCCTTTCAACGGCCAGGTAATGTGCGTCATCTGATAAAGGCTGTCGCTATGAAATTTTTGGTAAAAGTCCATAAATGCGGCCGGCGGGTCGGTTTTTTGCGGTTGCATCATGGTGGATTCCGTTTCGGCTGGTATGTTGCCCGCGCGGTTTTTGCAGGCGGAACAGAGCGCCAATGCGCCCATAATAAAAAGAAGAATTCGCATGGAAAGGAATGATTTGAGCTGATTGTACAGCGTTCTGTTAGCTCCAAACGCAAGGTGAGGCAGTATATTTGCCTGAAAGTTAAAATTCAACGGCTTGTTAATCGCGGCGGTGTATTTTATGCGAAAATAGGCAGTCGGGATTCATTACACAGGAATCCCGCCTGCTGGTCGAAGCCTCTGCTCCTACACCTCTTCTACTAACTCCGGCTCCAGTTGCGCTTCTTCTTCCGGCGTATCGATCACGTCAATTTCAATGCGCAGGTTGTCGATGATAAAGTCCTGGCGCTCCGGGGTGTTTTTACCCATGTAATAACTCAAAACGTGGTCGATATTGGTGTCTTCCGGCAGAATAACCGGGTCCAGGCGGATATTCTCCCCGATAAAATCGGCAAATTCATTCGGGCTTATTTCGCCCAGACCTTTAAACCGGGTTATCTCCGGCTTGCCGCGCAGTTTCTTAATCGCGTTTTTCTTTTCCGTTTCGGAGTAGCAGTAGAATGTCTGTTGTTTGTCGCGGACGCGGAAGAGCGGCGTATCCAGAATGTACAAGTGGCCGTTGCGCACCAGATCCGGGAAATATTGCAGAAAAAACGTGAGCATCAACAAACGGATGTGCATTCCGTCTACGTCGGCATCGGTGGCGATTACCACGCGATTGTAACGCAAGTCGTCGAGTGAGTCCTCGATATTCAGGGCGTGTTGCAGCAGGTTGAATTCTTCGTTCTGGTAAACGATTTTCTTGGTCAGGCCAAAACAGTTGAGCGGTTTACCACGCAGACTGAAGACGGCTTGCGTGTTGACATCGCGCGATTTGGTCAGCGAACCACTGGCAGAATCTCCCTCGGTAATGAAAATAGTCGACCCCAAACGCTTCTCGTCCCCGCCCTTTTCATTCAAATGATACCGGCAGTCGCGCAATTTCTTATTGTGAATATTAGCGGCTTTTGCGCGCTGGTTGGCTAGTTTTTTAACATCGGCAATATCCTTCCGCTCGCGTTCGCTTTGCACGATCCGCTTGAGCATTTCCTTGGCGATCTCCGGATTTTTGTGCAAAAAATCGTCCAGCGCCTTGCCCAAAAAGTCGTTCATAAAGGTGCGAATGGCCGGTCCATCGGGGGCGATGCGCTCCGAGCCAAGCCGGGTTTTAGTCTGGCTTTCAAACACCGGTTCTTCCACGCGCACGCTCACCGCGGCGATAATGCTCTCGCGAATATCCTTAGCGTCAAACTCTTTTTTGAAGTGCGTGCGGATCACCTTTACCAGGGCTTCCCGGAAAGCGACGAGGTGCGTACCACCCTGCGTCGTGTTCTGTCCGTTGACGAAAGAATAGTATTGTTCGCCGTAGTGATTGCCGTGGGTCAGTGCGATTTCCACGTCTTCGCCCTTGAGGTGAATGATCGGATAGCGCGTTTCTTCCGAAACGGTTTTTTTACTCAACAGGTCGAGTAGCCCGTTTTTCGAGAGGAATGTTTTGCCGTTAAAATGGATCTTCAGACCGGCGTTGAGGTAGGCGTAGTTCCAGAGTTGCTGCTCCACATACTCCATGACCCAGCGGAAATTCCGGAAGAGGCCATTGTCGGGTTTAAAAAAAACCAGGGTGCCGTTTTCTTCTTTGGTCGCTTCCAGTTTGCTCTCTTTCAATAAGTTACCAAACTGAAATTCAGCGCTTTTCATCTGCCCATCGCGGAAAGCCGACACTTTGAAATACTCGGACAAGGCATTGACCGCCTTGGTACCGACCCCGTTCAGGCCGACGGATTTTTTAAATGCCTTGGAATCGTACTTAGCGCCGGTATTGATTTTGGACACGACATCCACCACTTTCCCCAGGGGAATACCGCGGCCGTAATCGCGCACCGTCACACCGGCTTCGGTGATCGCCACCTCAATGGCTTTCCCGTAGCCCATAGCGTACTCGTCGATACAGTTGTCGAGCACCTCTTTTACCAGGACGTAAATACCGTCGTCGGGCGAAGCGCCGTCGCCAAGTTTACCAATGTACATGCCCGGGCGCAGGCGGATGTGTTCGCGCCAGTCGAGCGATTTTATATCGTCTTCGGAATAATTAACGTCTTGCATTTGCTGCAGTATTGGGTCTTTGGCGACGGGCTTGGCGTCTTTGACTGTCCGTTTTGCCGCCAGATTACTTTTCGTTGTTTTATGATTCGTGCCCAAAGTATTGATTTTTTACCACAGATCGGCTTGTAACCGGTCTAATTAAAAAAATTGTGTCAACTGATGGGCAAATTTAAAACAATTAATTTTATTTTAGAAAAACATTTTCAACAATTCAATCCGCCGCACACCGAAATTACTTGTCCGGTAATGTATGCACCCATGTCGGAAGCCAGGAAAACGCAGGTATTGGCCACGTCATCGCCCGAACCCAGGCGTTTGAGCGGAATACTGGCCAGATAACTATCGTGTGTCTTTTCGTCGAGCGCATCGGTCATTTCAGTAGCGATAAAACCCGGCGCTACCGCATTGCAGCGAATGCCGCGCGAACCGTACTCCTTGGCGATTGACTTGGAAAAACCGATAATTCCAGCCTTGGAAGCGGCATAATTGGCTTGTCCCTGTTGTCCGAAAACACCGACAACGGAGCTCATATTAATGATACTGCCTCCCGTGCGGATCATGGGTTTCAGGCTGTGTTTGGTCATGTTAAAGACCGATTTCAGGTTAGTTTGGATCACTTCATCCCACTGTTGCTCGGTCATGCGCAACATCAGGGTATCGCGGGTAATACCGGCATTGTTGATCACGATATCCAGTTTACCGAAGTCTTTGATGACCTGCGCTACCAGTTGTTCGGCCTGGCTGTAATCGCCCGCGTCGCTTTGGTAGGCTTTGGCTTGCTCGCCTAATTCCGTGGCCAATGCGGCTGCGCGGACTGCGGAACCGGCGGACACGTACGTGAAGGCGACGGAAGCGCCCTGTTCCACGAATTTGCGTACTAATGCCTCCCCTATTCCCCGTGAACCGCCCGTAATCAGGGCTACTTTTCCTTGTAAAAGTTGCATTTCGTATGGTTGGTTAAATTTACATTTCGAATTTCAAATGCTTGACCGTATTGCCGCTGTTGATGAGTTGCTTGAGCGACTCTACCCCGATGGTCAGGTGCAATTGGGCAAAATTGGTGGTAACAATTTTATCGCCGGCATCCGTTTTAATGCCTTCGTAGGTCATCGGCATATCGCTGACCAGCAATAATGCGCCGGCCGGCATCTGATTTTTGAAAGCGGCTACAAAAATAGTGGCGGTTTCCATGTCAATGGCAATACAGCGCAAATCGCGGAGGTTTTGTTTGAAATCTTCGCGGTGTTCCCAGACGCGTTTGTTGGTGGTGTACACCACGCCCGTCCAATAGTCGCGTTCGTGCTCCCGAATCGTCGTGGAAACGGCTTTTTGCAGGGCAAACGCCGGCAATGCCGGTACAATGGCCGGCAAATAGTCATTGCTCGTTCCTTCCCCGCGAATGGCGGCAATGGGCAGAATCAGATCTCCGACATGATTTTTGCCCGTTTTCAAACCACCGCATTTGCCTAAAAACAACACGGCTTTGGGGTGGATCGCTTCCAGCAAGTCGATGATCAGACCCGCGTTGGGGCTGCCGATACCGAAGTTGATGATCGTAATATTTTCCGCCGTAGCCGCTTGCATGGGTCGGTCGGCACCATACACCGGTACTTCGTGCAAATCGGCAAACGTGCGAACATAGCCACCGAAATTAACTAAAAGGATATATTCGCCAAATTTTTCGAGCGGCATACCCGTATAACGAGGCAGCCAATCTTTGACGATGCGGGTTTTGGTAATCTTTTCCTGTTCAAAATTGTCCCTGGCTACAGCATCCAGTTCTGCCTGGGTCAAGTGAAGCGGCAATTCGTTTTCTTGTTCCATGTGTAGATTTTTTGACCGGCAAAGGTACGGACAAATGACGGGTAATTTAATGGGTAGTTTCATTGGTGCGTTGTCGGGGATTGCAGATATTTGCCAAACGCAGTAGAGTAACCTAAAACAACGTTCATCGAAATTATAAAGGACTTAGGGATGTGAGATTGTAGTTTTGCCTCCGGTACCAACCGGGAACCAGTTACCACCACCACAAACAATATGAAAATTCTCCTTGCCAATAATACCATTATCCCTGTTCATGCTTATGGCGGTACCGAGCGCATTATCTGGTGGCTCGGCAAAGAATTGGTTCGCATGGGCCATCAGGTCGTTTACTTGGTCAAAAAAGATTCGGAATGTCCTTTCGCCGAGATACTGGAACTGGACGAAAAACGCCCGATCGCCCAGCAGATCCCCGCAGACGTCGACTTTGCGCATTTTCATTTTGAAATAAATGAAGCACTACCGGTTCCGCACCTCGTTACGGTCCACGGCAATAGCTCCGAAGCCAAAACCTTCGACCGCAACACTGTATTTGTGTCGCGCAACCACGCATTACGCCACGGAGCATCGGTGTTTGTACACAATGGAATCGACCCCGACGACTACGGCAAACCGTTGCTCGACAACAAACGCATGTATGTCCATTTTCTGGGCAATGCCGCCTGGCGGGTAAAAAATGTACGCGGTGCAATCGAGATCGCTGCCAGTGCAGATGAGCGGCTGCATGTAATTGGCGGCGATCGGATCAATTTTAAAATGGGCCTGCGGGTGACGTTATCACCGTATGTACGCTTCCATGGCATGCTGGGCGGCGATGGGAAAAATGCGATTATTCAGGCATCTAAAGGCTTGATATTCCCGGTGTTATGGCATGAACCGTTCGGCCTGGCCATTGTCGAAAGCCTGTATTTCGGTTGTCCGGTATTTGGCACACCGTATGGCTCACTGCCCGAACTGCTGGGTGGCAGCAATGAAAACAGCACCAACAACGAGCGGCAATGGAGTGGACAGGTGGATGCCTTCCATTCGGATTTCGGCGTGTTGTCGATCAAAAAAGCCGAAATAGCCGAAGCCATTCGCGACGCGGGTCATTTTAGCCGGCAGAAATGCCATGACCACGCTATGGCTCTTTTCTCCTCGAAACGCATGGCCAACGACTATGTGCGTTTGTATGAACGCATCCTCAATGGCGAATCGCTGCACGCCACCAATCCGGTTTTCAATGGCGTGACCGGCGAGAAGTTCCTGGCCTTGAAATAAGGCCGGTTTAGTTAAAATTTTTAACATTTAAAATACGGGGCAGCGCCTCCCGTTTGGATTTTGTAAACAATTTTATAACCCGGCAAAAAAACCTCTTTACAAATTCCGACCACAGCGCGCTGCTTTTACTAATCCTTCCATGTCAATGACAACAACTGCCAGGCTTGGTTAACATCTGTTAATCAACGTCTTACAACTTGTATTCATCCGTTTTCTCCTATTCGTTTTACTAAATCACTACCGACATGACAAACCTGTTGTCACTGCGGATGGCCCGGCTTATGGGCTGTCTGGGCGGAGCCTTGCTTCTTGCCAACCTCTCGCTGGCCCAAGTCAGCGTCACTGAAATAACCGAACCGACTGAAGCGATGCCGGAAGGCGCGCCGATGGACGACATTACCACCCGCAGCGTGGTGACCGACCGGCCGGTGCTGGCGTACGCGCCAATCCGTGAAGCCGATATTTTATGGGAAAAGCGCATCTGGCGCGTGATTGACGTCCGCGAAAAAATGAACCTGCCTTTCCGTGCACCGGAAGCCCCCTTCTTCACCATCCTGGCGGATGCGGCAGAACGCGGCGAGGTGATCGCGACAGCGGATGATCGTTTCAAACAACGACTTTCCAGCGAACAAATCCATAACATGCTGGTGACGATCGACACCGTAGAAGTGCTCAACCCGATAACGTATGAAATAGAAACACGGGTGATCGAAAACCAGATCAACTGGGAAAATGTCAAACGCTTCCGTATCAAAGAGTCGTGGTACTTCGATGCCAATACTTCACAACTGAAAGTGCGCATCCTGGGCATCGCACCCATGATCGAAGAAATGGACAAAGACGGGAATTTCAAATTTGAACGCCCTTTATTCTGGGTGCATTACCCGACGGCACGCCCGGCGCTGGCACGTCAGAAAGTCATATCACCCGATGGAAATTTTGCTACGACCACCACGTGGGAAGACTGGCTGGAAATGCGGCGGTTTGCTTCGGTCATCACCAAGGAAAACAATGTGTACGACCGGCGCATTCAGGATTATCTGACCGGGGTGGATGCGCTGATGGCATCGCAAGGGATCAGCGACAACATGTTCAATCTGGAACACGACATGTGGTCTTATTAGTTTTGAGTTTTGAGTTTTGGGTTTTGAGTAATTCAACGGCTCACTTGGGTGTGGAGTTTTGAGTTTTGAGTTTTGGGTTTTGAGTAATTCAACTGCTCACCTGGGTTTTGGGTTTTGAGTTTTGGGTTTTGGGTTTTGAGTAATTCAACTGCTCACCTGGGTTTTGAGTTTTGGGTTTTGAGTAATTTAACTGCTCACCTGGGTTTTGAGTTTTGAGTTTTGGGTAATTTAACTGCTCACCTGGGTTTTGAGTTTTGGGTTTTGAGTAATTCAACTGCTCACTTGGGTTTGGGGTTTTGGGTTTTGAGTAATTTAACTGCTCACCTGGAGTCTGAATTTTGGAGGCGCGTTGGCGGGAGTTTCCGGCCAACGCGCTTTTTATACCGTTTTACCGCACGACCGTCACATCACCTTGTTTTTTCAGGGTAATAATCCGGCCGCAGAACGCGATTTGCGCTTCCAGATACCAGACGCTTACCGCTGGATTTATCTCCTTGGCCCGGGCAATTCCCTCCCAGCCGGCGTTCAGGTCGGTCGTTGCAAACAAGCGGTCGCCCCAGCGGTCAAAAATTTCAAATTTATAACTTAACACGGTCAGCCCATTGGCGAAATAAGGTCTGAAGAGCGCATTTTGTGGCTCTTTAGCAGTAGGCATCAGCACATTGGGCATGTAGACAAACGAGGCATCTTCGGCCAGATCGGCCCATTGTACCGATGCTTCGCGCCGCACCGTTTCGCAATGACTGGTGGCTTCTACCCAGATAACGCCGGCATCGGTCGCCACTGTGGTGGACGTTGTTGCACCGTTCCACCAAGTGTACGTCAGCGCTGTCGTATCGCCGGAAAGGACCGGCGTCAGTTGCACACCGGTACTATCGCATGGCAAAATGCCATTGGTCAGCACGACCATGAGCGGCGGTGAAGCCAGCACTGTGGCAGGTTCCGTGAAAAGACAATTGTTATCGTCGGCTATATACACGGTGTAATCGCCGGCAGCAAGGTTAACAAACGTCGCGCTGTCCTGAAAAATCGTTCCGTCCAGTGAGTACTGGTACGGTGGCAAACCACCGGTAATGCCGGCAGCGATAACGATCCCGGTGGCAGTAGCCGTGCAGGAATTGTCTGTTTTTGTACTGAAATCCAGCGCTGGAAAAGCCGTAATAGATACCACCACGGTCGAATCACAACCCTGCGGCGTCGTCAAATGAAAGGTAATGGTCTGGCCGGCAGGCACGACGGTTCCATTAAAATCGTAGGTAGTGCCGGGACAAATAGTCGCGGCAATCTCGGTGCCGACCACATTGTATTCCAGAATCGAAAGCGTGATCGTAGAATCGCAACCCGCTGCATTCGGAATGGTGAATTCAGTCGTTTGGCCGGCTACAAGGGCGGTACCGTTGTATTGATAGGATTCGCCCGGACAGATGGTTACCGAAACCGCACTGGATGTCGGTTGCAAGGTACCCACCGTCACCGTCACGGTCGAATCGCAGCCGGCGGCATTGGGAATAATAAATTGCTGGGTTTGGCCGGCCGGAATAGTCGTGCCATTGTACAGGTAAACCCCGCCAGGACAGACGTTTGGCGATAAGGCACTAGCAGTAGGTTGCAGTGTACCCACGGTCACCGTCACCGTGGAGTCGCAGCCTGCTGCATTGGGAATAATAAATTGCTGGGTCTGTCCGGCCGGAATAGCCGTGCCGTTGTACGTAAAGGCCGTACCGGGACAGATACTTGGCGATAAGGTGCTGGTGGTCGGCTGCAACGTACCCACGGTCACCGTCACGGTCGAATCGCAGCCTGCCGCATTGGGAATAATAAATTGCTGGGTCTGTCCGGCCGGAATAGCCGTGCCATTGTACGTGTATGTGCTTCCGGGACACACCTTTGGCGATAAGGTGCCGGCCGTCGGTGTCAGTGGCATTACCGAGACTACGATGGTACTATCACAGCCTAAAGCACTGGTAAAACTAAAGGTTTGACTGCTGCCGGCCAGTATATTGGTGCCGTTGAAGGAAGCCGTTTGCCCGGGACAAGCCTGGAGTGTTGCGGATTGCGTCACGGACTGACATTGAAAATGCAGCAACAAATCGCAATCTCCGGTGACGTCGCAACCAGAAAGTTGCACGGGTGCCTGACCGATGACGATTTGCCAGTTGGGCGGCAATGGAATACCGATCAGCGTCACCATATAATTGGTGGACAAAATATTGGTGAATGCAAAGCCGCCATTCGCCCCGGAGGTGCCGTTCCCGACCAGTGTGCCATTGTTCAATAACCGCACATCGAAGCCCGGCAGCAGCGTATCGACCGGATCGATGATGCCATTGTTATTGACATCCGACCAGATCTGGCCGTTGATATTGCCATAGCCATCGTATAAGTTAAGCGACAGCGGATCGCTTTGTCCGGTACAGCCGTAGGTATCGGTCAGTTCGGCCCAGTAAGTGCCGCTTTGTTGCGCTATAAAGTCGGGCGTAGTCGCACCGGGCACCGCACTGCCATTGTAGTACCATTGCCAATTTACGATGTCCGGCAGGTTGGGTAGGCAAAGCGTATCAGGTTTACAACGCGTATGACAACCGGCCGGAATAGCCGCAATCGGTGGTCCCGACAGCATAACCCAGTCGTTGCTTTTTGCTTCGCAGCCGAACTCGTTGATGACCCGGATATTATAAACGCCGGCCGCTTCGGTGACCAGTGTCTGGCCCAGCGCACCATTGTTCCAGATGTACTGCCAATTGGCCGGCGTCGGACCATTATAGGTCAAGGTAGCCGGCGTGCCGGCACAGGGGCCACCGACTCCACTGATGCTAAAACCGCTTGGTACGGGATTGACGGTAACGATAAAAGGGGCCGTTACTACAGTGCAACCGCTGGCAAAATCAGTCACGGTAACCGTATAAGTATACGTGCCGATAGTCAGCAGATTGCCGCGCTCCGTAGAAAAAATAACATTCGCGGTGTTGCCATTGCTGCCCGACCAGGCGTAGCCGTAACCGCCTGCGCCCTGTGCCTGCAAATGCACGTCTTCACCGGCGCAAACGGCCAGTGTTGGATAAGCCGTACCGATAATTTGCCCTAATGAATTGGTTAACAAGGCTTTAACCAGTGCATCCGGCGAAGGTGTTATCTCTACTTTTACCGGTGGCGGCGCATACGTGCAGCCATCGGCATTGGTAATCGTCACGCGGTAGGTGCCTTCCTGCTGCACGGTCAATGTAGCAGTAGTGGTAGTGCTATCCGACCAAATCCAGGAAACGCCGCCGGCGGGCGCAGTTAGCGTGACCGATTTTCCCTCGCAAATTGGTGCTGGATTGGCGGGTGTAATTACCCCGGTGAGCGGATTGGGAGCCACCACAATACCCTGTGAAAAAGTGGCTTCGCAACCAAAGGCATTGGTGGAAGTAGCGGTAACTGTATAATTGCCCGGGGCGCTAAAACCGTGATAGGCCGTTACACCCGTTGCATCGTTGGCCGCGCCGCTGGCCGGGTCGCCAAAATCCCAGGCAATCTGAGTAATCAGCGGATTACTTACTGCGCTGAATGCCAATGCATTACCAGCACATTTGAAAGCGGGTGGCGCAAACGTCGGTGGCGTAGCGGGCGGAATTTTAACCAGGCGTGTGGTTTTTGACGTGCATCCGGCACTTGTGGTGACGGTCAGTTGTACGGTAAAATCGCCCGCAGTACCGAATAGATGCGCAGGGTTTATCAGCGCAGATATATTGCCTGCTCCACTGACTGGGTCGCCAAAATCCCAGGTCCAATTGGTGATGCTGTATTGCGGTAAAAAAGTACTGACGTCTTTAAATTGGGTAGAATCGCCCAAACATGTGGGCGAAGGGTCGAATTGCGCCGCCGCCGCCACTTTTACCGAATCAATTATTTCACAAGTCGCTCCATTGGTTAAAGTAGCCGTCAGGATGACAATATACTGGCTCGCATTGGGGAATACAAAGGTGGGATCGTCGCCACCTGCGGAACCGACTAAACTGGCACCTGATTCCCCAAATCGCCAAAAAGCCGTTCCCGGTTGATACAATGCGCCGCCTACCAGGTGAAACTGAAATGAATCACACTGTGGCGTCGGATCAATGGTGAAACTCACATCGCCAGGATTACATTGCGCGCCCTGGCCGGGGAGGAAGACACCACCGCCACTGCCCCCACCGCAAAACTGGAAAACATTAATCGGCCCGGCGGTCGCTGTGCAACCAAACTGGTTGGTTGCCCGTGCCGTGTAATTACCGTATTGATTGGTGCTGAAAGTAGTGGCGTTTGTTCCTACCGGATTCCCATCCTGGAACCATTGGTACGTGAAATCGCCATCATTGGTAGTAAGTGCGGTAATGGTCACCGTCAGCGAGTTGTTACAGAAACCGGTTGGATTGAGCGTGCTGATGGTCAGGTTAGGATTTTCATAGGTTTCAATGGTAAATTCAGCGGTGCCGGCGCAGCCATTCGCATCGCTAACCTGCACGGAATAACTGCCACCCGACAAATTGAGCGTTGCAGCATTATCCAGTACGAAACCGTCGTCGCGCCGCCAGGAATAGGTCGCGTAGGGTGTGGTTGTCTGCACCGGTTTGGCGTCTCCGATGCATACCCCGACCGGGTGTTGTACCAAGGGTTGGGGCAGTGCCACTACGGTGACTGGCAGCACCGCATTCTGACTGCATACGGCAACCGAGACCGTATGGGTGCCTGGTTGCGTCCAGAAAATTTCAGCCGCATTCGAGCCTTGTCCATTCGCCACCGTTCCGGCGTTTAGTGGCGTGATAGTCCATTGAATATCAATATTTTGAATCGTCGATAAATTGTAGAGCCCCGTTGCATCATCACAGGCCAGCGGATCGCCCGCAATGCTCATGGTTCCGATGGGCGTAATGTCGAGCCTGACCGTATCGGAAAGACAGCCCAGCCCATTGGCACTCACTTGGGCGACGGCCAGCGAATACGGTCCCGTAGCCGCCCAGGTTACGTTCAGGGGATTGGTGGCGGCGCTGGTGGGTGCGCCAGGGCCGTTTTGAACAGTCCATTTCAGGTTATTTTGCGGTAAAATCCCGCTGGCTTCGTACGTATAGGGCGTACCGGGACAAATAATTCTTGCGCCGACGATAGCGGTCGGTTCAGTCGGCAAGGCGGCTACGCGGATCACCCATTCGGCCTCGGCCGAGCAGGTTTGAGCCGGATTATTCGGAACAGCCGACAAGCGATAAATACCCGCACCGCTGGTAAACGCAACAGATGGCGCCGCTGTAGGTGCCGTCGACATCCAGGCAGTGCTGCCATCCGGTGCGATAAGCGTCCAGTTTGCCGGCACATTTTGGCCGTTGTAAATCAGCCTTGACGTAAAATTAGCGCTTGAACCGGCGCAGACCTCCACCGGACCATTGATCACAAACGCGGAAAGAATCTGTACACCGATACTATCCGAACCACCGCAGCCGAGGTAACAGTTGTTGTATTCTACCGACAACCAGTGGGTAAGCGTCGGATTGGGGATATCGCCCCAACTGACCACAACCTGATTGGTACCCTGCCCTTCTTTGATAGTGCCGCCACTGGCCAGCGTCCACAGGAAATTGGTGCCGCCGTATGGCTGAATGGTGTAGGTTTCCTCCGACGATGGGCATACGCCCTCTGCCCCGACGATTTCGGCATTGTCGGCAATAATCGGCACATGGGTGACAGCCGGGATAGGACACGTATTACCGGAACAGGTTTGCGCACCGAGCGTGATGGTGCCATCCGGTCCGCTGTTCCACTGGATGGTAATGCTATCCGCAGTGGCGGTTCCACCGTTCAGAATCGTACCGTTGGGGGTAACCGACCAATTGAACGGCGGGCAGGCATTGGTGGAGGTGTACGTCACCGTTTCATTCGGACAAATCGTCCCAACACAATCCAGTCCTGGCGAAACAGCATCTAAAACATTGACGGTCAAAAAAGTAGTATCAGCGCATAAACAGGCGCTGCGCGCGATCAACTGTACGGTAAACGTGCCGGCATTCTGAAAAATGTGAATTGGATTGGATGCATTGCTGGTCGTAAAGTCATCGCTAAAGTGCCACTCATAACTATCGGCACCCGTGCTTTGATTGTCAAAATAAACGGTCTGTCCTTTACAAACCTGCAAATTGCCAGCCACCGGCACTGGGTCGGCAGTAATATGCGCCTGCGGTTCTTCCACAATTGTGACACATATTTCGTCGCTGCCGCTACAGACTCCACTGATCTGGCCGCTTGAGACCGAGACCGATCCGGTACCGGTACCACCCCAGGTCACGGTAACCGAGCGATTGAAAGGTGTATTAACGATGTAACTGCTGGCACCCGTCACCTGCCAGTTCGGGCCGTTCGTACTGCCCGGACCGCCGTTGCTGTCCACATAATAGGTTACGGTGGTGTTGGGGCATACTTTTTCACATGCCACATCTGTAGCAGCAGTATCGAAATTGCAAGGCGCATTATTGGAAGAATAGATGGTCAATGGCTGGAATGGGGCAACCGTAAGCGTATGAAACGCAGTATCGACTGTAACACCATCTATACTAAAGACAGCCACCATAAAAGTGATCGTGCCGGGTGCGAATGGTTGGCCGTCACATTGAAAAAACGAGATGGTAGACCCGGTGGCGATAAAGTTATTGGGGCCCGTCCATTTGAAAGCATAGCCTAACGGAACAGGATTGGAAGGGTTCTGTATTTCCGCTTTAAAAATAAGGGTATCGCAGTAATTGTTGCAAATGTAGGATGGCCCGACAATATCGACGCCGACGATCGTATTTTGGGCAGACAGTTGATGGATAAAAAAGCCGTTGAAAACCAGCAAGAGTGTAAGTAATCGGTTTCTCATGCGAAAGCATTTAGAAGTGAAGATTGAACGTGAATTACGGATGCCAGAGATGGGGAATCGCTGTTATACGAGAAGATGCTGCTAACCGGGAAGATGCTGCACTTGTGTACAAATCATGGCAATTAAAGTCGGATATCTTATTACATTACGCAAACTGGATCGATGGCGTTGGGCATTGCCTTGCTCAGTATTAATGTGAATATTGGGTTGAAATAAATGCTTGATTGCCAAGGCTAGTGACGGGGTGACTTGAAGTCACCCCGTCACTAAGCAACTGATTGTCAACCACTTCCTAATCCCAACCCAATATTCGCATTATTAATAAATTTTAACGCCACTCAAAATCATTTCCCCCCATGGAATTACCGTCGAATAGCCTTTTTCTGTAAAATAAGTCCGCGTTTCGGCTGCATCACGCAGGCTGGTGGCCAGCACAAAATCGCCCCCCCATGCACCAAGACTTTTTACAACACCCCAGTAATCCGGGAAATATGCCGCTTGTACGGGCATCATTTCAAGCGCAGCGCTAATGATGGCCTCGTGTTCTGTCAGCAGTTGTTCAAATATCGGTAAAGTAGGTGCAGTCGCACATTGTGTGGTGAGCACGCTAATTTTTTCAATTGCCGCAAATTTATCGGACACACGGTCCCGATAGCGCTGAATACCGACACGACTGTCCTGTTTTTTACCAAGAAACACAAAATACAAGTGGCTCGAAAAATCTGGTTCGAAATTAATTTCTTGACTATCAGGCTGTTGCGACACCAGTCTGTACAACAAGGGTCCGGCAGCATAGGCGCATGCCAAATCGTATCCGGAACCACCCATGGTCTCGAAAAGCACCCGATAAGGATCGGCTTTTGCCCATTTTGCCACCGCCGCGATGAGTGTGCTACTGGTACCGAGCCCCCATTCCCGGGGAAAATCATTTTGGGTAACAACCTGCAAACCAGCCTGCACAGTGCCTAAAAAAGCCGGTACTTGCTGGCGGCAAGCATGTAGAATTTTCAATAAGGTGGTGGCAACACTGCTGTCACTTGTTTCCAGCAAGCGCAATTCCGGCAACGCGAAATCCGCTTGAAACCAAATCTCGCCCCGTTCATCGCGACTAATCCACGAGAGATTCGCCGGTGTATTTACTGCCGTTACCTGTAATGACTGTCCATAACGCACCGGCATTGCCAGCGCCAGGGCGCCGTCGAGCACAAAATACTCGCCGGTAAGCAGGAGTTTGCCCTGCGCGTAGGTGGCAAAAATAGCCATATCATTACGGTTTAATCACCGCCTGCTAAAGCAGGCGGTACAGATTCGTTTATCCGATCAGGCTCTTTCCGGTCATCACCAAGGGCTGTGCAACACCCAGTAAATCCAGCAAGGTTGGCGCGACATCTGCCAGACGGCCATCGCGCAGCGTTTCCGTACCCGTCAGGTTTTTACTTACCAGAATACAGGGCACCGGATTTTTAGTGTGGGCGGTATTAGGGGTTCCATCTTCATTGATCATGTAATCCGAGTTACCATGGTCGGCGATAATGATACAGGCGTAATCATGTTCGAGCGCCAGCGGAACGATTTGACTGAGACAGGCATCGACTGTTTCTGCGGCTTTAATAGCGGCGCTAAACACACCGGTGTGGCCCACCATGTCGGTGTTGGCGAAATTCAGGCAAATGAAATCCGGTTGGTTGGCTTTGATATCCTGCATGATCGCATCGCGAATATCGAATGCGCTCATTTCCGGCTGTAGATCGTAGGTGGCCACTTTCGGCGACGGACACATCAGGCGGCGCTCGCCATTAAAAGGCGCTTCGCGGCCACCGGAGAAAAAGAAGGTGACGTGCGGGTATTTTTCGGTTTCGGCAATACGTACCTGTGTTTTCCCGGCCTGCTCCAACACTTCGCCCAGCGTCAGGACCACGTCGTCTTTTTCAAACATAACGTGCACATTTTCAAAGGATTCATCATATCGCGTCATGGTGACGTAATACAGTGGCAGTTTTTCCATGCCAAAATCCGGCATATCCTGCTGTGTGAGCACGGTGGTAATTTCGCGGCAGCGGTCCGTGCGGAAGTTGAAACAAACTACGGCATCTTCGGCCTGGATCGACGGGGCGGCCGGTTCCGCAACGGCGGGCTGTATGAACTCATCGGTCACACCGGTGCTGTAACACGCTTGCAAATACTGCACAAAATCGTGGGTTGATTTTCCGGTGCGGTGTACCAGCATATCATAGGCGAGTTTCACGCGTTCCCAGCGTTTGTCGCGATCCATCGCATAATAACGGCCGATCAACGTGGCCATCCGCGTGCGTTTGCCTTGTAGGAAATTTTGCAGATCGCCGATAAAACCCGCGCCACTTTTCGGGTCGCAGTCGCGGCCATCGGTAAAGGCATGGATATAACATTCTTCCACGCCGTGCGCTTCGACGATATCCACCAGGGCTTTCAGGTGATTGATGTGCGAGTGTACGCCGCCATCGCTGACCAATCCGATCAGGTGAAGCGGTTTTTTATGCGCTTTGGCATAGTCGATAGCCGCTATAAAAGCGGCGTTTCCATCCAGTTCATGTTCCCGTACGGCTTTATTGATGCGCGCAAGTTCTTGCCAAATGATACGACCAGCGCCGATATTCAGGTGCCCTACTTCCGAGTTGCCCATCTGGCCTTCCGGCAAACCCACTTCTTCGCCATACGTAACCAATGTACTATGGGGGTATTTCGCCATCAAACTATCAAAGTAGGGCGTATTAGCCTGAAAAATGGCATCGGCTGAATGTTTTGGGCCGAGACCCCAACCGTCGAGAATCAGTAAAAATGTGCGGGAATGCGGGTGCATAAACAGGTGTTAAGTGTTGAGTGTTGGGTTAGTTCTTCGACCCTTTGATTTCAATATACCCATTCGGGCATATTGAAATGTTCGTATTTTCAGGAAATTTTATAAGTGCAAAGAAACGGCATAAAATCTAAATAGGCTTAGGGGCGGGCGCTTATCTTTGTACAATACCGTCGTATGGCGCATCAATTAGGATGATCATGCCTTCCATCGGCCCCGGCTTTCGCGATACTTGCAAAAGATGCGTTGCTGAACGATCGTTATGCCCAAACGGTAC
The DNA here is from genome assembly GCA_038203695.1 of Chitinophagales bacterium. Lineage (GTDB taxonomy): Bacteria > Bacteroidota > Bacteroidia > Chitinophagales > Saprospiraceae > M3007. The sequence continues at coordinate 25,155 of JBBRDQ010000031.1, forward strand.
AACCTTCCGTACAATTCTGACAAATATCAATCTGGTCGCGGCCGCGCAGAATCGCGCGCCGGAACGCGTAGTACGCCGGGCTGTGCCACAGCGTTTGAAAGGACATTTTCTTCAAATCGCCCAGCCGATGCAGCGCATCCTTGTCAAAACAACAAGGCACCACCAGCCCATCCCAGGTAATGACGCAGGAATGCCAGAGTTTCCAGCAGTGGTTGTCTAGCGCGTGTTTCACATCCCAAGTGCCGTCTTCCTGTTGGTGATAACGGGCGTAGCGATCGATGGTGGGAATGAGCGGATTACCATGCTGGTAATCATAGACTTGTGCGGTTTTTAACTTCACTTCATCGACTCCGATTTCTTTAGCCAGCCGGTAGATTTCCGGGATCTGGTGTTCATTGGGGCGCACCACCAGAAACTGAAAAACGATGTGCGGATGGCGGCTGCCGAGTTGGCGTTTCCATTTTACCACATTGCGCGCACCCTGTAATACGTGTTCCAGATTGCCTTCGATGCGGTATTGTTCGTACGTCTCCTGGGTAGTGCCATCGACTGAAATGATCAGGCGATCCAGGCCGGATTCCACGGTGCGACGCGCATTGGTGTCGCTCAGAAAGTGACCGTTGGTACTGGTAATGGTAAAAATCCGCTTGCGGTGCGCGTATTTTACCATGTCCAAAAACTTGGGATTAATGTATGGTTCGCCCTGGAAATAAAAGATCAGGTAGAACAGATCCTTGTACAACTCATCGACCGTGCGACGAAAAAAATCCTCCTTCAGATTCCCGGTATCGCGGCTGAACGCCCGTAAACCGGACGGGCATTCCGGGCAGCGCAGGTTGCAGGCGGTAGTGGGTTCGATACTTACGGTCACTGGCATGCCCCATTGCACGGGGCGCCGCAACCATTTGGTAAGGTAATACGAAGACAGTACTTGTATGAAATTAAACACACGGCGCGGGGTGAGTTTTACCACAAAATTCAGTGAATCGTACAGGTATATTTTCATAAAACAATGCGTAGCAACAAACACCGGAATGTACAACGCAGTGCAAAGGTAGACATTTAACCCACACAGAATTTTTCTAAAATTAACGGCTTAAAATGCTTTTTTGTGCTACATTTGTCAAAAAAACTACGTTTTATATGACCACCGAAACAAAAACAGCCAAAAGTAAGAACCGCGAAACGACGCTGTTGATCATCGTCGCCGTCATTGGCGTGGTAGGGCTGGCGGTACTGCAATTCGCCCGCAAAGGTCCGGCCGGACAAGACGACGACCGGACGCTGGTGCAGGCGCAGGGGCAGCAAGGGCAGGCCGATCCACAGGCCAACCGGCAATACCAGCGCATCCCCGGCAACCTGATCAGCACGAATGAATATCCTGAGCAGAACAAGCCCTTTTATTTCCGCATGGAGAATTTCAGCCAGGGGGCCGTCTACGATCTAGATCTGGGCGATGGTAACCGCAAACCGTTTATCAATGGCGTACTGCAACACATTTACCGCAAATCAGGTCCGCATAATATTACGCTTTACGCCAAATATGAAGGCCAGGAAGTGGCGTTGCAAACTATCACACAAATTGTAGCGCGCCAGAAAAAAGACGACGAAATGGCGCCGATTATGGAGGGGGAATAATGGTTAATCGTTAATGAAAAATATCCTAATGAATTTAATCATTAACCATTAATCATTAAAACTTCCCTTCGAGGAACGCTTCTACATCCTTGACGGTTTGCGTAGGATTTTCCTCCTGGGGCCAATGCCCGGTATTTTGATAGATGCGCAACAATGCACCGGTGATATGCCGGTGAAACTCATAGGCTTGTTCGGGCGACAGGCGGGTGTCTTCTGCGCCCCACAGAATTAGTGTGGGGACATTGATTTTCTCAATAATATCTACCGGAGGCCGATTATCGCTGACCTGGGCACGGTCGGTAAATGCCTTGCGATTACCTGCGCTCAGTAAAAGTTCAAAATGGCGCTCAATCAGGCTGTCGGACACCAGCGCGTCGTCGGCATACACATCCTGCAGCATGAGTTCGATGTAGTCGCGCGGGGTAATTTTCCACAACGCCCGGTTAACAACGGGAATACGGGCCAGCCAGGTAGCCAGGGGCGTACTTTTGGCCTCATAACCTGGAGCGTCCAGCAAAATGAGTTTATCCAGCCGGTTTTGTTGGGTTTCAGCAGCATAAAACCAGGCAATCTGTGCACCGAGACCATTGCCGGCCAAGTCAAATTTTTTTAAATCCATGCGCTGCACCAGACTGTCCAAAAAACTGGCATACATAAATGCGCTGTAGCTGCCTTTCGGGTGCGGGCCAGTCAACCCGAAACCGGGTAAATCCACACTGATGACCCGGTATTTTAGCGACAATTCGGCCGTCCAGCCCGCCCAGGTGTGCAGGGAACTATTCGCATCGTGCAGTAGTAAGATCGTTTCCCCTTTGCCGGTTTCGCGGTAATGCACCTGCATACCATCGACCAGAATAAAATGGGAGTCGGGCCAGGTATAATGATCGATTAGGGTCTGGTTGGGAATATCGGCGTGCCAGTTTTGGTAAAGCCACCAGCTCAATACCAGTAGAATACTCCAGCGAATCAGCCGGGAAATGCTGAATATTTTGAACCACTTTTTAACCGTGATCCATCGGCGGGAGGCGGACGTGCGAGTTGGCGTGGCCATGACTTATTCTTTTCCGCGTAAAAGTAAAGCGACACCCGTAGCCAGCCCAAATCCGCCCAATGCACCTTGCGCCATCTGCGCCAGGATAGGTGCCAGCGGCTGTACCGGACTGGCTTTGGCTTTCTCCAGGTCGGCTATTTGCAAGCGCAAATCATTGGCGGTATCGGGATTTCCTGCTCCACTGGTCAACTGCTGCTGCAAAAAGTCTATTTTAGCCTGCAATTCCATGACAATCAACGAACTATCCTTTAAATGTATGCCGTAGTAAAACAGCCAGTAGCCCAGATTAACTAATAAAAAAACGACGAATGGCGTACGGACAATCTCCCGAAAATCGCGGCTGGTTCCCAGCAATGCGCAATCCTCCTGCGCGGCTTTATACATGAAAATAAGGTAAATTACCAGCGAAGACCACTGTAGCCAAGGATTTAGAAACAGGGCGGGCCGGACAAAGTACACGATAGCAAAGAAAAAAATCACGACGACTGCCCCCAGCAAACCATTGCGAACGCCTATATTTTGCATGAATTATTGATTGTAAATTTTAAGTATAAATTATTGACAAGCAGCAGGCTGCATACATTCAGTACAGGCTGCCGGTTTATGCGAAAAACGCCTTGCCGAAGTTGGCAAAGCGTTTTTGCATGGACAAAAGTAGATATTCGTCCGAATTTAGCGACAGGGATTTTTTTTAGTAACGAACCGGTTCGCGCTTCATAATCGCACCGGCGATAAGCCCGACGATCACGCCGGTAATGACCGCTCCAATGATACCAAAAATCGACAGCAGAAATGGATTGGTAAACATAAAGGCAATATTGGAAGTCATCTCGATTGCTTCTTCCGTCATTCCACTCTTTTCCCATTCTGCGATCATCGCGTTTTTCAATTGATCCTGGTAACCGGGATTGATCACGTATTGATATACAACTTGAAATACACCGCTGGCGACACCGGCAATAATACCGGTGATGGCACCCAGACCCACTGCCCGTCCCAGCGTAAGAAATCCGCCCAGTTGCGTACGATCGTCCCGTACGGCTAACGTAACTGCTACGATGGGAATGGCAAAACCTAAAATACCGCCGATAACTCTAACACTTACCGCAGTAGATGGCAGCGACATATCCATATCAAAGAGAAAGCCCAGTAGAATAAGTAAACTCGAAGCACCTGCCCAGATCAAACCATATTTTATGGCCAGGGGGCGATTGGGAATAGATTGAGGGTTGTAAGCAGAACCGGTTGACTTGTCTAAAACATCCATAAAGTTGTTGTTTTGATGAAAGCGTGAAATTGTTTTTCGCCACGAATCTACGCTACTAGGTGCCGGTAACGCACGTTTCTTCCGACTATTTTTCAATTTTAACCGACTAAAACCCCTAATCCACGCAGATATTCCGAACTTTGCCAGGCGTTTACCGTTGTGTCAACTCACATCTTGTGTATACGCGTTAACTGGTACGAAGCAGCTAGAGGGTGTCTATTTGCTGCCAAATTTTACAATATTCCATGTCTGAAATTAAGCCAAAAAAATTTGATTTCTCGCTCTTTCGGCGGGTTATCATACTGGTAAAACCCTATAAAAAAGTCTTTTTTGGTACTACCGTGCTGAGCGTGTTGCTCGCTTATCTCTCGACGCTGCGGCCTGGCTTGGTACAGCAAATGATCGATGTGCACATTGGCAACGGGGATATAACCGGCATGACCCGGCTGGCTGGCCTTATTTTGGGACTGCTGATGCTGGAGGTAGTGTGCCGGTACCTATTCTTATACCATGCGGACTGGTTGGGCCAGGTGGTCATCCGGGATATGCGGGTGCGGGTATTCAAACACATCAGCAGCCTTAATTTGCGATATTTCGATAAGACGCCCATCGGTCAGAGCACCACCCGCACGATCAACGATATTGAGTCGATCAACACTATTTTTTCGGAGGGCAGTATCACCATTGTTTCTGATGTCATGACGATTTTCTTCGTGTTGATTACGATGTTTTCTATGTCGTGGCAACTGACGCTGGTTATTTTGTCCGTATTTCCATTGTTAATTTGGGGAAGCTACCAGTTCAAGGAAAGTGTGCGTAAAAGTTATGAAAAAGTGCGCAATCACATCGCTGCCATGAATGCTTTTTTGCAAGAGCGGATCAGCGGTATGCGCATTGTGCAGATTTTTAACGCGGAAGCCGGCGAAGCCGAAAAATTCCGCCAGATCAACCGCGATTATACCGGCGCGAACCTGAAAGCCATTTTCGCATACGCCATTTTTTTTCCGGTAGTAGATATTATTTCCGCACTTTCGCTGGGTTTAATGGTGTGGTATGGTGCACGCAGTGTGCTGGGCGGCGTGATCGACATCAGCGCGTATCCCGGTACTATGGTCGCTTTTTCCCTGTATATTTCGCTGCTGTATCGCCCGATCCGTATGCTGGCCGATAAATTTAATACGCTGCAAATGGGTCTTATTGCTGCTGACCGTGTATTCAAATTACTTGAAAATAACGACCGCGTGCAAAATAGCGGCACACTGGCCCCTACACGCCTGCGCGGAGAAGTCTCCTTTGAAAATGTCGAGTTCTCCTACTCTGATAATATTGTAACGGATGCGGTATTAAAACGCGTATCGTTTGCCATTAAACCCGGCGAAACGCTGGCTATTGTCGGCAGTACCGGTAGCGGCAAAACGACCATTATTAGTCTGCTGAACCGGTTTTACGAAATTCAGGGCGGTCATATTCGTATCGACGGGCATGATTTGACGGAGTATGACGTATTTGCGCTGCGCCGGCGTATTGCCGTGGTTTTGCAAGATGTATTCCTGTTTTCAGGGTCCGTTATAGAAAATATCACCTTGCGCGACGAATCAATTACCGAGGCCCAAGTCATCGAAGCGGCTAAAATGATCGGTGCGCATGAATTCATCAAAAAACTACCCGGCGGATACCATTACCAGGTCATGGAACGCGGCGCCACCCTTTCCATGGGCCAGCGCCAGTTGATTTCTTTTGTGCGGGCGCTCGTCTTTCAACCCGATATTCTGATCCTCGATGAAGCCACCTCTTCGATCGACCCGGAAACAGAATCGGTGATTCAGTTCGCGATTGAGACATTGATCGCCCGTCGCACCAGCATTATTATTGCGCACCGCCTGAGTACGGTACGCCATGCATCTAATATTCTGGTGCTGGAAAAAGGGGAAGTAAAAGAATTTGGCCCGCACAGTGCATTGCTTGAAATCGCCAATGGCAAATACCGCGATTTATATGAAAAGCAGTTCGCTTCCACCGTAGACGTAGCGTGAGGTTGGGCAAAAGTGCCGTATCGGTAAGGTGTTTTTAGCAGGATTGGAGGGCTAATGTTTAATTTTTAGGGAATGTTCTAAAAAGTGTGTCAAAGATGAATCTGGTTAAAAAATAAGTTTCAGAATTAGGTTTCATTTATTTTGGCCATGATTCGCTTGGTATCTTTGTTTTCCACATTTCAATGGCCTGCGGGTCAAAAAATCTAATTATTTTTGACCTGCAAAGGCTGTTGAAATTGTGGGAAACAAACTTTACCCACCCTCACTTTTAGCCTCTTTTTGGCAATTTTTTATTCCAGGTGCCTCGTATACCGTTCTCCAAAATGGTCGCTCAACTCCTTACCTATGCCATTCCAGTTGAACACTTTTTTGTTCCACCCACCTTTTCCGTACATCAAAGTGAGGTAGATTTGTTTGACTAATGCCTTATCATTGACCCAGGATCCTTTGGATTTGGTCACTTTGCGGATTTGCCGGTGTAGTGCTTCCACTGCGTTAGTGGTATAAATCATTCGTCGGATATTTTCTCCATAATCCATGAATGACATCAAATCCGTCCAGTTATTCTCCCAGGCTTCCGCGATTTGGGGGTATTTTTTGTCCCATTTTTCCCGAAAAGCGCTTAAAGCGATACTGGCCTGAAGCGCATCGGCTGCCGAGTAAATGCTCCGAAGATCGCCGCAAACCTTCTTAATGTCTTTGTCCGAAACAAAGCGGGTGCTGCTGCGAATCATGTGTACGATGCACCGTTGTACGAACGACTGCGGAAAAACCGCCAAAATAGCATCGCTGAAGCCCGCTAAACCGTCTATACAGAAAAACAGCACATCTTCAACCCCTCTTTTGCGCAAA
>JBBRDQ010000032.1:0-31062 GCA_038203695.1 Chitinophagales bacterium
GGTGGAAAGATTGACTACGAGGATCCGAATACGCCGAAAAAGGCAAACTGAGGTTTAATTACGAATTAGGAATAAAAATTACGAATTACGAATTATCGCTTCGTTGCAATGGAAGTAAGATATAATGCCAAGATGGGTTGAATTCAAAACGTAATTCGTAATTCGTAATTTTCATTCGTAATTCGTAATTCGTAATTTTTAATTGAAAAAAACCATGTCGAAAGGAAAAAAAATGCCGCCAAAACCTGCCGCGGTAGTGCAGGAAGTAGCAGCGGTGCCGGTTGTGGCAAATACAGTTTCCGTACGTTCTTTGCTGGAACGGCGCGGCGTTGCGGAGGTGTTGCTGATGGTTGCGGCCATATTGACTTTCTGGCCCACCTTAGGCCACGGATTTATGAGTTTTGACGATGGCGAAACGATTTATTACAATAAAGTGATTCAGCATCCGACCCTGATCGGGTTGCTGACGTCGCGGATTGTAGGGATGTATGTACCGGTTTCCGCCTTTTTATATGCCGGGGTGTATCAGTTGAGCGGAGAGGATGCCTTCGGTTACCATTTGACCAGTTTGATCTTACATGGGGGCGTATCGATCTGCGCATTTACGTTTCTGCGCAAACTGAATTTGTCGGTTTTCGTTGCCTTTATCTCGGCGTTGTTGTTTGCGGTACATCCGGTGAAAGCCGAGCCGGTATGCTGGATCGCTGCGCAAACGACGCTGGTGTTTACACTTTTTTACCTGCTTTCACTAATCAGTTGGGTGCAGTATCGTCAGAAAAATCAGCAGAAGTGGCTGTGGTTCAGTCTGTTATTCTTCGCGCTATCTGCATTGTCAAAATCGGCGGCGGTTACGTTGCCACTCTTGCTGCCGGTGCTGGACTGGTACTTGGGTGTACACAAGCGCTTTTTCCGGGTACGCCAGTACGCCTATTTGTTGCCGTTTTTGCTGGTGAGTATTTCCCTGGGCGCGTACACTTTTTTCACGCGCACGGAAAGTGGCGCGGCAATTTCGATGAGCAATAAAACCTTCAATTTGTTTGACCGCTTGTTGATGGTCAGCCACACGTTGTTGTTCTATATTTACAAATTAATCATACCGCTCGATTTGACCATTTCGTATCCTATGGTGAAAACGGGCGGAGCGTGGACCTTCGATTATTACCTCGCGCCCGTGGTGTTGGGCGGTTTGTTGTACCTGTTATATCGTTCATTTTCGAAAGAACGCTTGGCCGGTCTGGCGGCCGGTTTGTACGTTTTACCACTGAGTATCATGTTGCCGCTTTTCTCGGTCGGCACGTTTGAGTTGCGCAGCGACCGGTATTTGTACCTGCCTTCGCTGGGGGTATTTTTATTGTTGACCCATTTGACCGAGCGTTTGCCGAAATTCTTAAAATGGGGGCTGTGGCTCTCTATTGCCGCTGTTTATGCGTTTTTAGGCAGCAAACAGGCTAAATATTGGGAAAATGACGCAGTCTGTTTTCAACAGTGTGTCGACATTTATCCCAATTCGATCACCTGCAATTGCAACCTGGCCTATGGAGAATTGCTGGATCACCAGTACGAAAAAAGCATTGCCCACTATTCCAATGTGCTGGCGATGGACACCACCTGCATGGAGTGTTACAATGGTCGCGGACAAGCCTATTTCCAGGTGCGCAAGTTGAAAGAAGCCTACGACGATTTTACCATCGCCATTGCGGCCGGCATCGTTACCCCGAAATTATTTCTCAACCACGGCAAATGCCTGATCGGATTGAACCGCCCGGCCGAGGCCATTCCGGACCTGGATCGAAGTCTGGAGCTGGAGCCTAAATCCGATGAAGCCTACTATTTCCGGGCGATTGCGCAGGAGAAAACCGGGAATCTGGAAAAAGCGCTGGCGGATTATACCAGTGCGATTAACCTGAAACCGCTGGCACTGGAGGCAATCATGGGCCGCGGAACGCTGCAATTCAATACCAAACATTACCCGGAAGCGATTGCTGATTTCTCGACTGCCGTCAATATGGCCGCTCCTGCTTTGAAACCGATGGTCTATAACAACCGCGCCAGTGCCTATCTGCAAACCGGGCAGTACGAGGAAGCCGTCAAGGACGCCGACAAAGCCCTTGCACTCAACCCGCAGTACGCCAACGCTTACCGCACCCGCGGAACGGCTTATATGCAACTGGGCCAGACCGCGAAAGGGCAGGCGGATTTGCAGCGCGCAGGGGGAGGGAACTAAAATCTGATTTTATCCTTCGTAAGTGATCCGGTAAATCGCGTCCCCTGCATCATCGGAGATCAACAACGAACCGTCGGGCAACTGTTCCATATCCACCGGACGACCCCACTCTTCGTCTCCCTGTAGCCAGCCTTCAGCAAACGTCTCGTAACCGATGCTGCGGCCCTGTGCATCCAGGCGCACTAGCGAAATGCGGTAACCGATCTTTTTCGCGCGGTTCCAGGAGCCGTGTTCGGCCACAAAGAGTTGGTTTTTATAGGCTTCCGGAAACATTTTACCGGTGTAAAATTCGATCCCCAGCGGAGCCACGTGTGGTCCCAGTTTCTGCACTGGGGGCGTAAAGTCAGCGCAAGGGTGTTTGCTGCCAAATTCGGGATCGGAAATATCACCGCCCTGGCAATATGGGTACCCGAAATTCATGCCGATTTTCGGCGCGCGGTTAATCTCACAGGGCGGTATATCATCGCCCATCATGTCGCGGCCATTTTCAGAAAACCACAATTCACCGGTCACCGGATGCCAGTCGAAACCGACTGAATTGCGAACACCGCTGGCGATGATTTCGGGTTTTGCACCCGGTTTATCGACATCCAGCCGGGTGATAGTCGCGTAGATCGGCGCTTTTGATTCGCAGTTGTTACAGGGCGCGCCTACGGGAATATACAGTTTGCCATCCGGTCCGAAGGCGATATATTTCCAGCCGTGGTGATTGTCAGTTGGATATTGGTCATACACCGTGACCGGTTTCAGACAGTTGGTATCGCCTTTGGCCAGCGCATCTACGCACGCTTCAATGTTGTCGAAACGCAGGATGCGGTTTACTTCCGCCACGTACAGCGCGCCATTGCGCAGCGCTACACCGTTGGGCATAGTCAGTCGCTTGGCCAGCGTGAACATCAGATCGGCTTTGAAGTCGCCGTTGGTATCGCGCAGGGCATAGACACTGCCTTTGTCGCGCGTGCTTACGAATAGCGTCCCCTTATCACTCATACACAGCGAACGGGCATTGTTCACCCCTTCGGCATATATGCTGATTTTGAAACCCGGCGGCAATTTGATTTTGTCAATGGGTAATTTGCCGGTCGTGGGCGGCGTTACCGGCGGAGCGGAGGGAGACGGAACCGGCTGATTTTTGGAAGTGCAGCCTATTACGAGCCAGCCGAAAAGAAAGATGATGGAAAGACGCATTAGTCGGGCAGTGGTTTGAAAATGAAAAGAAATGCGAAGCATCAGCAGCAATAAATTTAGCAGAATTCTCCGCTGCCAATTCATTAAAAAACTATACCAATCATCCCCCGTCCTCCGTCTTGTTTTTCGCCGCAGCTTTATTTTGGTTGATGCGGTAGTTGAAGGCCAGGTTGATTTGTCGGCTATGCCATTGAAAACTGCTTTCGCTGCGGAAGTTGTCGCCTTCCGTAACGTTGCGCCATTTGCGGCTGTTCAGCAAGTCTGACACATTGAGCGTCCGTGTTCCCTGATTCTTCAAAGCATCTGTAAATGGGCTTGCAAATGAAGCAGCAAAGTTCTTCGCATTGCGGTGTGCTGGTAAATATTTAACGGCCTTTTTCTTTGGTAATTTCAACTTGCTTGTCCGTAATTTTGACCGATTGTACCGGCGTATGGCTCGTCAGCCTTTCAGTTTTCTGCGCAAACTGAAAGGCTGACGAGACAACCAATCCATTAAATTACCCGTTTTCAACAAGATGACGAACGAACGACTCGAGGCATTGATACAAGGCTGTCGCCGGGCAGAGCGATCGAGCCAGCAAGAAGTGTACGAACACTTCTATGCCACGGTCTTTAGTGTGTGCCTGCGCTATGCAGCGTCGAGAGAGGAGGCGAAAGAATTGACCAACGATTCGTTTTTTAAAGCATTCACCCGATTGGATCAGTTTCGGCCAGGCAGCAATTTTGGCGGTTGGCTGTACACCATTGCCCGGCGTACCGCGCTGGATCGCTATCGCGTGGCCGCGCAACAGCCCCGTAATGTTGGCGAGGCGGCGCTGCCCGAGCGCAATGCGCACAACCTCGAGCGCCAGATCCTCGATCGCCTGGATGCGGAGGAAAAACTGCGGTTGGTACAACAGTTGCCGCCTTCCTACCGGATCGTCTTTAATTTATATGTGGTAGATGGATATACGCACGAAGAAATCGCCGACGAACTGAGTATCTCGGTCGGTGCTTCGAAATCCAATCTCTCCAAAGCGCGGGCAAAACTGCGCCAACTGCTTGAAAAACACCATATTACCATCCAAAATTAACTATGGAAAATAATTTTAACGAAGATTTCGACGACCTGTTCGCCCGCGATCTAGCCAATGCCGGCAAGGATGCCCGACCCGGTCCGGAGGCATGGCCGGCGCTTTCGAACCGGCTGGATCATGCCGGTAAGCGGCGGCGGTTTTTCCTGTTGCCGTGGTTCCTGTTGTTCGCCTTGGTAGCGAGCAATGCCTGGCTGCTGTGGCAATGGCATACACAACAGGCTGCAATCGATGCCTTGCGCCAGGCAGCCAGGGTTCAATCGTCGCAGAATCTAATTACCGAACCACATTCGACGATCATCTATGATACGGTATATCGCACTATTGTAATGACGCGCCGCGTGATCGATACGCATCCGAATGCTGAGCCAATCGAAAAAACACACCTTGGCACTATGGTTCAGCAGACTTTCCCCGGTATTTCATCCCAGGCCACGACGGCTCCACCAACGGCAGTCACTGAAAATCAACATAGCCAACCCAACGCACCGAATACATCACCGACTCAAAATAATCCTGAAAACCTGTTCAATAACCCGCCGCAGGCTATCGAAAAAGCGGACACTGCGCTCCTACAACCCGGAATTTCGCCCGCTTTCCCAATTGTGCTGACAAATGCCGATACTACTTCCGGTGCCATAACCAAGGCCACTCAGGCCGATGAAACTACATTACCTGCCCAGCCGGATACTGCAAACCAATTCATTAAACCGCTCCGTCAGCCCTTGCGCTGGCGCCTGGGTCTGAGCGCAGGTGTGCTAAGCACAACCAAAGTGACCGGTCTGAGCAGTACCGCGCCGCTCTGCGCTACCTTACGCGCAGAGTTGTTGTTCCAGCGTCATTGGTCCATTGAAGCCGGGTTATCGTACGCTACTTATGCCTATAAAATAGAGGGCCAATACGATGATCGGATTGATGTGCCGCCACCGCCACCGCCATCCGGAAATGTGTACTACTTCCGTCAGTTCGAAGGCCGGATGCGGCATTTTATGCCTTCTTTGGCGGTGCACTACCGTTTCCGGCCGGATAAACCGTGGTCCTGGTACATAGGTGCAGGATACAGCGCGCGCCTTACCCTGGCTGAAAAGGCCCAATGTGAATATATCGAACACGGTACACTGGCAATAAACCGCTATGAAGCACAGGTTAATGTTCCGGATCGCGGCAGCATGGGTTTGACGCAACTGGGCACGGAATGTGCCTTGTCCCGTCGCTGGCTGATTTTTGGAGAATGGAGCGCGATGTTTGACATCGGCAAAGGGCAGCGTACGTATCCCATGATAGCCGGCCAGTTAGGGGTAAAATGGCTGCTAAAATAAATTCAGGCCAGCGGAAAAAAATATTTTTACCGGCATGCAACCCAAACACCGCAATCCCTCGTATATCGTGTTATAGCAATCATTGCCCTACGGGGATTAGATAGATAAAGAAGTTTTCATTTGGTTTTTTGGGGTTATAGGTGGGTCAGGTGTAATACCTGACCTGCCTTTTTTTAGGGGCCTAAAATAAAATGGAGCAGCGGGATAAATCCGTTGCTCCATTTTTTATTCATCGCAGGTTGTTATACCGCACTTTATTTCATTTTTTCCAGCGTGCCAGTAATATTGATCTTGGCATCCTTGGCTAGTTTATCGGCTACCAGCGAAGGAATAGAAATGCCATAATCGACTAGAACAGCTTTAAAATTGGCTGAAACAGAGATTTTGCCGTTTTTTACGACAAAATTAGCCGTCGTAGTAACTGCTTTGGTAACGCCATGCAAGGTCAGATCGCCGGAGACAGGAGCAGTATAACTGCCCTCCTGGTCTAATTTTACTTTCGTTAAATCGTCGATTTTACCTTTAAAAGTGGCTTTCGGAAATTTGCTCGACTCCATGTAATTCTCATTGAAATGTTCCTGCATCAGCGCTTTTTCAAACTGGAATCTGCCAAGTGGTGGAACTTTTACTGCGGCAAACCCGCATCTATCCAGGATTTAACTTTGGATATCTGACAGGTTGACATCTTTGCACCGTTTTTGGGCATGGCCGACACGCCGGCTGTCCAGTTGATCGAGCCGTAGAATTTTCCGGTTTGAACACTGGACACCACCTGACTATAGGTAGTCAGCAATACGCCGCCACCGGTGCCGGCACTGGTATGGCAACCCAGGCATTTATTAGCGATCAGCGGCTGAATGAATCCGGCGTAGGTTACATGGGTAGTATCACACTGGCCGTAACTTTCGTTACACACATTATTCAGCGCGCCTTGTTCGATCCATTTTTTTACCAGATTCTTTTGATCGGTCGTAAAGGCAGCCGCAGGTGGCGGCGGCATCCGGTCGTCCGCACTGGTCGTAATAATCGACGTGTAAATTTTGCTCTGGTTCAGGTTGAAGGCTTTGACGTTTTGCATAATATGCGCATAATCGGTCGTAATAACGCCCTCTTTATGCGATTGTACATTGTGACAACCCGACAAGGCACAGCTGGAGTTCAGCAAGGGTAAGATTTGATTTTGGAAATAAACAGTATCCGCGCTGCACGGAACGCCGGTCGTATCCACGGTGTCGGGCGGTATCACCACCACGACGGTCGTATCGGTTGGATCGATTGGACCCAATGGAAGTTGGCCCAATTCGTGGCGGCAGGCAGGTAATAACAAACCCACAAAAGCGGCGCAGATGACCGCACTAATCAGGATTTTTTTCATACAAGGTGTGTTAAAAATTAAAAAAAGCGATGCGGGTCAAATCGTAAATGCCCGCGAAATATTGAAACCGAGCCGAATGCCGGCATCGGTCCATTTATTATTGGTGCGCAGTAAAAACTGTGGTTCGGTAAGTCCGACGGAGTTGGTCAGAAACATTTGGAAAACGTGTCCGCCGGTCTCGATATCCCAGCCGATGCCGAGCGTATCGTAGTATGGCGTACGGGAATAACCGAACGCACGCCAGCCATATTCCAGGGTAATCGCACTGCGTTTGGTAATTTTAAAACGGGTAGCGCCGGTAATCACGACCGCATCGTTGCGGTCGGAAATGCGATTTACCTGATTGATATGGACCAGCGTCGGCGCTACTTGCAGGGAGAAGCGATCACTGAATTTGCGTCCGATGATAATTTGATGTGCATACGACAACCGGCTGCTTCGGCGGGCATACTTGTCAAACCCGTTGGCTACCCGATCCGCATCGCGCAGTATCGTATAATAAGTCGAGGAAAATAACGTAACACTCACTTGTTGCCAGCCGTGCATGCGCTGCCGGATGAGGCGATATTTCAAAAAGCCATCGGCCATTTTCTCGACCGAGGTGCGCCCAATGCCGACTTCCAGCCGGCCGTCGTAGCTATATTCCAGGCCCATGCGAATACTCGCGCCGCCATCCAGTCCGTAGAAGTCATACCAGCCGCCATTGAAAGGTCCAAACCGGTGTGCAATGCGAAAATCCAGCGTCCGGCGTCCGGGTACTTCCACGGTGTGCAGATTGATGAGCCGGGTGCCTTTAAAAGTGGCCAGTACTGGGCTATTGTCCACCGTTTCCAGGCCCGCCAGTAGATCGTCCTGGGCGAAAAGCGCGGTTGGGGCCAGTAATATACAGAAAAACAGCTGTTTTAGTTGCATCGTAATGTGTTGAAAATCAATAGGAGTTAAGTGCACCATACTTCACGGGAAGCGGCACATGCTAAAAGGTGTCCAAATTATGCCTAAAAAAATTAGCGCATTTCGACGCAGCGATCGAGTTGGATGTCGAAATTCAAACCGGAACAGAGCCCTTTGAACGTCACTTTTTCACCCACCGTAAAATCAGTCCGCGCATGTTGGCTGAGCGGGTCGAGTACGCAGACCACGCCGAACTCACTGCCCGTGTTGAGGATTACTTTCACCTCTTTACCATCATCACTTTTGGTTACCTCGCGTACCGCACCCGTCACGGCCACCGCTTTATCCAGGTATTTGGCATTTGCCGCCGTCTCGTCCGTATTGAACTCCTGAAAAAACTGGGTGGCATCTACCGCCGTGTCGACCTTGCGGGTTTCCATGTTTTCATGCGGTTTATTCCAAAGGTAGTAACCTACACCTGCGCAAAGCAGGGCGATCACCGCCAGGGAAAGCAATATTTTTTTCATGCTTTTCGTATGCTTGTGTGATAAAATTAATTGTCGGTAGCGCCCGCCAAGATCCATTTCTCGATCTTGGCAGTCGAGCAGTTACTGAGCTTGGTCGGGCTGTCTTTCGGCATTTGAGAGGCATTGCCATCCCAGGTAATCGAGCTCAGGAATTTTCCGCTGGTAACAGACGTTTTTACGCCGGCATAGGTTGCTAAAATAACCCCACCACTCGCAGATTGCGCATTGTGGCAGGAATTGTTGGAACCACACGAATTACTCAAAATAGGTTGAATGTGCGTGGCAAAACTCATGATGCCGGTCGTATCGCAATTGCTGTTGAGTAAGAGTTCGGGATGCAGTTCTTCCAGGTTGTCGAAATAACAGCCACCGGAAAACAAAGCACCGGTGAGGAGTAGCAACCCACTGGAAATCCAGATTATTTTTTTCATAAAAGTTTGCATGTCAGTAGTATGTGGATATTAGTTGTCTAAAGCGCCTTGTAGGATCCAGACGTAAATTTGTCCGATCTGCTCATCTGAAAGCGGCTTGTTCGGTGCAGGCGGCATTGCGCTAGGACCATATTCGCGGATGACGGAATACAATTCGCTGTTGTGCGGTTTGGTGGGTTCTACCAGGCCGGAAAGGGCGCTGTACGAGCCCAAATTAAATTTTCTGGAATCCGTTGCTCCGTGGCAACCCGACTGCGCGCAATTGGCGGCGATAATGGGAGCGACTTCCGTCCGATAACTTACGGTCGGTATGTCCGCAGTAGGATCGACCATAATCGTGGTGCAGGCAGATAACATCCCTGGCAGCAGTAATGCTATTACGCGTAGTTTGCGCATGAAAAGAGGTTTACAAAAATTAAAATAAGGCATGCTGCCGATACTAAACGCTTCATCGCAACAATGAATGCACGATTTTTACTAAAAATGCCTCAAAGTATAAAACGCGGTGTTTTGTAATTGGGTTGTCCTACCGATACAGGTGTCAGCGTGGAAGGAAAATTTGGTGCGGTTGCAGCGCAAAGATGCCAAGAACAAGCCGTTTAAAAAAATACAGTTTAAGCCTTTTGTCAGGATGAACGGTTTCCATGAAAGATGAAAATTGTTAGTGGGATGCAATAATTCGCCGAAAATGCGGCCTTTTTACCATAGTATATTTTTAATTGTAATGTAAAATTTAAAATTGTCAGAATTTACAAGCGTAATACCTGTATAATAATTACGGCATGGCTTTTTCTACAAACGCCTTTAATGCCGCTCCGTGCAGGTTTTTGGCCAGTATTTTGCCCTGTGCGTCGAGGATGAAATTGGCCGGAATGGTCGTAATGCGCAACGCTTCCAGGAATGGCGTCGTGTCGCCGCTCAGGTGTGAGGCATGCGGCCAGTCGGCGCCATCTTTGATAATCGCCGCTCTCCAGATCGCCGGATTACTTTCAATCGAATAGCCCAGTATTTGTAAGCCTTTGTTACGGTATTGCTCCCAGACAGGCGCTAAGACCGTCCGGTTTTCCCGACGGCACGGCGCACACCACGATGCCCAGATGTCCAGAATAGTAAGCCGGCTGCCCAGCAAAGCGTACAGCAATACGGTATCGCCCGAGGCCATAGGCAGGGCGTAATTGGGCATAATATCACCGGTCATGATCGGCAACCGCTCTCGGCTTCCGGCTTTGCACAATTGATCAACCCATTGATTATCAACGCTTTTTGCGCGCCATTTTTCACATTGGCGGAATAGAAACTCCGGTTCCCGCTCATAATCGCCCGACGGACTCACCCAGCGCGCTGCCACCAGTGCCGGCCACAGTACCGCGCTCGAATCGGCAAAGGCGATTAGTGGCCGCTGAAACTGCTGCAAGGCAGCCTCCTCCTCCAGTAAAGCGACTTCCTCCGATAGTTTGCCGATCTTGTTGAGCACCTGTTTTTGTTCCAGTCCCGCGCGCTGGCGGATATCGCGCAATTGCAAAAGTGCCGCATTGCCGGCCGACGGATGCTGGATGGAAAAAGTGGCCTGCACTTGATCTGCATCCGCTGTAATGAAAAGCGACTCCCCTTTTTGCAGGATCACCGGCATGTAATTGGCCAGCGACAAATCGTCGTCCAAAAGTTGGGTTGGGAAACGGCCGTCGATTCTTTGCAGGCAAATTTCAAGCACCACGGATGTTTCTGGCTGGGGTGTTTTGACAAACGCAAAACTTCCGTTGGCCGCTATACGGGCAGAATCGAGGACGATGCCGCTGAAATTGGCCGCAATTTCGCCAAAATTACGCGGCTGCACCAGGTACAACATTGGTTTCCAGCCGGGTTGTAGAGTAATCTTGCCCGCTATGTGCGACAGCGACTGCGTACGGCAATGGACGGCACCCAGCGTAATAAATACGAGCAGTAAAAGAGCTGGTTTGTGTGACAAAATCATGGATTTATAAGCATGTGGAAGGACAAATATACGCAGTCAATTGCTGGCGTTTCGATGACCTCCACTGTTGCTGTGACCTCGTTTTAACACAGCAAAGGTATTTTGACCACGCCGTCTTTCTGGTGATCAAGGTCATGCGTAGCGATGATGCTTTGGACTTATTTACCGGCGATTTTCAGTATAAAATATAATTACCGAAATACATACGATACGCCGCTGACTTGTGAAAGCAGGGTAGGGGGGGCATCCAGTATTTTGGCTGCTCCGGTCGGCATGGGCGATACCGGTGAATGTTTCGCCAGATATTCTTTCAAAACCAGATGCAACGAGTAGGGCAAATTTGTACCTTCCGTTACGTTGGGGATGCGGCACAGCATCGTTTCCGGATCGCCATCGCGCTCGCAGGCAGCCACCGTGTAAGTACGAGTCGGATCCAGCGGCTGACTACCAACGGTAATACTTTGCACGCGTTTACCCTGCTCGCCAAACGCATTGAATGCCGCTTCCATACCCCTGAATTTCACGACCCAGCCACCAAAACGTTTCGCCGCATCTTTGGCAAAAACGTTGTTCAGTTCTTTTTCCAGCCACGCCTGAATTTGCGCGCCGGTCACTTTGGCAGTGCGCACGGTCGCATCGACCGGTAACATATCGAAAATAAAGCCTTCGGTAATCGGGATCAAGCCATCGGCATTGGGCGTGCTGCGCGGCGGACAAAACCGGAAGCCGTTAGACAGCACGATTTCCGTACCCACCTTCCACATGAGGGCATCCAGAATAAGCGTATCAATCGTGTTTTCGACCACAAAATAACGGTACAACGGGGTTTTGCTATAACCGACCACTTTTTCAATATCGGCAAGGAATGGCGCTTCGATGCCGGCTATCAGCCCGGAAATTTGTTTGTCGGCTTTGTATTTCCGTACGTCTACTTCCATTAATTCGTAGTGCTCACCGATAATTTTTCCGTCTCGGACTTCCAGATCGAGCCGGCCGACAAACGAACCGAATGCGCCCGGCTCGACTACTTTTGCATATTTGCACACGATCGGCTCGCGTACGCGCTCGTGGGTATCACCACCGAAAATATAATTTACGCCGGCGCATTCGGGCATATTCGCCAGGGCGATCTGCTGCGACAAGCCCAGATGGGCGACAATAATCACAAAATCACATTGCTCCTGTTCGCGTAATACATTGACAAAATAGGCCAGATTATCCTCCGGCTTGGTGTAAATAATACCTTTGGAATAATTGGGCGATTGCCGCAGCGGGACTAGCGGATCGGTATACCCCAGGAAGCCGATTTTTACGCCTAGCCGCGACCAGGTATAATAGGCCGGAAAAATCAGTTCGCCTTTTTTGCCATCGCCCAGATCGTGGTACATGTTGGCGCACACTTTCGGTGCGGTCAGACCGCCGAGCAGCGTCTGCATGTTTTTTTTATAATAAACGACCTCCCAGTTCCCAGGCAAATAAAGATCGTAGCCCAGGGCATTCAAGATGGGGGTGATCGCTTTACCAGTTGTTTTTACCGACAATTCGCTGCCCTGAAACATATCGCCCGTATCCAGAATGAAGGTATTGGGGTTCTGTTTGCGTACCTTTTCGAATAAGGTGGCAATGTGGGCATACCCCGCCGTTTTACGGAAAACGGCTTGCTCATTTTCCCAGAACAACTCGTCGTGCGGATGTAATTGACAGTGTACATCGGTCGTTTGCAACAGCGTAAGCGTGCCGGACTGTGGCGGAGGTGGCGGTATCTCTGTAGCGCTGGAGTTATTTTCCAGCGCGCCGGTGTCAGCACCCGGTAAAGTCATGGGTGCCAATCCTGCACCCAGTCCAGTCAGCAGCGAATTACGCAAAAACTTGCGGCGGTTCAAGCCCGACTTTTTATCTTCCTCCATATTAGTCAGTTCTTTTTTAGCAGTGTTTTATAAAACGCGATGATGGGGCCGAACGGGCCGTATTTATGCTGTATTTCCGGAAATGGATCGGCATACGGCCCAAACGGATGATCGAACGGTTTTTTTTCGATTTTAGGCCAGTCGGTGTGCAAAAAAGGGTGCTCAGGACGCGGTTGGGAATTAATAAATCCGGATACATCCCAGGCTTCCTCGTCGCTCAACTGTGGGTTTTGATAACTGGCACCGAACGGCATATTGGCCTTGACGTATCCCGCCAGTCGCGACAGCCGAAACAGCCCGGCACCCGCATTGTAACTTTTGTCGCCCCATAACGGCGGGTAATAACGCGGACTTCCCGGCATGGCCAAACCTTCTCCGTGCGCGCCGTGACAGGAAGCACATTTTGCCGTATAGATTTTTTGTCCCCGGGCCGGATCTGCCGGCCGGTCCAGCAACGGCACTTCCACCAGCCCCGCTCCCTGCGGTTTTTCGCCCTTGGGCACACCCGTGCCCAGCCAGCGCAGATAGGCCAGGACGGCCTGCATCTCGTGGCTGGTTGTGTCGAGCGGCTGCCCGTTCAGGCTGCGCTGAAAGCAATCGTTGACTCGTTTGGGGATAGTTTCCAGCGCACCCGACCGAGCGCGCAACTGCGGATAGGTGCTTTGGACCGCAAAATAATTATTGCCAAAAGGTTTACGGCCGGCGTCGAGGTGGCAATTCTGGCAATTCATGCCGTTGGTGCTGCCGGGCCGCACCAGGCCGTATTCGCCGAAATAGTCCTGGGTGCGGGCGATAATGTCCCGTCCGTAGGCAATCAGACGGGCGTGTGGATCGGTATTAGCCAGCAAGGAATCGGGCGCTTGCCAGACTTTGGTTTTGTCAAAAACGGGCAATAAAGCGGCGCGTTGCGCCGAAATTTCTTGGTTGTGCAGCATTTGGTCCCCATACCAGGCAGCAACGCCGCCAAAGGTCATCAGCAGGGTAAAAGCCCATAATAAGCCGCGTGTGCGCAATAAAATGACGCGATAGCGCTGATATTGTGGATGTACATCGATCAGCCGGTCGTACCAAGACAGGGCACCGATGACGACGATTGTGCCGATCACCAGTGCGATGATTACCAGCCACAGGAAGGAAAAATATACCGTGTTGCCCATGATTACTATTGGCAAAGAATGCAAAGTTACCCCAACCTACAAAACAACCGTCGAAATCGAGTGCGGCAAACTCTCCGTCTCCGTCGCCTGTCCACCGATGCACACCCGATAATTGAGTTTTTCAGCCGTCGGATTCATAACCACCACCACAATGCTGCCATCCGTATTGAGGAAAGCCGTCGTCAGCAACTGTGCACGGGTCGACGAACTCACGATACGTTTGGCACCCGGGCGGATAAATTTGGAAAAATGCCCGATATAGTAATAGGAATTCATATAGTGCAACGTGCCTTCTTTGGTTTTTGCATGGATCGGCGCAAAACAAAAATTGTCGACGTGGTTGGGACCGCCGGTTTCATCGAGCAGCACATTCCAGTCCGTCCAGGCTACTGCGCCGTTGTTGAAATCATGGATCATGTTCTCACCGTATTGCTCGCCCCAAGTCCAGTCTTCAAATTTTTTCCAGTCGAAAGGGCCATTACAGGCTTCGGTCAATAACAAATTGGTTTCGGGATACGACTCGGCTACGCGTTGCACATTATCGTATTGACGGCCGCCATTCCAGATTTCATACCAGTGAAAACCGATGCCCCAGATGTATTTGGCGGCTTCCGGATCGCTCAGGTAGGTACTCGCGCGCTGGTACACCAGATCGCGGTTATGGTCCCAGGCAATCAGTTTTTTGCCCGACATGCCGTTCTTTTTCAAGGTTGGGCCAAGGTAGTTTTTAATAAAATCGGTCTCCTCCTGGGCCGTGTAGATGCAGGATTCCCAGGTTTGTTTGGCCATCGGCTCATTTTGTACCGTAAGTCCCCAGATCGGAATGCCGATGTTCTCGTACGTCTGGATGAATTTTACGTAGTAATTTGCCCATGTATCATAGAATTCCGGTTTCAGTTTGCCGCCTTGCAGCATCGAGTTGTTGTCTTTCATCCAGGCCGGCGGACTCCAGGGGCTGACGAACATGGTCAGTTTGCCACCCGCAGCCATGATTGCCTGTTTGATAAATGGAATTTTGTACCGCGCATCGTGTTTCACGTCGAACGATGTCAGGTCGCGGTCGCCATCGTTGACATACGTGTACATGTCGCTTGAAAAATCGCAACTGTTGATGTTCGTACGCCCCAGTGTATAACCGATACCTTTTTTGGTATCGTAATAGGCTTCCAGCAATTCGCGTTGTCGAGCCGGCGGCAACTTGGCGAAGGTTTCTGCCGAGGCATCCGTTAGTGCGCCGCCGATCCCGACAAAAGTCTGAAAAGTCTTGGCCGGATCGATGTACACGCAAGGTTGGGTCTCGAATGGTTGGCCAAAAGGCGTCAAGGTCAGGGCAGCAGTTTGCGATATCCGAAGGGTAGTGCCCTCCGCCGTCGTATAAACCGTGGCATTTTTCCGCTCCACCATGGAAGTTTTGGAACTTGATTTGGCGACTGTATCTCCGGTTTTCTGGCTACAGGCGACAGTCGTGAGCAGCAGTAGGGTAACTGTTTTTAGGTTCATACCTGGTAGAATGATTACCACATAGGTCGAATAGAAATTCCCATAAACCACTTAATTTAAGAGCAAAAACTAGATGGTCTAAGTGAATTCCTAGGCGTCCCGGGTAGTAAAAAGTTAAAAGTTATTTCAAAATTCCAGTTCCACCCATACCGGCAAGTGGTCGGAGGGGTAGTGCCCGTTTTTCGAGTCGCCCAGCACGGCATATTTTTTCACCGTAATAACCGGTGTTTTACTGACAAAAATGTAATCGATCAGGCGCGTTACCGGTTGATCGAATTTGAACCCGTTGAACGTGCCGGCGGGTCCGAACGGCGCGGCCTGCGATATGGTGCGGGTATCGGCCAGTTCGTTTTTTAAGCGTACAATGAAAGAGATTTCCGGTTCCGCATTGAGATCGCCCATGAATACCAGCGGTAACTGTTGGGTGTTCATGGCCTTGATCCGGGTCAAAATGAGGTCGATGCTATTGGTACGCGCTTTTTCGCCCACGTGGTCCAGGTGGGTGTTAAAAACCCAGAACTGTTTTTGCGTTTGCCGGTTTTTAAATAGGATGGCGGTGCACACCCGCAAACACGCCGCGTCCCAGCCCATAGAGAGGGTGTCGGGCGTGGGAGAGAGCCAGAACGTATGGCTTTTTTGTACAGTAAATTTAGTAGAATCATAAAAAATGGCCGACGCTTCCCCCTTGCCAATGCCTTCGCGACCGATGCCCTCATGGCCGTAGTTGGGGAGGTTTTTTTGGAGATATTCGACCTGATGCGGCAATGCCTCCTGCGTTCCAAAAAGGTCGGGCGCATAAAATTTGATCTGTGCTACCATAAAATCGCGCCGGTGCGTCCAGTCGTTGTCACCATCCGAAGCAATGTCCAGCCGGATGTTATAGGTCATCATTTTGACCGATTGGGCGTTCAGGCCGAGTGCACAACACCCGGCCCACACTAGCAGCATATACCTCTTTTTGAAATGTTGCACGATCGTGAAATTTGGTATAAGGTTCCAAAATTTCGAGGAGTCCGCCAACAAAATTTCGCGATCGGCGCTAAAATTTAGTAATTAAACGACCCGGTGACCGACAAACTGCGCGCTATTGTCAATGATACGATGGGCACTGCGCCGAAAACCCAGTCCGCAGGCTTCATACGCGAAAAAGACACCGGCCTGATAATACTGTCCGGCCGCGCCGCGCGCCAGATCGGCATACGCCTGGAATACGCTGGGTTGTTTGGTATAGTCGCCTTCGCGCACTTCGACCATCAGGCCGATTTCGTCATATACGGTGACATTACTGCCTTCGCGGCCAAAAAACACTTTTTGCACATACGGGAAGTCCTGCCGGCCGACCGGTTCTTGGAAGGTCGTTTCCAGCAGGGCGGGATCATCGGGAAACAAATCCCACAGGTATTTCAGGATACCTTTTGATTGAAATAATAAGGTGTAAGCCGGATTGAGGATAACGGCCAGGTCTTTGCGCACAATTTCCGTCAATATTTGGCACAATTCCGGTTCGTCGTTCGCGATGTACTCCCAAGGCACCAGTTTGAACCAGAAGTCATACCGCACAAAATTACCCAGCCCGTCGGGTGCAAAAATGCCTTCCACATCGGAAAACGTGACATCGTCGACATAACAGAAATGGGTTTCAAAACCGGCTTCCTTGGCCGCTTCCTGCAAGACATGGACATTATTGTCGTCTTCCGGTGCGTCGCGCAGGGTGCTGAACAGGATAGCCGGCGCACGGTGTCCGTTAAGATCGCGCAGGCGTTTGAAATTGTCGGTCAGGGCTTCGTAGATAAAGTTGAATTGATCGCCTTCGTCGATGCCGTTGGCTTTTAGTTGTGCCCACTGGATAATGGCGGTTTCGGGTAAAGAGGTGGGCGTATCGGCATTGAATTCCAGTAGTCTGATGGGTAAACCATCTACCCCGCCGGCAAAATCGAAGCGACCGAACAAGTGTAAGTGGCGGTCGTCTTCCCAGGTCAGGCGAATGAGTTCGTGCAGGTTTTTAGGAATGCCCAACTGATCCAACTGGTTGTTTTTTAGCACGTAATCACCGGCGCGCACAAAAAGTTCGTACAGGCGATTACCCGTTTCATAAAACGCATCGCGCTCTTTTTCAGTAATAACGGCCAGTTCCGACGTGAGGTAACCGGTCGCTTCGGGCGATACAAAATAGTCCCAGCCGAGTTCCTTGAAAATAGCGCCGGGCAATTGGGAAATAGGTTGTTGTTGCATAAAGTTTGGAATTTGGATGGAAGAGACTTGGATTAACCGCCGAAAGATCGGCCCCCTCCGCCGCGAAAGAATCCGCCGCGGGCACGTGCAGGCATTCGTACAGTACGCGAAACGGACGTATTGCGCAGTTGCTGTACGGCAGTGCCTGCGCCGGTATACCCGGGACTGTAGGCGTAAGGGGCGGACGGCGAATTGAAACTGCGGCCCATCATATAACCCATGGCACCCCACCACAAAACCGGTCCCATGCCTCCGCCGTGCCGGTAGTGTTGATTGTTATTGACCATCGCATGGTTGGATACCGTATCCTGGCTGCCGACCAGGCCGCGCGCCTGTTCCAGGGTCAGGGTATCCACTTTGCCATTCAGGCGTTTGATAATTACGCGAGAGGCTTCTTTTGATTCGATAACTTGCTCATCTATGATGGTAAAAGAACTGTCGGCACTTTCCTCAATGGTCGTAATCACGCCTTTGGTAGGCTCCTGCACGGTCACTTCTTCCCAATCCGATCCGTTGTTGTCGCTACCACAGGCAGCCGCCGTACCGAGCATGGCCGCGACTGCTACGTATAAACTACCACGGCGCAAACGGGTACGCCAGACGGTATGATCACTGTAATTTTTAAAAGGTGTCATGTTGATAAAGTTGATTTGTTTATTGCTGTAATACAACAAAGATGGGGGCGAATTGTGCGCAAAACAAATTATGCGAAGCAACATTCGATTAGCGGTATCTTTCCGACGATCAAGCCGGATTGAATTGCGATGGCAAAATGTTCCCAACGCCATGAAGAAAGGCTTAAAAGCAGCGAAAGTTGCAGAATTCGTATCCGTCAAATTACTTTTCTTTGTCATTAAAATACTACCTTCGGCCACAATTCTACGCAACACAAAGATTATGATATGCGCATTACCTTTACAGTAGCCTGTCTTCTTATTGCATTTACGGCTTTTTCACAGACTTTTCTGATGAATGGTGCGCCCATAACTTCCTGTGGCGGTACTTTTTATGACAGTGGCGGACCAACCGGTAATTATGGTAATAACCAAAATTTGACCACGACCATTTGTTCCAACGGATCGGGCGGTACGCACGTACGGCTTACTTTTTCCGGTTTGCAACTGGCGCCAAACGATGTGCTTTGTTTTTACGACGGCACCAGCACTGCCGCCCCGTTACTGGCTTGTTCCGACGATTACCCTGCCGGTCAACCATTTATCGTACAGGCCACGGCGGTTAATCCCACCGGCTGCATCACCGTCAGTTTTGTTTCAGATGGCAGCGACAATCAGCCCGGCTGGTCGGCCGTCATTTCTTGCGTTGCTTCCTGCCAGACTGTGCTGGGTCAACTGGTCTCTACCAATCCCGCTATCGTTCCTGCTGACACCGGCTGGATCGATGTCTGCCCCGGTGAACGCATTTTTCTATCCGGCAAAGGCGCTTATCCTCAGAATGGATTTGCCTATCAACAATCGGATTTAACCACCAGATTTGAATGGAATTTCGGCGATGGTACGATTGCCTATGGCCCCAATACCTCCCACCGTTTTACGGAGTCGGGCGGATATTATATTCAAATGTACCTGACCGATACCCTGAATTGCCGCAGCACGAATCTGATCAATCAACGCGTGCGCGTCGCCCCCCGACCTACCTTCAACCTCGCCACTTTTAACAATACCATTTGCGCCGGCGATACGATCCAACTAAGCGCCGCTGTGGACAGCACCGATGGCAAAACGCTGGTGGTGCTGCCGTATACCAGCGCATTTGCCGTAGAAGGGAGCCGCTCCGACTCGCTGTCGCTCCCGGATGGGACCGGTATTCCTTATGAGACCAGTATTTTTTTTACGGAATTCTCACCCGGGCAGGTGCTGACTAACCCGGACGACCTGGAAAATATCTGTGCAAACATGGAGCATTCCTGGGTACGCGACCTGGAAATTACCCTGACGTGCCCCAGTGGTGCAACTATTATCCTGCACAATTTTGGCGGACAAACCGGGTCGCAGGTATTTCTGGGGGAGCCCAACGACTTCGACAACGCGCTCAACCCGGTGCCAGGTCTGGGGTATGATTACTGCTGGACCAACAATGCGACCAATGGCACCTGGCTGCAGTATGCCAATACGGTACTGGGCGGCATGGGTACCCTGCCTTCCGGCGATTACAGTCCGTTCGACCCGTTTTCAGACCTGATCGGTTGTCCGCTAAATGGCGAATGGACGATTACTGCTACTGACCTTTGGCCGATCGATAACGGGTTTATCTTTAATTGGAGCATTAAGTTTAAAGACGAGTTATACCCGAATATCGAAACGTTTACCCCGCAATTCACTTCCTGGAGCTGGAACACGCACCCATCTATTTTTTATACCTCGACGGATTCTATCGCTGCCGCACCGCAAAATGCGGGGACTGCTGCCTATACATTTACCGTCAATGATGATTTCGGATGCACCTGGGATACCCTGGTCACAGTATCGGTATTGCCATTTACCAACCCCAACTGCTACAAGTGCCAGGAGGATTTTCGCAACCTGCGGGATACCGTGGTGTGTGCCGGTGCGCCCGTCGTTTTCGACGCGACGAGTAACGACCCGGCTGTACGGGAAGTGCGTTTCGAAGCATTTCCGGATTATAAAATCGGCAACAGCAATCACCCGCACAACAATCCTTATGGTGCGCCAATTTCGGTTAACAGCCTGGGTTACAATATATTGACCAATCCGATTACGCAGGTTACTTCCGTTTGTATGGATATCGAGACCGACTACGACGCCGATCTTAACGTGTATCTGCGTGCGCCGGATGGAAAACAACTGGAACTCACGACCGGCAACGGCGGCAGCGGCGATAATTACAAAATAACCTGTTTTACCCCGTCTTCTACCAATGCCATCATTGGTAAAACCGCCCCATTCAACGGCACGTACAAACCCGAAGGCAACTGGAGCAGTTTGAACAATGCTATGGTCAATGGCGACTGGAAACTGATGGTGTCCGACGGGTTTGGCACCTCGCAATTCGGCCGGATAAAATGGTGGAGCATCGGATTTAATTATACCAATACGGTCAGTTATACCTGGACCAATGCCGCGTCCTTGAGTTGTAATAATTGTGCAACCCCAATAGCAACCCCTTCTGTACCAACGACTTACATTGTTTCTACAACCGATAATTTTGGTTGTAAACACCGGGATACGGTCAATGTGGCGATTACCACGTTGTTTCCTGCGCCCACCGGACTGCAAGTCATCAGCGTAGGTACAAGTTCGATGACCTGGGCCTGGGACCCTATGGCGGGTATCACCAATTTTGAGATCAGCGTGAATGGCGGTCCATGGCAACCGGCCTCCGGGCCATTGTCGCATACCGTGACCGGCCTGGTGTCCGGCGATGTGGTGCAGGTAGAAGTGCGGGCCATTGGCGGCAGCGCGAGTTGTCCGCCGTCTATTTCGCTGGGCACCCAGCAATTCTTCGTGTGTACGCTCAATGCGACGCTCACTTCGATCCAACCCGCCGTTTGTGCGGGCACCGCCACCGGATCGGCCTTTGTGGCGGTTGCCGGTGTGACACCGCCGGTCGAGTTTTTTGCCGACGGTAAAAACCCACCGTACTCGCTGGGTGATTTTGATAAATTTTTCCTCGCCGGCGACCACTTTGTCATCGTTCGCGATGCAACCGGCTGCCGCGACACGGTGAATTTTTTGATTGCTGAACCGCCACCGATTGTGCTCGCCACTTCCACCACACCCGTGGTGTGTAACGGTGGCAATACCGGAACGGCCACCGCTTCCGCAACCGGTGGAGTCGGTACTGTCAACTTCATGTGGCAAGGTTGCGCCGGCGGTACACCAAGTAACAACGCTGTGGCCCCCAATTTATATGCCGGTTGTTATGCCGTCACCGCGACTGATACCAATGGCTGTACAGCGACCGACAGCATCACGGTAGATGAACCGACGGCGCTGCAATTGGTGACTGCCCAGGACTCCGTGCAGTGCTTCGGCGAACTGAACGGCCGGGCAAGTATCACCGTCAGCGGGGCGATGCCGCCTTATTCCTATCTCTGGGACAATGCCGGTGAAACGACCGCTGCGATTACCGGACTTGCAGCCGGCCAGCATACGGTAACGGTACGGGATGCTGTTGGTTGTCAGGCTATTACGTCGGTACAGGTATTGCAACCGGCACTGCTGACGGTGGATAGTACCAATGTTAAAAACTTGTCCTGTTTTGGTGGCAACAACGGTACGGCCCAGGCTTTCCCAATTGGCGGCGTGAAACCTTATACCTACCAATGGAGTGATGCGCAGGTGTCCGCCAAAGCCCAGGCGCTGAGCGCCGGGACCTATACTGTGACGATCACGGATGCCAATAATTGTACGACGACCGCCACGCTAACGCTGACTTCGCCACCTCAATTATTGCTGAGCATCACCGGGACCATGCCGGAGAAATGCACCGACCAGTGCGACGGACAAACTACCGTGCAAGCCAGCGGCGGCAGTACCCCGTACGATTATATCTGGGGTACCACTACGGTGCCCGATGGCACCACCAACCCGACCAACCTGTGCGCCGGAACGTACGCCGTCACGGTACACGATTTTCGCGGTTGCACGGTGACTGATAAAGTAACCATTGCGCCGGCAGTCCCCATCGATGTGCACTACACAGATATATCGCCGACCTGTGTCGGTCTGCAAAACGGCAGTTTTGTCAGCGTAGCAGCCGGTGGCGCGGGTGGTTATCAGTTTACCTGGAGTACCGGGGCGATTACCCCCAATCTGCCCAATATTGCCTGCGGTAACTACGGCGTCACGCTGACCGATGCCAATGGTTGTCAGAAAATTGATACGCTGGTATTAACGTGCCCGAATGGGCTGCAAGTCCAAAGTGTCACGCCGCAACCGGTCCAATGTTTTGGCCAAAGTAACGGGGCTGTGGCAGTCGTGGTGCAAGGTGGTACCGGCACTATTTCCTATGTCTGGAGCGATGCTGCCGCCCAAAATACGGCAACCGCCAGTAACCTCCCGATCGGTACCTACACGGTGACAATCATGGATGCCAACGGTTGTAATACGACTGCCAGTGCAATAATTATACAACCTAATCCATTCACAGTCAGCACGGTACAAACCGATGCCACTTGTCTGGGTATTGCCGACGGTACTATAACCGCCACGGCCTTTGGTGGTACAATGCCGTATGATTTTGTCTGGAATACAGCTGCCACTGGCGCAGCGCTGACTGCATTGACGGCCGGAACCTATACCGTCACGGTAAAAGACGCCAAAAACTGCACGACGCTGGCCACCGGTAGCATCAACGAACCGTTGTCGGAGGTGGCTGTCCTCGTTTCGCAGGTGGAAGAAGCCTGTTTTGGCGAATCGAACGGCAGCGTAGCCGCAGTAGCGAGCGGTGGTAATGGCGAACCATTCACGTATGTATGGAGTAATGGTAGTACCAGCGAAACGGCTTCCGGTATTGCCGGCGGTACAACCGTCACGGTCACGGCTACCGATAATAAAGGATGTACCAGCGTGCAAAATTTTGAGAGCGGGCAATTTGACAGTATCCGCATCAATATTGTGGTAGTGCAGCCGACTTGTTACGGCGCAAGCGATGGGGTATTGGCCATTAATTTTGTCAGCGGTGGGCTGGGTAATGGCGATACAACCCAGTACAATTACCAGTGGAATGTGCAGAATAGTCCTACTACGCCGTACCTGATCAACCTGACCGGCGATAAAACGTATATTGTTACTGTGACCGATTTTAAGGGTTGCAGTAATTCATTTTCAAACACACTGCCCCAACCGCAGGCGATCGTTTTACAGACAGATATCACGAATGTTTCCTGTTTCGGTCGGACCGATGGCGCGGTAAAAGTTACGGGCGCACTGAATGCAACGCAGCCCGTAACGTATACATGGAGCAATAACAGTACTGGCAATCAAATTACCGCCCTTGCGGCGGGTATTTATCTGGTGGATGCGACCGATCAACAAGGCTGTAAAACACAACAAGCCGTCACGGTCACCGAGCCGCCGGTTTTAGCCGTCCGTTTTGACGTGAAACAACTTTTGTGCAGCAGCGACAGCAACGCGACTATTGCGGCAAATGTGCTGGGCGGTACGCCGAATTACACGTTGACCTGGAGTAATAATGCCGGCAGCACTAACCTTTCCCAACTGGGCCCGGGGAATTACATCCTGCAAATTGAAGATGAAAATGGTTGTAAACTAACGGACTCCGTACTCATTATTCGGCCCGACGATCTGTCGATTGCCATCGAAACGATTGATCCTAAATGTTTTAGCGCCGCTAATGGCCGCCTGAATCTGAATGTAACCGGTGGCGCCTTACCATACCGCTATTCACTCAATGGCGGTGATTTTGGCGGCAGCAGCACCTTTATCGGACTATCGGCGGGCAACTACGCCTTGCGGGTCCGCGATTTCAATAACTGCATCACTAATGTGACCGCAGTGCTGGATCAGCCGCCGGCCGTATTGGTCCAACTGGGCGCCGACACGACCATCATCCTCGGCGAATCCGTTACGCTTACCCCCGATGTGAACAACGCATTCGGTCAGGTTATTTACACCTGGAAAGGCTTCACGGTCGACAGCATTCGGTGTATCGATGTGCCCGACTGTGCGACTATAAGCGTGCAGCCGCTGCTGACCAATACATACCGCGTCATTGTCAGTGATGCAAATGGGTGTACGGCCGATGATATCCAGACTGTTTTTGTCGAAAAACCGCGCGGCGTATACGTGCCTACGGCTTTTTCCCCGAATAACGACCAGATCAACGACTTCCTGATCGTACATGGCAAAGGCCGGCAAATCTCCAATGTCATTTCCTTCAAATTGTACGATCGCTGGGGCGAACTGCTGTACCAGGATCAGAATTTCAAAGTGAACGACGCGACGCGCGGCTGGGATGGCACCTTCCGCGGGGCTACATGCGACCCTGGCGTGTACATCTGGCAGGCCGAGGTGGAATATCTGGACGGTTTCCGCGAATCGGCCAAAGGAAACGTGACGCTAATCCGCTGATGAATTAAAAATCGTCTAACCGCACCTACCGAAACTGATTTTTTCGTTTTTTTGACGCTTCATTTAATCTAACTTACACACAAACCTTTTTAACATGCAGCAATTTTCCAAACCGATTGTATTGTTTGCGTTCTTTTGCGTGGCATTTTTGCCATTGGCACAAGCCCAAGACCCGCGTTTTTCACAGTATTATGCTTCTCCCTGGAACCTCAACCCGGCGATGGGCGGGGTGTTCAACGGTCGCTGGCGCGTAACGGCCAACTACCGCGATCAATGGAATAGTTTCCTGGCTCCGGTGCCATTTCGCACGTACGCCGCATCTTTCGATACCCGTTTTAACGTCGGCAACAACAACGACTACGCGGCTTTTGGCCTCGGTGCCATGCACGATGAGGCCGGAACGGCCCGTTACACCCAGAATAAAGTCCAACTGGGCGGCTCTTTTATCAAGCAACTTTCCGGCGGTGGTTACTACGAAGCCGAACATTACCTGGCGGCCGGCGCACAGTTGGGCATGGGTCAGAATTCGATCGACTGGGGTCGTTTGTGGTTTTCGCGTCAGTTTGATGCCGGTCTGGAAGCACCCAATGCCGGTCTGGCCAGCGGTGAACCCGGCTCCAATGCCAGCACCAATATTTACCTCGATTTTAATGCTGGTTTGCTGTGGTACATGAATTTCGGGGAAGGCGGTTTTGCCTATGCCGGTGCGGCCATGCACCATTTGAACGCACCCAAGATATCGTTGATCGGCGACGGTGGTGAAACGCTGTATTCGCGCTGGTCGGCCCATGCCGGCGGCCAATTGCCGGTCACGGAAAATTTTGCGCTGCTGCCCGGCGTGCAGGTGATGCGCCAGGGACCGTCTTTTGAGACCGACCTCGGCTTGAATCTGCGCTACTCCAACAATGACGACCACGAACTCGCCCTGCGTTTCGGCGCCTGGGCGCGGGTGGGCAATAAACTCAACAAGGGGCTGGGAATGGATGCCATTACCATCGTCGGTATGCTCGAACTTGACCGCTATATGCTGGGTTTGAGTTACGATATTACGACGTCCAGCCTGACTACTGCGAACAATTCGCGTGGTGCCTTTGAATTATCATTTACCTATTTCCACCCGGAGCACCGTCGCCAGCGGGTGATTTGTCCAAAATTTTAAGTGTACAACATGAGAAAACTCCTTTTCCTGCTGCTGGCCCTCCCGGCCCTGCTTGCTGCGCAAACCAATGGCGCGCTGCTGCACATTACTCCTGCCAATCCTAAACCCGGCGAACAGATCCGGGTAGAATACGACCTGCCCAAAAGTCCCCTGAAA
This sequence comes from Chitinophagales bacterium, assembly GCA_038203695.1. Classification (GTDB taxonomy): domain Bacteria; phylum Bacteroidota; class Bacteroidia; order Chitinophagales; family Saprospiraceae; genus M3007. Next base: position 26,185 of record JBBRDQ010000032.1, read on the forward strand.
ACGGCGAATGCCCTGGAGATCGTGGCATTTGATTATACCGATAAAAATCCGGAAGCGCGCGAAGTCTCGTTGCAAACGGTTGATAATAAATTAGTTGGAACTTTCACAACCGCTCCCGGCGCACTGACGGCCACCATCGCTTTTAAAGGCGATCAGCGCTGGGACAACAACGGCGGCGAAGGTTATTTCATCACGCTGTACGACGCTGCGGGTAAACCGCTGGCCGAAAGTAAAGCCGCGCAGGCGATTATCTATCGCAATTTCGCGGCGCTGGAAAATCTGGCCGGCAAGCCCAATGTCGCCAACGAATGGCTGGATGCCGCTTTTAAAGCCAATCCATCCATCCGGCAGAAATACCTGGGGGTGTACACGTCTAATTTGATGAATTACAAAAAAGACGACGCCGGTAAAATGGAAGCCACCAAACTGATCGAAGAACTGGTCGCTTCGCCCAAAGCCACCGAGAAGGACTTGCTCAACGGCATTCGTTTGTATGAGTTTTTGCAGCAAATGGATAAAGCCAAGGCCGTCAAGGAAACGATGAAAACGGCATTTCCCAAAGGTATGTTATACCAACAGGAGCGCCGAGCGACTGCTGCCAATCAGCCGGATCTGCCAACTCGCGAAAAACTGATCAGCCAATTTGTCAAGGATTTCCCACCGCAAAATGATGCCGATCAGGCCGCTATCGATAATATGTGGTCGACCATGGCTTCCCGGTATGCAGAACTGAATGACCTGGAAAAATTCCGCGAAATAACCCTGCACATGAGCCCTGTAGCCCGCGCTTCGCTCTACAACAATATGGCCTGGGAACTAGCCGAAAAAGACGAAAATCTTGGTTGGGCGGATATTCTGGCCAAACAAGCCGCCAACGGCACCAAACTGGAAATCTCTGCGCCCTCTACGACCAAACCGCCGAGCATGACGGTAAAAGAATGGGAGAAATCGCGCAAATACACCTTCGCGCAATATGCCGACACCTATGCGTATGTACTGGATAAACTGGGAAAATCGCAGGATGCCATCGATTACCAGGCTCAGGTCGTGGAAATTATGGAAGGCAGTGAGGATGAAATGAACGAGCGTTACACGGCCTACCTCGAAAAGACCAATGCGCCGGAACTGCGATCCCAACTGGAGGGATTTATCCTGAAAGGCCACGCAACCGGGACAATGAAAGAACAATTCCAGCGCCTGTACCTGGCCGGCGACAATTCTGCTGCCGGTGCCACTGCGTACATGGCAAATCTGGAAAAATCGGCTAAAATACGCAAAAGCAAAGAGTTGGCCACTCAAATGCTGGATGAGGCCGCCCCGGCTTTCACCCTGACCAACCTCAAAGGCGAAACAGTCAGTCTCGCCGGATTGAAAGGTAAAGTAGTGATCGTGGACTTTTGGGCGACCTGGTGCGGTCCCTGCAAAGCCTCTTTTCCGGGTATGCAACTGGCGCAGGAACAATACAAAAATGAACCCAACGTCGTCTTTTTGTTTGTCGACACCTGGGAACGCGTCCCGACCGCTGAAAAAGCCAAAACCGCCGGCGACTTTATGACCGAGAAAAAATATCCCTTCAACGTGCTGCTGGATCTCGATAATCAGGTGGTTTCTTCCTTCGGTGTTTCGGGTATTCCGACCAAATTTATCATCGACAAAACCGGCAAGATCCGCTTTAAGGCAGTGGGCTATCAAGGTACGCCGGAGGCGCTGGTAGAAGAATTGGGGATGATGGTGGAATTGGTAAAAGGCATATAAACGGCAGGGTGGGACTACGGGCAAAAACCTCCGCCCACCCAACCTTTACCACGGTATCTTCGTCCTATAGAAAAATAAAGTTCCATGCTGCGAGTCCTGACGTCTCTGACTATCCTGAGTGTATTGCTCTTCTTTTTGGGTAGTTGTGAGAAATCCCCCAAAGAATTTTACAATGGTTTTGGCAAAAGACCGGTGTATGTCTCGTTGAACGAATTGCAGGATGTGCGTACCGAAGCACCCAGGCCCATCCAGGTGTCGGGCACTATTTTCCTGCGCGATACGCTGCTTTTTATCCTGGAACAGCGCAAAGGCATCCACGTTTTCAACCTGGCCGATTCTTTAAACACGATCAACCTGGCATTTTTCAAAATACCGGCCGTGACCGATTTTGTGGTGAACGGCGACTTTCTCTATGCTGATAGTTGGAAAGACCTGGTGGTGATCGACATCAGCAACCTGCAACAGATCCGGGAAACAGCCCGTATTGTCGGTACGATTAGTCCGCCGCTGTATCCACTGCTGTACAACGGTATTTTTGAGTGTGTGGATGAATCCAAAGGCGCAGTCGTAGACTGGGAGGATGCGGTACTGGAAAATGCCAAATGCACCACTATAAATTAATAAGCAATTCTATTTTAATACATTATACTTTTCTTTTTATTAAAAAGCCTGACTGAACGGGTGCATTTGAAACTTGAATCTGCCTCTTCAAAAACTGCTTCCCTAACTCAACAACCATACAATTATGAAAAAATCACTGTTTATAGCCTGTCTTGCACTGTGGTGCATGGCCTGCTCCAAAGATGCTTCTCAGGACGTTGCCGCTACGGGCAAATCAGGTTCCATTACCCGTTTTGCAGTGTATCAGCACTATATGTATGTACTCAATCTCAACGAAGTACAGACCTACGATATCCAGCAAAAAGACCAGCCGGTACTGGTGCATACCCTGACTACCGACTACGGACTGGAAACAATTACCATTTACGACAATACGGTTTTCCTGGGCTCCACTACCGCGTTGTATATTCTGGATATCAATAATCCGGCCGCTCCGGCGATTTTGTCCAAATCTGACCGGCTCGCGGATATTGGTTTTACCGGTTGCGACCCGGTGATCGTAAAAGGCAATTATGCATTTTCGACCATCAAAACGATCCAGAATGTCTGCGGCAATATCGCTGCGGAAAGCGCTTTGGTGGTGTACGATATTTCCGATAAGACATTCCCAAAAGTAGTGGGAACTTATTTTCTGGGCATTCCCAACGGGCTGGGTTATAAAGACAACTACCTGTTTATTTGTGATGAAGGCACCGATCAACTGCGTATATTCGATATTACCGATCCCACCCAATTGACCGAAACGAATTACACTTTCGCCATTACCGATCCGTATGACCTGATCGTAGATGGCGAAAAAATGATTGTTTCCGCCAAAACAAACTTCCAGATCTTTGATATCAGTGACCTTATCAAGATCAAAAAACTCGGCCAAATTACCAAATAATGCGGGCACTACTCTTTGGACTCCTGCTGGCATCCTTTAGTGGTTTTGCGCAGCCGCGGGATACGTCGCAACAACTATTCAGGCGGCCTCCTTTCACCTTGAAAATTGCAGCGCTGGATTTGATCAATCCGATCCACCAGACGATCTTATTGCAGACCGATATCCCTTTGGCTGCTCGTTGGGGGATTGATGTGGGGGTGGGCTGGGTCTTTAATTCAACCAATTTTGCCCAGTATAAAGAGGAAACATTCCGGGGCTTAAAGGTAAGGCCGGCTATCAAATATTACTTTTCCAGAAGCAAGGCCGGCGACGACTACATCAGCCTAGTGTTCAAGTATAATAATCTATACAATGATCGCTATGTCGATGTACTTCGCCAAGGGCGGCAATACTCGGAGTGGATGTTGCAGCGCCGGCATTATACTACGCTGGGCATTAGCGCGCGAATCGGCACCCAACTGTACATGGATAAGGCACAACGCTGGATTGTCGAACCGTTTTTTGGCCTGGGTACGCGTCAGGTTACTATTAAAAACGGCGATCTGCCGCCCGATGCCGAACTGATCGACAACCGAAATTTCTTCAGTCTCGAGCGGGTGCCGGGGACGTACAGTTCGCCCGATATCATGCTAGGCTGTTTTATCAGTTGGGTGACTGGCCGGCGCAAGTGAGGATTACTGCCAGCGCCAGCGCATCCCCACCAATACCCGTTGCCGCTGGATCGGCGCATAATTGTAATTTGGATCAAACGTATGCCCGTTTGGATTATCTACACCCACTGTTTTGTCGAACGGGTCGAATGCCCGCAGGATCACTTGCTCGCGGGGAAAGAATCCGAACAGGTTTTTTACGCCGGCATATAGTTCCAATCCCTGCCAGCCCTGGCGATTTTTGGGAATTTGCAACGTCTTGGCAGGACTCCAGGTAGCCTGGATATTATGGATGGAAAACCAGGGTGATTGCTCCGGACGGCTGTCATTGGGCAAGACTGGCAGGTGCATCGGGCTGTTCAAATTGCCCGTATAATCCAGGGTAATATTCCATACAGCGATCGGATAGGTCACCGTCCAGGTGCCGGAAAGTGGGGGCGCGAAAAGTTGCGGCAGCCGCTGACCGTTTTCCACGCGATACACATTCATGGCCGTCGCGCCGGCAAAAATTTTCAGTCCGTTGAGAAAATTGAAATCCAGGTTGAGCGACATACCGGAGGAAACAGCATGGCCATCCAGGTTGTCAAAAATGATTTTATTTGGATCGGTGTTGTAGTCCGGGACGATCTGATTGGTGAAATAAGTGTAGAACAGCGACACATCCAGGCCGATAAAACCCGCGTGTTTAGGATAAAACTTGCAGACGTAATTTAAATTGGCATTCCAGGAGCGCTCGGGCAGCAGGTTGTTGGCAATCTCGATCTTCCGCGCACCGGTCAGCGCCGCATGGTCTTCCGTAAAGATATTCGCCACCCGGTACCCCGAACCGGTCGTCAGTCGCAAAATGTTTTGCGCGTCTTTGGCCCATTTCCAACTCACCCGGGGCGTAAAAATACTGCCGTGTGCCGAGTTGTAATCGTAGCGCAGCCCCACTAATAGCCGGTTGCGTGGACTCACTTCAATTTC
>JBBRDQ010000033.1:0-30477 GCA_038203695.1 Chitinophagales bacterium
CCAAGGCTTCCAATTCAGGCCACCGTGAGGCTGCCAATGATAAGTATTCTTCTTTGGTCATAATCGCTGATTTTTTTATTTCTGTCAGTTTCCAAAGGTACATTCGTTTTTAATAAAACGCGACATTTTGAATTGCACCCATACCAATGTCAATGTTCTTGAAATCTATTCCTATAGTGATGAAGATTATGGACTGAATACACCAGAAGAAATTCGGGAATATGGTGATGCAGCTTTTCAAACCGGGGCAGTTTTTGGTGTAACTGTTACCTTGACACGAAAAGGCAATAAATAACCTTGATGTTGCCATTTTTCACGCCAACTACATACAATTCTTCTTTACTTTACTTATCTCGAAGTCGGTTGTACTTTAAGCCACAGCAGGTGTCCGCTCCATCCTTCCCAACTAAAGCCCAGCGCCGCCGCAGTGTCTCCGACCTACGGCCAAAGTACAGCACGATAAACAATCACCCTGCCGTCAATTTGATGCTTATCAATAATGCCCGGTAAAGGTACAATATAGAGAATTTTTGCTGTATTTTAAGCGTATCATCGTGCTATACGTGAGCCGCAGGTTGAAACACTGCGGCGGCGTTGGGCTTGAGGAAAGAAAAGGAAGACTTGGGGCGGCTGAATGGACTTGGCCGTTTATGCCACTTCGCCTAACCGCTGTTTTACGATCGCTACCATAAAAGCGCGAATGTCCTTAGAGCGCTGTACTAAATCATAGGGCAAACGAATGATGAATTGGTGCCGTCCTTTATCATCTACCCATTCATCTTCTTCCTGATCGTTTTCGTCCTGCGTACACAGAAAGGTAATCCCTACATTAGGCTGGTGCGGAAATTGTGCAGCAACATATTGCGTATCTACTTTGTCGGCAATTTCCTGTTCGACAATTTTTACGACGATCATAGTATGAAAATTTTCGTCAAAGTTAGGGTCAGGATTGAAATATTGCAAATGTTACTTCAAAATTGGATTGTAGGGCGGGCGCAACAGTCGGTCAAGTTCCAGCCTTGCAAGGTTAAGAATAGCACCACCCGCAGCAAAATTAAATTCACCACTTAAGCCTCAGCAGGTGTCCGCCCTCTCCCGGTTATTCCGCCAATTATCCACGTTCGTTACGATGATTTTACCCTGCGTTTCTTTTTGATACGGAAAAAATCCTTGCCGATTTGCGGCATCGTGTCGCCCAGCACGAACCCGAATGGCTTCAGGGAGTCGATCCGGTCGAAAATCACCTTGAGGATGGCCGTCAGCGGAATGGCGATAAACATGCCGGCGACACCCCATAACGCACCGCCGATCAGCACGACCACGATGGACACCAGTGCGTTGATCTTTACTTTCGAGGCGACCACCTTGGGCACGATTAAATTGTTGTCGATCAACTGCACAAACAAATAGGCAGCAAATACAAACAGCGCGTAAATGGGCTCTTCCGTGGCCAGTGCGACCAGCATGGGCAAGGCGATGGCGATGATTCCGCCGATATAGGGAATCAGGTTTAACAAGGCGCCGATAATGCCGAGCAGCATAGCGTATTCAATCCCCAGCAGCAGCAACGCGGTTGAATTCATGGTGGCCACGATGGCGGCTTCCAGCAACAGCCCGATCAGGTAACTCTGGATGAGCGATTTCGTTTCGGTGAGCACTTCATGCACCATCTCGTGTTTCTCTTCGGCAAACAACTGGCCGATGAAATCAAGCAACAAAGGCTTGTAAAACAGGATCATAAAAATGTACACCGGCAGCAAAAAGACGACCGAAAACAGGCCGCCCAGGGTACTCAAGGTTTGGCCGATCATGCCCGGACTGTTGCTCAAACCCTGTTCTTTAGCCTGGTCCAGCCAGGTATTAATTTTGGAAGTGCGAATGTTGAACGTCTCCGATACCCAGGTTGTACCATCTTTAAACATCTGTACGAAGCGCAGTTTGAGTGCCGGAAAGGTCTCGCTGAAGGTGGCCAATTGCATTGAAATGAAATAGACCAGCATGCCGGCCAGCAAAATGGCCATGAGTAAGGTAAGAAAAATGGCCAGCACACGGCCTATACCCTTGCTGCACAAAAAGTTGATCACCGGATTGAGCAAAATGGCAAAAACAGTGGCATAAATAATGGGCAAAAGGATATCCTGGCCGATGTACAACACGTAAAAGAAGGCCACCAGACCGATGAGTATCTGGGACATTTTGAGGTAGAAGGGGACTTCGCTGTTGGAGGTTGCCATGCTATGTTGGGTATGAAGATTTTATAAGTTTCGCCATGGGTATTGCGGCCGGCTGTTGCTGTTTATTCAGCCCCGCTAAGGTGGGAATATAGTTTTTAAAATCAACGGATAAATTTTCATCAAAATAAATTTTGAGAAGCCAATCGGCTGCACGTATATTTGCAACCGATTGGCTTCTTATTTAAACATTCAATCCATGAGACGAGATATTTTTCAAGCCATTGCAGACCCCACCCGACGAGCGATCCTCGTCCTGATCGCCGTGCAGGCTATGACGCCCAACGCCATTGCCGAGCACTTCGATATTACCCGCCAGTCTATCTCTAAACATCTGCGCATTCTGTCGGAATGTGATCTGCTTACGCCAAAGCAAGAGGGCAGGGAGATCTATTATGCACTGAAAATCGATCGAATGAAGGAAATCGATGGTTGGCTCGACCAGTTCCGGAAACTCATGGAAGCGCGGTTCCAGCAACTCGATGAATTATTGTTCACTATAAAAAATGAGAAAAAATGAACCTGCTGTTTGATTTCACGGTAGACAAAGCCACCCATACCATTTACGTCACGCGGGAATTCGCCGCCGACCTCGATCTCGTCTGGGATGCCTTCACCAAAGCGGATATACTGGACCAGTGGATGGGGCCCAAGCCGTGGTGCGTCCACACCAAGGAAATGGATTTCCGGGAGGGAGGTCGCTGGTTGTATGCCATGATGTCGCCCGAAAATGTCGCTGCCGGCTGGAGCCTGGCGGAAGTTTGTCGAAATCCGGCCCAAGTCCAGTTTCACTACCCGCAATTCCTTTGCCGATGAGAACGGGAATCCCGTCAAGACTAGCTTTACCTCGTCCCTGACTACGAATTCCTTTACAGCCGTGGGCGAAAAAACCACCGTTCAAATTGTCAAAAAAATGGCGAGCCTGGCCGACTCCACGTCCTTTTTTCAGTCAGTTGCGGTATGAGCAACACCGGTCCATCGCGCAGTATGTCAATCATATCGAACTGGCTAAAACAACCAAAAAGGCAATTTATGCACTTTCACAGGATGAGATGGAGCAGCAAATATTAATATACTATCGCCGCGATCACCAACGGATGCAGCAGGAAATAAAACGCTATCAACGGAAACACCCGAACTTTACGGTCAGGGATATTTATGAGAAAATGCTGTATGATTTGAAAAGGGATGTAAGGTAGAGCACCCAAACCCTTTTCACCCCCTCCCCGGAAACCATAAATCCGCCGGCATATGCCCACATTTATTGCCCATGTGAATGGTGAGCATATCTTTCCAACGGGTTGTATAACATGGCGACAACCGGTTTTGCTGGGTCAGCCGGGTGTCATCACCGAGACTTTGCGCGGCTGTTTTGACTATATTCCGGCCAAAACGCGCGTTTACCTCATCCATCGCCAGCATGAGCCGTTCGTGTTTGGCGTGGTCGATCGTGTCGAAGAGCGACATTTGCCCGCCAGTATGCAGCTGCACCAGTTCACCCAGCAACACGCCGGCGCGTTTGTAGCGATACCCATCGCGAAAGATTTTTTGCAGGGCATACTTTGCGGCTTTGACTAACTGTAGGGTACTGTTGGTGGGCGCGGTAAAGGTAATATTAAACGAGCGGGAATATTGCGGCTCGTTTAAAGCCAAATGATTCGTTTGAATGTAAATAGTTAAGATAGTGGCGCTGCTGTGCTGCCGGCGCAATTTCTCCCCGCACCGGGCGGCAAAGTCGGCTAGCGCTTCGCCCAGTTCGTCCCGGGTGGTGCGCGGGGTGCGGAAAGTGCGGGTAGTGGCGACGTTCTTTTTGTTGGGGATATCGGTTTCGATGCTGATACACGGTTCTCCTTCCAGTTCCTTTTTTATGCGCAGCCCGACGACGGTCAGATTTTTGCGTACCCAGGCATCATTCGTCTGGGTGAGGTCGTAAGCAGTTTGGACGCCATACCGCTGCAGGAATGTGGTATGCTGCCGGCCAATGCCCCACACGTCGCCGATGGCCACGGTTTGCAGGGCCGCATCCCAGTTGCCGGTCAATGTATGCACGCCGCTTTGTTTGTCTTTTTTAGCCAGGCGGTTGGCGATTTTTGCCAGCACTTTTGTCGGCGCAACGCCGACACACACCGGTACGCCCACCCACTGTAGCACCGTGCGCCGGATCTCCAGCGCACGTGCGGTCAGGTCGAACCGTTCCATCCCGCTAAAATCCAGAAATGATTCGTCCACGCTGTACACTTCCAGAGCGGGCGCGAACTGCCGCAGGGTATTCATTACGCGGGCAGACATATCGCCATACAGCGCATAATTGCTCGAAAAGACTTGCACCCGGTTTTTGCGGATCAGTTCCCGGATTTCAAACACGGGTTGTCCCATGCCGATGTGCAGGGCTTTGGCTTCGTCCGACCTGGATACCACGCAGCCGTCATTGTTGGATAACACGACCACGGGCTGGTCCCGCAGGGCAGGACAAAACACCCGTTCGCACGAAACATAAAAATTATTGACATCGACCAGGGCTACCATACTTCAGGGCTTTTTAATGACGTAGGTAACGATGCCCCAGATGATCAGTTCGTCGCCTTCCCGGATTTCAATCGGCGCGAAAGCCGGGTTCGCTGGCAACAGCCGCACCTGGTTTCCTTTCTTTTCGATGCGTTTGATGGTGAAATCATTGTTCAGCACGCATACGGCCAATACGCCATTGTCGGGAATCAGCGAACGGTCCACCAATAGAAAATCCCCGCTTTCAATGCCGTCGTCCTGCATCGAATCGCCCTTGACCCAGATACCAAAGGTGGCATCGGGATTGCGTATCAGTTCCACATTGAGGTCAATGCGACTTTGAAAATAATCGTCGGCGGGTGAGGGGAAACCGGCATAAATCACGCCGTCCACTCGAATGATTAAAGTTTTGCGGGCAAAAGACAGGGTATAGAAGTATACCCCGGCTAAGGAATCGTTTTTCCCTTCCGTTGTCATAGTGTTATGTTTTGATCAGGCAAATTAAAATCAAATTGTTTTAATAAAGTGCCATAATCAAACAATAAAACACATATTGTTTTTGTGGATTCTCAATGGTTTGGCAGTGAGCGGAGAACGAATGCAGTTTGTATTCAATAAAGGTGCATTGTGAGCCGGCTTACAGTTAATACGCTCTAATGTGGACAAGGGTCTGAAGTATCTTCTTTCCTGCCCGCTGTGCATGGATAAAAAATAAATTTCCACGCTTTTTCTATCACGGCTAAACACCCGAATGAATGCCAGGCAAGTTTGAAAATGCCAGGCACGCACCCCTACATCAACAATCAACAATCATGTAATCGTCAATCGTCAATCAATTTCCTTCCTACGACAGCACCCCCGCGTGCATCAACTCCTCAATCTCCTCCGCTTCAATCGGAATGTTTTTGAACAGGTCGATCGCGCCGTGGTCGGTGATCAGAATATCGTTCTCCAGGCGGATGCCCAGATTTTCTTCCGGGATGTAAATGCCTGGTTCACAGGTGAATACCATGCCGGCGCGGAACGGTTCGTAGCGCAGGCAGAGGTCGTGCACGTCGAGTCCCAGGTGGTGACTGGTGCCGTGCATGAAATATTTTTTATAGGCAGGTTTGTCTTTATCCTGTTTCGCCACGTCGTCGCGGCTGATCAGGCCGAGGCTAATCAGTTCGCTTTCCATGATTTTGCCGACTTCCTTGTGGTATTCTTCGAGTGTATTGCCGGGCACGAGCATGGCGCGCGCTTCGCGCAGGACGCGGTGCACGGAGTTGTAAACCGCCCGCTGCCGGTCGGTAAATACGCCGCTGACCGGGATGGAGCGCGTCAAATCCGCGGCGTAGTTGGCGTATTCGCTGCCAAAGTCCATCAGCAGCACATCGCCGTCTTTACACTGCTGGTTGTTGTCGATGTAGTGCAACACACAGGCGTTTTTGCCCGAGGCGACGATGGGCGTATAGGCATGGCCGGTGGCGCGGTTGCGGATAAACTCGTGGATGATCTCGGCTTCTACTTCGTATTCCCAGACGCCCGGCCGCACGAAATCGAGCACGCGCTGGAACGCTTTGCCGGTAATGTCCACCGAGTGCTGGATCGCATCGACTTCCCACTGGCTTTTTACCGTCTGGAGTTTTTTCAGGATCGGCTGGGCGCGGTAGACAGGGTGGCCCGGATACCGCCCCTGAAGGTATTTCGCGTAGCGCAGATCGCGGGTTTCCACATCGGTCTGGTAGCGATCGTTCTCGTTGATATTCAGATAGATACCTTCGGAAAGCAGGATCATTTCATTGAGCACGGCTTCGGCTTCGTCCAGGAATAACACTTTCTGAATGCCGGATGCGGCGCACGCTTCTTCCTTGGTATATTTATGGCCTTCCCAGACGGCGATGTGTTCGCTGGTGCGTTTGACCAGCAGGACTTCCTTGTGGCCTTCTTTCGGACAGTCGGGAAACAGGACGAGCATGGTTTCTTCCTGGTCGATGCCGCAGAGGTAGTACAGGCCGGCATTTTGGCGGAACGGGAAAAACTGGTCGCCCGAACGCGGCATCTGGTCGTTCGAGTTGATGATCGCCATTGCACCCGGCTTCATTTCACGGGTAAAGCGCTTGCGGTTATGGGCAAAGAGGTCGGCAGTAAGTGGTGCGTATTTCATGTACGGGTGGTGGATTTAACAATTAGGCAAAAGCAGGCGAGCCGGATAAATGGTTTGGCTGCAAATCACCGTCAAAGAATCGTCGAATTCCTGAAAAATACAAATATGCGACGTGTTAAAGTTTGAATTTGTCTTTTTCCCGCCACCACAATCCGGCCGCAGTAATTTTTTTGGTGCAGGGCATTAGGTGCGCCACACAAAAATTCTATTTTTGCGCCGCACGAACCGTTCTTGTGTGGATCGCCGACCAACCTGCCAGGTAACCCTGGAATTTCAGCGGCCAAACAATTCATCATTCATCACTCATTATTTATCCTTCAAAAATGACTTTCCCAGCAAATTGCAAATACACCGACGACCACGAATGGGTACGCATCGACAGCGGCAATATCGCTTATGTGGGTATCACTGATTTTGCCCAGAGTGAGTTGGGCGAACTCGTCTATATCGAAGTGGAAACCGTCGGTGAAACGGTGAACGCCCACGCGATCTTCGGCACCGTGGAAGCCGTAAAAACGACCTCCGATCTGTTTATGCCGGTGCAGGGCAAAGTGCTGGAATTCAACAAGCAAGCGGAAGACAATCCGGCACTGATCAATGAAGATCCGTACGGTGCCGGCTGGATCGTGAAAATAGAACTCACCAATCCCGCCGATCTGGACGCGTTGCTGGATGATGTTAAATACCAGGCGCTGGTAGGTCAATAGTACCTTCCGGTTTGCGTTTTACACAACAGCCACTTTCAGGATTCTCTGCTGAAAGTGGCTGTTGTCATGTAGTCAAAGATATTTCAAAAGAAGACCGAAAAGCCGACATCAAAAGTAACGCCACTGGCGGTGTTTTTCGAATTGATCGTTTCTCCGTTAATACCCTGGTATTTCTCCCTGGCAGTAGTCGCGTTATAACCGAGTCCGAGGTCAATAGAAAAATGTTCGCTGGGAAAAATCGCCAGTCCTGCGCCGCCGCCTAAACTGTGGAGTTTGGTTGGCTCACCCTCCGTCCGCCATTTGACTTGGGTACTGCCCCAGGCACTGTTGCCGCCCAGCCAGATTTTGGTTTTTACGCCGGCCGGAAGGTAATAACGCAGTTCCGGACCAGCCAAGAACACCGTTGTAATAAATTTATCGGGATTGCTGCCGCCTTTTTCTTTCACGGTCTGGCGGAAAAAATTCAGGTTAATACCGGCGGAAAAATTATCCACTAAAAAGTAGTGCGCGCTACTACTCAGGCCAATATTCGTATAGGACGACTTTGAATCGTTATCGGCAGATCTATAGGTGCCAAATGAAATTCCCAGTGCGTTGGTTGGAGCCACTACACTACTTCCTTCAAATAAGGTGGGCGAAAAACTGTGTAGGCCCATCATAAAGGTTCCTTTGGTGGTTTGCGCCTGCAGCAAGCCGTTAAGGGTGAAGCACAGGACGGTTACTGCAATCAATAATTTTTTCATAATGAAACTTTTTGGTAAGGAATGAAGTGGTAGAAAGGAATACCGGTGGATTTACCGGCCATTTGAAATGCCTGTTAATGCAATGGAGCCAATTCGTTTCCATTTTGCAATCGGGTTTACGGTCTCGGCAGCAGCGTAATTTTTTGCGTAAACACCGCATTTTTGGTAGTGACGGTCAACACATAGATGCCCGACGGGTAGTCGGTCAGATCCAATTGCAGATCACCGTTGCCGGCTGGAAACCAGGTGATATCCCGGCTGTTCGTACCTTTGGTGTCGGTAACACGGCAGTGCACCGCAGTGAGGATCGTCCTGGGCAGACGCACATACACCGGCCCACCGGTGGAAGGATTGGGATACACCAATAAGGTCGTATCGGCAGGCTCGGGTGCCGCTGCCGCGACAATACAGCCTGGATTGTATTGAAAAGCGGTTGAAATAACCGGGCAAACCCCACCGATGTACCGGACCGAGTATTTGCCCGCCGCAGCGGGATGAAATTTCTGTCCAAAAGCGCCGGCAATGGGGTTCAGGTTTACATCGAGCCATTGCACAGCGGCGGTATAATTCGTCACTAACGTATCATCCTGACAAATGATGGTCGGTGTGGCAGGTGCATCATCCAAGGTGAAGGTTTGGCTATAGGTCAGCGTATTGACCAGTTTGGTTTTGATGGTCAGGCTCAGAGGGTACGACGGTTCATTGAAAACGCCGCCGATTGTATTGGCAGGTACGGTGATCTGGCCTAAAAAATCGCTGGCACCGCACCAAAAACCATCGTCTTTGTCCCACAAGGTTACCGGAAAACTCGTTTTAACCGGGATGCCAATTGCGGGAAAAACGACCGGCAACAATGCTTCGTCGTGGATTGGCGTGCGCGCCCATACCGGACTAAAAGTGGTGTAGGGAATATACTCCAGGAACAAATCCGGCAGATTTTCATTCAGGCAAAAACCGGTGCCAATCCACGAACTCGCATGGTGCTGGGTAACTATAATCGTGTCGATGACGCGAAAAGGCGTGGTGGAAGTGACGGTCAGGCTAATGGTTTTATTGCCTGTCGTAGCGTATTGGACCACCGGCGGCGTGTAGGTATCGGCCGTCACGCCATTGCCAAAATCCCAATGGTACGATTGGTAAATGTTCGGGGTTAGTTCGGTCAGTTGGACCGAAGAACAGGTTGGTTTGGGCACTTTAAACAGGGGCTGCGCGAAACCAGGCAGCGCAAAAAACAGCATGCAGTAAAAGATGGTCGATCGCATTGTTTTCAAATTTTGTAACCGGCAGATGGAGATATTTGACCATTTTTCAGGAAAAATTTTCAAGAAAAGTCAATTATCTGCCGGTCTAGTGAAGAAATACAGGTAAAAAGATTTGGTAAAGCAGACGGTACTGGCACAATTCTTTTTGTAGATTGATAGCACAAAAGTCCCGCAACAGACCTGCACCGGGAACCCCGAAAAAGGGGATTTTTCCAAAATCACGGTTGTAGCAAAAAGGCGGGAGGCCACAATCCCGGATTTCCGGGAGAAGGTGATTTTTAAAAGATCACGGCTTACGGGGACTTATGAATGCGGCAGGTCGCCCGATTTTTGCAGCAGGTTTTCACTAAAACGAAACAACATGAAAAAGACTTTTTTTGCGCTTGTCGCCTTGTTAGCCCTGGCATCGTGCCATAAAGACAAATCCAGAACAGCCCTGCTTACCGATCATTGCTGGATCATTACCGGCATTACCTCTGATCCGGCCATCGATGTAAATGGGACTTCCGTCACGGACATATACGCCCAGCAGGACGCGTGCTCCAAGGACAATGTGTCCTGCCTGGAACCCGATGGTACGTATACGACCCATGAAGGAGCGAGCCGTTGCAATGCCACAGACCCACAAATAATTTTCGGTATCTGGTCATTCAACAGCGACGAAACCGTACTGACCATTACGCCAGATATAGGGTCGACAATCACGGAAGCAGAAATAGTAGAATTGACCGAAAGTACGTTGCGTTTCCGGACATTAATTTCAGAGGTCAACGGTATAAAATACTTTTTTACCTTCACCCTAAAGCCCGCTTAAGGCGCTTGCGTTTGGGTAGTCCGCATCTTTGGAACAAGGTAAAGAATGGATAACTACGCCGTTAAAATACTATTCATCAGTCTGTTATTATCTGCGCAAACCGCAGCCGGACAGCGTACGCCCCCGTTGGTACTGGTTGATTCGGTGTGGGAAAACGGCCGGATGATCTCCCAGTCTCCCTGGCAATTGCTGCGCAAGGAAGTCCAGTTTATGGATAAAAAGGCCGGTTACCATGCCCTGGAAGAAGTGGTCGCCTTGCCGGACAGCGCTTTTCAAACGCCCAAAAACAACTGCTGCAATTTTGGTTACGAGCGCGAAACCTTGTGGTTGCGTTTTCGGATCGTCAATCAAAGCCACCGCCGCGATTTTCTGATCGAATTAGTCAACCCATTTATCACGGAGATCACTTTCTTTCAGGTCAACAATGCCGGCCAGACCGTCGACACAGAGACGACCGGTACGCGCTATCCGTATTGGCAGCGCAGGATACCGCACCGCAATTTCATGTTTCCGGCCACGGTGAATCCCGGCGATTCGGCTTGGTTTTATTGCGCGATCGCGCCCGATTATCCACTTAATATGCGGATTTTATGTTGGGACAAAGGGTACCGCCTTTATGAACAGCAGCGGTTTGAGGATATCCTGATGACCATTTTTTTCGTGTTCTGCATTTTGTTCCTGTTGTTCACGTCCATTTTGATCACCATTTCCCGGCAGTATTTTCAGTGGTATTATTTTGCCTACGTTTTGCTGACCGGATTATTTATTCCCGCACATTTAGGGTTGGGATTCCGCTATTTTTGGCCCGAATCGCCGCATTTACAATTTATCGTACCGGCAGTACTCAACAACCTGCGCTTGATCTGTGGCATCCAGTTTTTTCGCCTGTATTTTGATCTGCACAAGACGGCCCCGCGTTTTAACCGGCTGACCCAGTTGACATTGTGGGTATTTTTGCTCACGGCATTGTTGCAGGCCGTTCATGCGCTGCTTCCGCGGGTATTCGTAGGCGGGGTATTGAATATTTATTTCGGATTTTTGATGCTTTTCAGCCTGCTGATGCTGGGATGGGCGCTGCGCGAAATGTTCTACCTGCGCCGCCGACGGGCTTCCTGGTTTTTTGTGGTGGTTGTGCTGGATTTTGTCGGTCTCGCCACGACTTCACTGCAATATTTGGACCTCGGTTATGGCAGTGGCGATCTGGTAGCGCGTGGCGTCAATTACCTTGGTTATACCACAACTTTCTTTGTGCAGGACACGGTAATTGCGTTTTTTTTTCTGGAAATGCTGCTAGTTTTTAATTTTTCTGTCCGCAAATACCTGCGCCTGCTCGACAAAGACCAACGGGCGCAACTCCGGCTGGCACGCATGAAAGAACAGGGACTGAATGCGCTGGTCCTCGGGGCGGAAAACGAGCGCAAACGCATCGCTCGCGACCTACACGACGGCGCTTGTGTCAACCTGGCCGCCATCAATATGCGAATGGATATGCTGCGCGAAGACTTATCGGCCCAGCCAAGTTTGGCAATGCAGATCGCCGGTCTGGCCAGCGATCTGGAAATGACCTACCGGGAACTGCGCGACATTTCACATGATCTGATGTCGAAAGCGCTGGAAAAAAAGGGACTGCTTGCGGCCCTGGAAGACCTCAGTCAACGGATGCCCGGTTTAGAGGTGCAATTATATACCAACTATCCACTGGAAAAGATCAGTGCGGTCTCGCAAATTCACCTGTACCGGATCGTGCAAGAATTGCTGGGTAATGTGCTGAAACATGCGAACGCTCGCACCGTTACCGTGCAACTCCTTGACAACCAGGGTAATTTGCTCCTTACGGTAGAAGATGACGGACAGGGATTCGATCCGCAGGACCAGGCGGCCAACCAAGGCATCGGCCTGGCCAACATCCGCGCCCGCGCCGAAGTATTGCGCGGTCATCTGCACCTCGACGCACGGGTCGGGCGAGGGACATTTGTGAGCCTGGAACTGATGGAGTGAGGAATGCGGATATTATTTAAAAAACGAAGTTCAAGCCTATGCTTACTCCCACAAAACATGTTTCGTCAAATATTCACCCACCTCATAACGGCTGGAAGCGCCGGTTTTAGAACGCAGGTTTTTGATATGGCTTTCTACGGTGTCGTCGCTGATGAAAAGGTGGGTGGCTATGTCGCTGATTTTCAGACCTTTGGCGTAGAGCCGTGCCACATCCAATTCGCGGGCGGTCGGGGTAGGTAATCCATCGGACTGTTTGCGGCCAACCGGCATGGAAACCAGCCGCACGACTTCGCGCAACACCGTCTGATCGAGGAAAAAATCGCCCTGCGCGACCGCTTGAATGCCGCGCAACAACTCACTTTTGCTGATCTCCTTGGAAGCGTAGCCCAACGCTCCTTTTTGCAGGGATTCGCGGATGACAGAAAGATCACAACTCACGCTGAGGATCAGCACCTTCAGGTCAGGATAAGCAGCGCGCAACAAGCGGCAGGTTTCGCCGCCATCAAGATTTTTTCCTTTAAAAAAGTAATCGAGCAAGACTACCTCGGGCGGCTGTTCCTGCGCCTTGAGCAGTGCTTCTTCTCCACTGCGGGCGGTCCACAGCACTTCCACCTGACCGTGGGTATTGCCAAATAAGGCGGTAAGGCTTTCCATAAAAAGCTCCTGGTCGTCCACTAAAGCGACCTTGACAGGGATGATGGGTTCGTTCATCGGTTTTCCTTTTAGGTACGTGAAGGCTCAAAAGTAGATTTTTTGAGGATAAGTACCCCCGCTTATATCACCTCATCAATATGCGCCCTGATATTATTCGCCAACCGACCCAACGGCAGGTCATTCTCATCGCCGCCAAACGGCTCTTCGATCTCCTCGGCGATCAGTTCGAGACTGGTGAGGACATAGAAGATGAAACCGACCATCGGCACTACGTAATACCCGAGATTGAAAACATAGCCAAAGGGTAGGGTAGCGATGTAAATGGTGACAAATTTTTTGATGAAAACGCTGTACGAATACGGGATCGGGGTGTTTTTGATGCGTTCGCAGGCACCACAGACATCGGTAAAGGCTTGCAGTTCGCCATTTAGAAAAAGTACCTGGGTATCGGTTATTTTCTGCGCTGTCAGCATGGACTGGATGCGTTTGTACATAAGGGCGGCCACCTGATTGGGTACGTGTTTTTCTATATCGAGGTGCTGCTGCAACGCTGGCGACAGGTCACCGAATAATTCCACCCGCGTGTCTTCACTGCGCAGGTGATTTTTCAACGCAAAAGCGTAGGCTGGAATGATGTTGCGAAAAAACACGCGATCGGGATCATCTTCCGGCAGGATAGCGGCCAGTTTCATGGCCAGGTTGCGACTGTTGTTCACCAGCGTACCCCAGAGTTTGCGGCCCTCCCACCAGCGTTCGTAGGCGGTATTGGTGCGGAACACCAGGGTAAAAGAGATCACAAAACCCAGCAGCGTGTGCATGAGCGATATATTGCGAATCTTGCTGCTCTCACTCAGTTTCCAGTAATCCAGTTCCAGCCACGCGATTAGCCACGCATACATACACACCATTATAATGTACGGAAAGAGCCGCCGCAGGGTGTCGGAGCGGTGAAAGCGAAACGGGTCGCTGAACCAGCGCTGGGGATTGTGTGCTATCATAATGGATAATGATTAATGGATAATGGATAATGGATAATGATTAACGGTTAATGTGTAAGTGCCCGTGAGAACCGGGGGATAAAAGTAGAAAGGTGTTTTGGTTTTGGGTGAAATGAATATGGAATATACATTACCTGCGGCTGGCGTTCCTGATCAAAGCCTGGGAATCCGGGTAACCAGCGCGTGTATTTCCTCCATCAAAAGCCCCGTCCGCCTTCCAAGAGAGGTTGGAACGGGGCTTTTTTTATGGTTTCAGGGCCTGAAAACCGGCTCGATTTGGCCCGCCAAAAGCGATAAATCTGTTTGTCCGCTTTATTCTCGTTTTTCATAAAAAACTGATAATCAATATATAGCGATTTAAAACCGGAAAATTGACCCAAAATGTACTGGGCGATGAAGCCCTGTTTAGTGTCCTTCCGTAGGGGGGTGTGCTGCCTGACTTTTGACCTGTCAATAAGAAAAAAAACAACGACAAGTCATGAAAAATCTAATCGCGTTCCCATCTGCTTTCACTGCTGCTTCCAACATCACCGGTCTCGATCTGATCGGCGTGTAAGGTAAGTTCGCCAACAGATTTCCATCATTTTCAAAACATATTATTTTTATGGAAAACTATGCAGTCAAACCGGCTTCCATGCCGGACAAACGATTCGGTTTTTTACACAGTGCCTTTGCGCCGCAACAGGGACGCGATACGCAAAAAGTACTGTACTGCGACGTGGTGTTCGGTTCGCCGGCTGCGAATTGCCGGGGGACCGGGGTTTGCAAAATCAGCGCCCACAACAACCTCAGTCGCCGCACCCAACCGGCCCGCTGCCGGGCAACCGTCGCCGCCTTGTCCGCCGGTGAAAACGGCCGGGGCGCCACCTTGTTACTGGTCAGAGAATTGCTGTGCGTGAATATCGTACGCAATCACCTGCGCCACGCACAACTGGTGCTCAACGAGCCCTGCCCGCTGCCGCGGAACATTGTACAGAAGTTGAAACTAACGATCCATACACTACGTCCGGGGATCTATCCTGTAAAGGAACTGGACGGTAATTACCACATTGAATTCCAATAATCCTTTTTTACAAACAGCGCCGGATGGTGGCCGGGTACACAAAGGAGTGTTCCCATCAGCCTGCCACGATCTGGCGCTTTTGATACTAATCGCTTTAACACACCCGTATATGCAACATTCACTCCGCCATCAACCGGTCGCATCCAGTTATGCGATCGCCGAAGATATCATCGTATAAAGTGCCCCGCAAACCCAATGTCGTTGACGTAAGAATTTCGGCCTCGGAGCGGTCTAATGTTTGTAGCCTTGGTCGGGCGTTCGTTATTTGACCTCGGAGAGGTCTAACGTTAGATAATAGCGAGGTTGCCGTACAAACGTTAGACCTCTCCGAGGTCTGATAATGATGATTGTCAATGGTTTCTACAAACGTTAGACCTCTCCGAGGTCTGATAATGATGGTTGTCAATGGTTTCTACAAACGTTGGATCGCTCCGAGGTCTGGTAATAATGGTTGTCAATGATTTCTACAAACGTTGGATCGCTCCGAGGTCTGGTAATGATGATTGTCAATGATTTCTACAAACGTTAGACCTCTCCGAGGTCTGGTACAAATATTGGATCGCTCCGAGGTCTTAGGTCAACGAAATTACCCGAAAGACGCCGGCATTTTACACGATGTATTACCCTGCGTTGACGCAGGTTTTTTTGTAAACCGCTAAACCCAAACCTGGATTTTTTTTAACACTTAATTTTAATAAAACAATGAAAAAAGCAACAAAAAAACGGGTGTTTGCCACACTCGTACCCATGATCTGCCTTTTCGCCTGTCTTCTTTTGCACGTGCCACTCCAGGCGCAAATGACCAGCGGACAATCCGAACAACAGTACAATTGGCTCGATCCAACGGAAGCCATGGCGGTACTCAAAACAGACATCATGCAGGTCCACCAGCAGCTGCCGGGTTTTACCGAAGGGACGCCTTTGTATGAAAACGCCTTACGCCGCGTGATCTACTACAAAGCCATCGTCGCGCAACTCGAACAGGGTGCCGCCGTAAACCTGGCTATGGAACGCAGCCTCACGGAAGCGGCTACCCTCGGTGGTGCCAAGGAAGTCGCCTACACCTCTAAAGTCGTGTTACGCGCCCTGTACGAAGAGGTCCGCTTGCAACTCACCGAGTAATCTTTCCCGCGTCCCCTGGAACTATTTCTTTTAAATCAATAATAATAACAAATTCTGATTCTTCATGAAAGAGCGCAACTTTAATCAGATAGTAGGTCTGGCCTTCAGCCTGCTGTGTTTGTGCGCGGGACAGCTCCTCGCACAGACGAACGTCAATATGGCCGCCAACGGCAGTACCGTGGGCAGCCCATTCACCATTGCCCCTCCCGCAAACTGCTACTTCAATTTTTACGATAGCGGCGGACAGGACAACAATTACAGCAACAACACGGACGCAAATGTCACATTTGCTCCCTCCAATCCAGCAACCCACCGCGTTCAGGCCCGCTTCACCATGTTTTCATTGGAAGTCGGCTGGGATGCTTTCTATATTTACAACAGCAATACCGTTGGCACCAACCAGTTGACCGGACCAAACGGGGTGACCGGCACGCTTTTCCCTGCCGGCAACTGGCAATCGCAAAGCCCCGGCATTATTACCGCCAATACTGGTATTGCTGCCGTGGGCGTCAATGCCGCCGAAGCGCTCACGTTTCGGTTCCGGTCGGATGGGTCCAACCCGTTTCCAGGCTGGGCAGCGATCGTGTCGCAAATACCGATCGTTGCGTGCGCGATGACGGCTCCTGCTGCCATGACCGTAACTACGGGGGCAGCATCTACCACCTGTTTTGCCGCCGTAACCACCCCGCTGCCGACCTTCTCACCCGGCGGTTGCAACACCAGTTATCAACTGCAGTACCGCATCAATGGTGGTGCGGCGACGATTATTACGACCAACGGTTTTACCTCGATCCAGGCACCCAAAGGCACGAATGTGATCTCCTGGGAACTTGTAGACCCTTGCGGACTTGGCCTGATCGCTTCCGCTACGCAAATTATTACGGTCAATGATGATACACCGCCGATTCTGAATTGCCCGTCGAATGTCACCCTGACGCTGGTCGACGGACTTTGCTCGCAGAGTTATAACTATACCGTGACGTGTACCGATAACTGCCCGTTTCCCGGCATCGGCACGATCACCCATCCAATCGACTTCGATAATGGCGACGCCGGGGTGATGTTCGACGTCGTTAACCTGAGCCCATTGCCGATCACGCTATCGCAGTTTGGTCCTTCGCTCGACGCGGGCACCTGGCCGATGGAAGTATATTACACCACCTCCGCCAGCACCTGGCAGGGTAACGCGACCAATTCCGCCGCCTGGACCCTGGCGGGTACGCAAACGGTCACTTCGACCGGACCGGGCGCTGGGACTGCCGTTAACGGGTTTGGTATTTTGCTGTATCCCGGACAATCAATGGGTATTTACCTGACGTCGAAAACTGGTCAGCCGATGAACTACACCGGTACGGGTGCGGGCATTGCACGGCAGTTCGACGATGGAAAATTGCGTGTGGCTTCCAATCCGGGGGCCGGCAAGGGCTATCCGTTTGCCGCTACATTTACGTCGCGGGCATATAATGGGTATGTAAATTACCAGACTACCCAAATGCCTGGCACCCAACTCCTTGGCCTGCAATCGGGTGCGTTTTTCCCGCTGGGCGAGACCCTCAATACGTTCAGATGCACCGATGCTTCCGGCAATACGGCTACCTGTTCCTTTAAAGTGACCGTGATCGACAATCCGAACCCGATCCTGAGCCTCACTTGCAATGATTTATTGACGATTGCCCTGGGCGACGGTTGTTTTACGACCATCGGCGCAGACGATATTCTGGAAGGCGGCGGTTATCGCTGTTACAGTATTTACGTATTAGAACTGGATAAAACGGCACCATTCGGCAATGGTCCATGGGTGCCGGCCCAGGTCGGTGCCGCAGATATCGGTAAAACCTACCGCATTCGCGTGACGGATCCGATTACCGGGAACAAGTGTTTTGGCGATGTAAAAATTCAGGACAACGTACCGCCGAAGCTGGTTTGTCCGCCGATCACCACCTTATTGCCGTGCAGTTTCCCGACCGATCCCGCGTTCTCCAAAGTGGCCAATGCGACCCTGCGTTACGGCGCCAGTAATTTGCCGGCCAGCCTGGTGGATTTTCAGACCCGTGAGTTTATTATTCCGGTAGATGCGCCGGCTGGAGCAACGGTAAACGATGTGGATTTCCGCACCAAAATAAGCGGCGATGGTTTCAACAGCAACCTGCGCATGCAGATCGAGAGCCCTTCCGGCACCATCGTCAATGTCTGGAATCAGGTGGGCGGTTGTTTTGGAAGTACTATACTGGTGCGCCTCGATGACGAAGGTGCCAGTCTGGTGGCCTGTCCGAATTACACGATGGATAAACGCGCCCAGATTCCCTTTGGCGTGGGTTCTTTGAGCAGTTTTGACGGACAGCCCGCCAACGGCAACTGGAAAATCCGGATTTCCGACCTGAATGGCTTCAATGATGTTTGCAATATTGAAATTGCGGAATTGTACGTCAACGTTGCTGCCAATTTCTCGGCCGGTTTCCCGAACGGGCTCACGTTGCCGCCCTTGACGGCCATCAATGCGAATACCTACAGCGTTCCGGCTGGTTTAATGGACGATTGCACGGCCGTAACCCTGAGTTACAGCGATGTAGTTACCCAAAACAACTGCAATACCGATTACTTCAGCACCATCAAACGCCGCTGGCTGGCTCGCGATGCAGCGGGCAATACAGCGGTGTGCATACAGACGATCAATACCATTCGTCCGACACTGGCCGACGTGGTTTTCCCGCCCAATTACGACGGCATTGCCGCGCCGGCCTTCGATTGCCTGGCGAATGTATTCCCGACCGTCGACTGGATCACCGCCCAGGGCCTGATAGGTACCCCGCTTGTTTTTGGCGTGCCGAACTCCTGTATCCTGGATATCGAATCGGAAGACCAGACCGTCTGGGTATGCGACGGTTCGTACAACATCCGCCGGACCTGGAATGTAGTAGATCCTTGTGCCGGTGTGATCATTACGCACCAGCAACTGATCCGCGTACAGGATACCCAGGCACCGACGATTCAGCCGCAAGCCAATATTACGGTCACCACGGATCCGTTTGCCTGCTGTGGCACCGTGCCTTTGCCGAAGGCTATGATTTCGGACGGCTGCTCGCGCATCAGTGGAATCAGTGCACAGATAGAAATCGTGGATCAATTCAACCAGAGTATTACGGATGTATATAATGTTACCGGTAATTTGACCACGTTCCCCGGCAATAACCTGTCCATTCCGGATACCCTGGGCGTGTTGGGCAATTCACCTTGTCTGCCTGCCGGAACCCATATTATAACGTACACGGCAGTAGACGACTGTGGCAATACGGGCACGGTTTCCTTCACGGTTACCGTCAGCGACTTCTCGCCGCCGGTACCTACCTGCACCGAACAGACCACGGTTGCGATTGGTCTGGACGACCCGCAGGACTGTTATACGACCAGTGCAAACGGCTGTGAATTCGGCGGTGTTACCTGGGTCAGAGCAAAGTCTTTCGATCAGGGTTCGTACGACAATTGCAGCGCGATCAAATTTACCATCCGGCGCAACATGCCGTACTCTCCCTGTATCCTGGCGCTCAATCCGTTGAACGGCCACCCGAATTGTAACGATGGCGTAGCGGATGCGGTCAGCGAATTCGATCTGGCGACCAATGAAGGGGATTCGATCAAGTTCTATTGCTGCGAAGTCGGCACGGTGCAAGAGGTAACGCTGCGGGTATACCAGCTGGATTACGACGGCAATATTGCGATGTACCCCGATGGTACGCAGATTTACAACGAATGTACGATCAAAGTACAGGTCCAGGATAAACTCAAACCAGCCTGCGAACCGCCGCTCAATGTGACGGTCAGTTGTGAAAATTTCGACCCGTCACTTTGGTCTTACGGCAAAGCGGTCGTGTATGACAACTGTTGTCTGGACTCGACCAAGTCGTACCAGGGCATGAAAGGATTGACGCATTCGGTCAATTACAGCCAGTTCGATACGGTTTGTAATAAAGGGACCATTATACGCACCTTCCGCTCGTTCGACTGTCATGGGTTCTCGAGCCAGTGTACCCAGCGCGTGATAGTGAATTACACCCAGGATTATTTCATCAAGTTCCCGGATGATAAAATTCTTACGACCTGCGACGGAACGGGCACCTTTGGCCAGCCGGAATTTTATGGTGAAAACTGCGAATTGCTGGGCGTATCGTATAGCGACGAACTGTTTACCGTGGTGCCGGATGCCTGTTATAAACTGGAGCGCACCTGGAAAGTCATCAACTGGTGTACGTACAACCCGCAAGGGACGTGTATCGTGATCCCGAACCCGACGCCGAACTCGAACAGCAGCAGCGCCCTGAATCTGCCGGGCCCGACCGTCTCTAAATCCGGTACCATCGGCGCCTGGGCACCCTCTTCCATCCGCGTCAATCCGACCGATGCGAACCTGACCAATTACGCGACTTTCTGGGACAACGGACAGAATGCCAACGCCAACTGTTACGTATACAAACAGATTATCAAAGTAATCGACGCACAAAAACCGGTGATCAACTGCCCCGCCAGTCCGGTTCAATTCTGCGATCTTACGCCGAACAATCCGCAGCTGTGGAATGAACTGTATTGGTTCGATGGCGCTAACCAAAGCCACGACTTATGTGAGGGACTGGCGGATCTGAGTATCTCGGCAACCGATGCCTGCTCCGGTGCGAATATCAATATCCGCTACCTGTTGTTCCTCGACCTGGATCAGAACGGAACCATGGAAACCGTGGTCAACAGTGCGAACCTGCCGGATGCCAACGTGGTCCGTTATGATAATGCCAATACGGCGAACTATCTGGGGGGCATCAACCGCGGCTTCGATGAACGCCCGGTGCCGCTGGGTGATAAATATCGGTTTGCGCTGCAAACGACCAAAGTTGGCAACAACCTGACGGGTAGTGTCCGCTGGAATACCCTGCAAAACCAGGGCAATTACACCATTCCGGAATTGCCATACGGTACGCACAAAATCAAGTGGATCGTATCAGATGGTTGCGGTAATGAGAGTACCTGCGAGTACACATTTGTCATAAAAGACTGCAAAGCGCCGACGGTGGTATGTATTAACGGCTTGAGTGCCAACGTAATGCCTACAGGTATTACGTTGTACACCAGTGATTTCCTGTTGCAGGCCGTCGACAACTGCACCTTACTCGATTACCTGAAATTCGGTATTCGCAAAAGCGGTACCGGTACCGGATTCCCGCTGCTGGCTAACGGAATGCCGCAAACCAGTGTCACTTTCTTCTGCAATGAGGTCGGCACCCAACCCGTCGAGTTATGGGCCATCGATGCGGCCGGCAATGCTGATTATTGTGAAACGTACATTATTATTCAAGATAATCTGGGTAACTGTCCCAATTCAACCGGGATGGCTACGGTGGCCGGTGCCCTGAAAACGGAAATGAACCTGGGACTGGAAGAAGCCGGGGTGGAGATAGCGGGACAAAACCCGGCCGGGCCGGATTTCAGCCGCGTAGGTATGACTACGCTGGACGGAACGTACAAATTCAACAATGCGGTGCCACTTTTTGCCAACCTGACGGTGACGCCAACGAAAGACGACAACCATATCAACGGGGTTTCCACCTTCGACCTGGTGCTGATCAGCAAGCACATTCTGGGTATCGAGCCGTTGGGCACGCCGTATAAAATAATTGCCGCCGACGTAAACCGCAGCGGGTCGATTACCACCTACGACATTGTAGAGTTGCGTAAACTCGTCCTTGGAGTGTACACAGAATTGCCCAACAATACGTCCTGGCGCTTTGTGGATAAAGGATTTACGTTCCCGAATCCTGAAAATCCCTGGCAGACGCCGTTCCCGGAAAACAAAACGGTCGCGCAACTCCAGGCCAGTGCCATGGACGAGAATTTCGTGGCGGTCAAAGTAGGCGATATCAACGGCAATGCGGTAGCGAATAGTCTGCTGACGACCGAAGATCGCAGCACGGGTACGTTGTTGTTCGATGTAACTGATCGCGCAGTAGCTGCCGGCGATGATATCGTGGTGCAGTTCGACGCGGCCCAAGCGGTTGCAGGGTATCAGTTTACCTTGAATTACACGGACTTACAGGTACTGGAAGTGACCCCGGGTGAGCACATGGGCAACGAAAACTTTGCGGTATTGCCCGGCGATAAAGCCATTACCACCAGTTGGGATGGCAAAGGGAAAGGCACGTTTGCGGTGAAATTTCACGCCACCAAAGCCGGTCAATTGAGCGCTATGCTGGCTGTATCCAGCCGCATCACCAAAGCCGAAGCCTATACGGTAGCCGAAGCGTCGAAAGGCATGGATAAACTGGACGTAGCGTTCCGCTTCAACAGTGAAAATGGCAGTACGATCTCCGGCGTAGGTTTCGAATTGTACCAGAACCAGCCCAATCCTTTTGTCAACAAAACGATGGTTGGATTCCACCTGCCCGAATCGACGGAAGCCACGCTGCGCATCTTCGACGAATCAGGTCGCCAGGTGTACGCGCAAAAAGGAGACTACGCGAAAGGGTACAACACTATTACCATAGAACGCGCCCTGCTGAATACTTCCGGCATGTTGTATTACACCCTGGAGACGGAACACGACAGCGCCACGCGCAAAATGATTCAAATGAAATAGTTGCTCTTTTCAATAAAGCGGCCCGTACGCGCCCCGAAAAGTCGGGGTGCGTACGAACCACCGCCTGCAAAGCGCTGAAGGAATATAGTTGCTCAATATTATATGGAGGACCGTGCGCACTTCGAAACCGGAGTGCGTGCACCCCTCCACACTGCCACCCCCAAAATAAGAAATAGTTGCTCTTTTCAATAAAGCGGACCGTATGTACTTCGAAAAGTCGGAGTGCATACGACCCACCGCTCGAAAGGTGCCCAGGTAAAATAGTTGCTCTTTTCAATAAAGCGGGTTCGTGCGTGCTTCGAAAAGTCGAGGTGCGTACGCACTCCCGCGAAAGCAATCTAAGAATATTGCTCTTTTCAATAAGCAGATTTCTCCGCGTTTCGAAAAGTCGAGATGCAGACTAATCATCCGTGACGGTAACGGCCTTCTCGCAAATGTGCGGGGAGGCCGTTTTTGGTAGAACCTTTGTAATTTGCGGCCGTTTAAGAACAGCGCCTGTTCAATTTTTTATAGCCTAACCACAACACATGGAAATTATCCCGTCTTTCGATTTACTCGACGGCAAACTTGTACGACTTCGCCAGGGCGATTTTGAGCAAAAAACCGAGTACCCTGCCGACCCTTTAGAACTGGCCTACCGGCTGGAAAATGCCGGTATCCGCCGCCTGCACATGGTGGATCTCGATGGTGCCCGCACGGGGCGTCCGGCCAATCTGCACATTCTAACCCAGGTAGCGGCCCGCACCCGGTTGCAAATCGATTACGGCGGCGGCCTGCGCAGTATCCCCTCCTTAAAACAGGTCTGGGATGCCGGTGCTATGCTTTTTTCCGTGGGCAGTGTAGCAGTGCTGGCGCAGGACGAATTCAGTGCTTGGGTCGAAAAATTTGGTCCCGACAAATTCCTGGTCGGCGCAGATGTGCGCGATCGCCGCGTGGCGGTACATGGCTGGAAAGACCAGACCGAAATTACGGTGTCCGATTTTATTCGTAAAATGCAAAGCCTCGGCATCCGCAATATGTCGGTAACCGATATTGCCCGCGACGGCGAACTCTCCGGTCCGGCCAAGGAACTGTACAGCGATCTTATTGCAGAATTCCCTGATTTACAATTAGTTGCCAGTGGCGGCGTCAGCAGCGTAGCCGATCTGGAAGAACTGACCGCGATTGGTTGCGCGGGTGCGATCGTTGGCAAAGCCTTTTTTGAAGGACAAATTCCGATCGATTATTTCCGCGTGTTTTCAAAGGTGTAAACCATGACCATCAACTATAAAAAATGGTTGCGCCGCCTCGGCCGGTTGCTGGCAGTGGGCCTGTTGCTGGCCGGGTTACTCATCTGGTACGGTATTGAAAATTTATTGCCGTACTGGCCGATCAAACCCCTGCGCCAGCACCCAACGGCTGCCATGTGGCGCATTCCACGGGGCGCACAGGCCGCCGATTATGGGCTTACGGCTACGCCGCTGACGATTCATACCGCGGATAGCCTGTCGTTAAAAGCGCTGTACATTCCTGCCGCATCCACAGATAAATCCACGACCACCCTGATCATGGTGCATGGTATCAGCAGTTGCAAAGAATTTTTCCTGCCGGCTGCCGAGGCATTTCACCGCTTGCACCTCAATGTGGTTTTGATCGATATGCGCGCACATGGGGAAAGCGAAGGGACGTACTGCACCTTCGGGGTGCATGAAAAAAGCGATATTTCGATTTTGGTCGATACGTTACTTGCGCGCAATCCCGGGCAGAAAATCGGTATTCTTGGCAATTCACTCGGCGGTGCAATTGCGCTCCAATGTCTCGCCAACGATCCACGCCTGCAATTCGGCATTATCGAAAGCACCTTCAATACGCTGGAAGCGGTAGTCGAACAATACGGCGTGAATTATTTCGGCATCCGCAGTCCGTGGCTGGCGCACCATACGCTCGACAAATCGGCCGTCCTGGCCCATTTTGATCCGTATACCATCCGTCCCTGCGACGCGGCAAAATCCGTCCGTCAACCCATTTTTATGGCGCACGGAGACGCCGACGAGCGTATTCCATTTGACCTGGGCCGTAAAAACTGGGAGAATCTCGCGGCCACCGATAAACAGTGGTATACCGTGCATGGTGCCGGTCACCACAATTTATGGGCGGTCGGCGGCGCAAATTATGCGAAGGCGCTGGATGCGTTTATTCAGCGAATGGAATAGCAAATACGCTTTCTTGCTTACTTTTGCCACTATTACCTGCCATCAACGATCGTTATGCAAAAATACGTCCCCTTTTTCTTGCTGTTATTTGGCTTTCAACTGGCCGCTCAAACCACTGCTCCATTGGCTTTCCCGGCTTCCTGGGCGGGTACCTGGGCCGGAAAACTCGAACTTTTTGGCGAGAAAGGGCTGGTGGATACCGTGAATATGCAGTTGGAAATCCACCCGATCGATACTTCTACTACCGGTCGTTATACCTGGGGTATGGTGTATGGCTCCAAAGACAAAGACTGGCGGCCCTACGAATTAGTCCCGGTAGCCCCTGAAAAGGGGCGCTGGAAAGTGGATGAAAAGAACTCGATCAGCATGGAGAGTTATCTGTACGGCCCGAAATTTTTGTGCTGGTTTGTGGTGCAGAACAACCGTATCCTTTGTACGTACGAAAAAACCGACGCGAATACGCTGGTTTTTGAAGTAGTCGCCGGTAAGGAAGCGGCGGTCAGTACCACCGGCAATACCAAACAAGGCGAAGAAGATATCCCGGAAGTGAAGACGTATCCGATGGGCGGATTTCAGCGCGCAATCCTGCGGAGGAAGTTATGAGTGATGGGTTGCGTTATATTGTATTGAGTTGATTATGCGTGTTTTAAAACCAACTAACGACGAAAAATGAAACAGCGTTTTATCACCGCCGTATTTTTTACAGCCGCCATGCTGGCGGGTATTTACGGGGGGAAGTATTCATTTTTCGCCCTTTTTCTGGTCGTGACGGCGGGCTCTTTATGGGAGTTGTTCGGATTGCTGTGGCCGGTAGGCGAGGATCACCGGTTGTTGCGGAGAATAATTGGTACCGCCGTCGGCACGTATCCATTTTTTTCGATGATGGTATGTCAGGTACTCGACCTGCTGCCCATCGCCGGCTGGTTCATTGCGCTTATTGCCTTTATCTTTATCGTACCAGTTGCGTTTTTTCTGAGCGAATTATACCTGGCCGCCAAAGAGCCCTTTCGCAATATCGGCTACTATTTAATGGGACTGGTCTACGTCGGATTACCCTATCTGTTTCTGGTAATGATCGCTGCGCAGGAGTACTATCAGCCGCACCGCGTATTCGGGTTGCTCTGGCTGGTATGGACGAACGATACGATGGCCTACCTGATCGGTTCGCAGATCGGCAGAACTAAACTGTTCGAGCGCATTTCTCCGAAAAAAACCTGGGAAGGTACGGTTGGCGGCATCATTTGTACGATGCTGATGGCGTGGGGTTTATCGTTCTGGATAACTGATTACACCATAAACCAATGGATTGCACTGGGCGCGGTAGCCGGGATATTCGGCACCTTCGGCGACCTGGTGGAAAGCATGCTCAAACGCAGTCTCGGCGTAAAAGACTCGGGTACCTTATTGCCCGGCCATGGTGGTTTGCTCGACCGGTTTGATGCCTTTATGTTTATGCTGCCGTTTGCCGGACTGGTGCTGATCATCATTCAATAAGGCATACCACTTTAGCACATAAGGGGTTAGTTAGGTTGCAGCCTGTGCCGCTACTTTCTTTTTCCATTCAACATGGCCCATTGCCGCCAGGCCGAGGAACACGGCGTATAAACCGGTAGTCAGATACAGGTCCTTCACCGTGTATTGGTACAGGTAAACCACATCGACGAGGATCCAAAGCGTCCAGTTTTCCAGGTATTTCTTATTCATCCACCATTGAGCGATCAGCGATAGGGTAGTGGTGAAGGCATCCAGCCACGGCAGGGCGGCATCGGTAAGACGGTGCATGGTATAGCCAAGTAATACAGTACCAAATACTTGCGTAACACCCGTATAGATCCACTGCCGGGAAGATAGCCGGCGAATGGCAATTTTGTCGTCAGCGGCGCGGTCGCCCCGACTCCAGTCATACCAGCCCTGCACCTGCAACACGATAAAAATCACCTGCAAGCCCATGTCGGAATACAACTTCACCCGGTAAAAAATTACGATGTACAGCGCCACCATTACAATACCGATCGGAAACGCCCATATATTGCGACGCACCAATAACCAGACGCTGAGCACGCCCAAGACACAAGCAGTTATTTCGAGCCAATCCACTTTTTTAATGGTTAATGGTTAATGGTTAATGTATAATGATTAATGTATAATGGTTAATGCGTGGTGGGTAGATGAATTAATCATTAACCGTTATACATTAACCATTAAAAAAAAAGCCTTTTAAGTCCGCGAACTTAAAAGGCTTTTTTGATATATTTCCTACAATTATGGACGTGTGCCAGGATTTTGAATGGAATCGCGGATTATGCAACCACTACGATGGCATGGTTCCGCCCATGCTGTCCCGAATATCGGAGATACTCAGGAACGTCTTGCTGGTGCCGCCACGCGCGCCATTGATGCGGTCCATCTGCGCTTTGGCAAGCACAGTTTCTTCCGCTTCAATTTGGTCAAGCGTCGCTTTTTTGTATTCTTCTGCGGGGGCAGCCTTCTTTTTACGGAAGGAAAAAAGATCCAAGAAATCCATACGGTATTGATTCAGTTTAAATCGGGACAAAGGTACATCAAAATGCAAGCCATCCAAGTATGTGGCCAATTATTTCACTAAACCGGCGTATTTTAACATAATAAGGTTGTAAACGGCCGGGCAGGATACAGGCTAAAACAGCCTGAAACCATTTTCAGATACCTTTTACAGACGTATAAAAAACCTTGCCAGTCACTTTTTTGGCCGGTTCAGTACTATGTTATTTTAGTTTGTTGGTATTTCACTTCGATTTACCGCGCATCTTGTGGTCTTAGAAAAACCCCCATTTTGCCCCTCCACTCACCATCCTGTTGCTAACACGAAAAGAAGCGGTATGAAATATCATAGCAATTAGTACTGCAATAACTTGGTCAACTGGGTCTTCATCCGCTCCAGTGGAAAGAAGTTTTGCTCCAGCGGAATCGCAAACGGCACCGGTGTATCGAGACTGGCGGCGCGCAAAACCGGCGCATCCAGGTGTTCGAACAAATGCTCGGAGATCCAGGCGGCGATTTCACCACCGATCCCGCCGAACAGGGTATCTTCATGCAGAATCAGCACGCGGTTGGTACGTTTCACGGAACTGGTAATCGCCGCATAGTCAAGCGGAACAAGCGACCGGAGGTCTACGATATCTGCGTCGATGTCCATTTCAAGGGCCGCTTGCTGCGCCCAGCGCACGCCGAGTCCGTAGGTCAGGATACTTACTTGTGTACCCGTGCGTACCTGCCGCGCTTTGCCGATTTCCGTCGTGTAAAAGCCGTCGGGCACAATACCGCTTGCGCTGCGGTAGAGCGCTTTGTGTTCAAAAAACAAGACCGGATTTGGGTCTTCAAAAGCCGCCAGCAGCAGTCCTTTCGCATCTTCCGGGGTGGAAGGATACACCACTTTGAGTCCGGGAACATGGGTAAACCATGCCTCATTGGACTGCGAATGGAAGGGCCCGGCACCGGAACCGCCGCCTGTGGGCATGCGGATGACCATGTCGGCGACTTGTCCCCAGCGCCAGTGCAATTTAGCCAGGTTGTTGATGATCTGGTTAAAACCGCAGGTGACAAAATCGGCAAACTGCATTTCCACCATGCTTTTGATGCCTTTCAAACTCAGACCGAGTCCGATGCCCACGATGGCGCTTTCGCAAAGCGGTGTATTGCGGACGCGTTTTTTGCCAAATTCTTCGGTAAATCCCTGGGTTATTTTAAACACGCCACCATAATCGGCAATATCCTGACCCATCAGCACCAACTCCGGATGCCGCAGCATCGCTTCGCGCAAACCGGCAGATATAGCGTCGATGAAACGCAGCTCCTGGGTCGGCGTATCTGCGGCCGCCGGTAGTACAGCCGGTGCGGGGGCATAGACATCGCGCAGTTCTTCCGCCGTGTCGGCGACCGGTTCCGGTTCGTCGAACATTACTTCTACGGCTTCCAGGATCGCTTTTTTGTATTTTTGCTGCAATTGCGTTTTGAGCGTTTCGGTCAAAATACCTGCTGCCAGTAATTGGCGCTCAAACTGCTCGATCGGGTCGCGTTGGGCCCATTCTTCCAGCAGTTCCTTTGGTACGTATTTGATGCCGCTGGCTTCTTCGTGGCCGCGCATCCGGAACGTGCGGCATTCCAGCAGAAATGGCTGCGGATCACGGCGCATCTCTTCGGCTATTTTTTGGATGGTGGTGTACACCTCGACGATATTGTTGCCGTCGATACTGGCGGTGCGCATACCGTAACCCAGCGCACGATCGGTCAGACTGGCGCAGGCGTATTGTTCATCGGAGGTCGTACTCAGGCCATAGCCATTGCTTTCGATCAGGAAAATAACCGGCAGTTTCCAGACGGAGGCTACATTCAGCGCTTCATGGAATTCACCCTGACTGGTCGCACCGTCACCGGTAAAAGCGAGCGATACGCGCCCTTCCTCGCGGAGTTTGTGCGCCATGGCCACGCCGGCGGCCAGCGAAAGTTGCGGACCGAGGTGCGAGATCATGCCTACAATATGGTGTTCCATCGCGCCGAAATGAAAAGAGCGGTCGCGCGCTTTGGTATAACCGTGGCGTTTGCCCTGCCACTGGCAAAACAGGCGGTCCAGCGGCATGTTGCGGGCCGTGAAGACGCCGAGGTTGCGGTGCATAGTAAAAACAACTTCATCCGGCAACAGCGCGCAGGTCGCACCCACCGAAATGGCCTCTTGACCGATACCCGAAAACCATTTGGAAATACGCCCTTGCCGCAGCAAATTGAGCATTTTCTCTTCGATCAGGCGTGGCTTTACCAATTGCTCATACAGGTGGAGTAGGGTGGCAGGTTCCAAAATCGGTGCATCCAAAGGAGCGGTGGTTTTAACTGTCATGTCGTATTAGAAAATGGTTGGGCAACGATTGGCTTGAAATCGCAAAGGTCAGCATAAACTGGAAAAATGCCTACATTTCCGCTATTTTGGTGCGATTATTGCCTAAATAAATAATGTTTGAAAAAAGGCAGGCCATATTGCGCGATTCTTATTATATAAAAAATACCTTTGTTATTACTAAACACTTCTTGCAGCCCTTTTAAGCGGCTTTTTTAATCCATATTTCGACAAACACGCCGTTTTTTAGCCGCTTCTTATTAGCGCGCTCATCTTCATTCCTTCCCGATTTGTGCATCCATTCCCGGCGCCCGGCGTTCGGTATTTTTATTTTTAATCCTGGGGTGCCCGTTCGCGTGCATGCCTAAAAGAGCACTTATCCATGAACAGTCTTCACCTTCTTATTGAAAATGCGCGACCTCGTTGAACTTGTTGGGATACTCAACAAGACTAAACTCAAAAGCAGCGGCGCATTTAAGTTAATCATTGAACCCGGCTCCAAAATGGAGCAGCTGTTCGATGCGCTTGCCGACAAAAAAGTGCAATCCGACGATGACGG